>CADCUM010000125.1 GCA_902805885.1 uncultured Nocardioides sp. | reverse complement strand
GGTGCGGCTGACCACCGAGGGCAAGGCGGCCGCGGACGGCGCGCTCGAGGAGCTCCTCGCGGCCGAGGCGACCCTGCTCGCCGACCTGCCCGACCGCGACCGGACCCGTCTCGCCGCGCTGCTGCGGACGCTGCTGGCGCCGTTCAGCTGAGCACTGGGCGGGCGAGTCGCTCACGTAGTGGGTGTTGCAACACCCACTACGTGACGAAGTCCCCGCATGTGCGGGGACTCCGACAGGGACAGGTGAGACCTAGTCGAGGACCTCGGAGACCTCGAGCCACTCGAGCTCCAGGACGTCCTTCTCCTCCCCTAGCTGCGAGAGCTCGGCGCCGACCCGGGCCAGCAGGTCGTAGTCGGTGAGGTTGGCCTCCATCTCGGCCTGCAGCTCCGCCTCGCGTACGGCGATGCGCTCGAGCTGCTTCTCGACGCGGGCGAGGACCTTGCGGGCCGCGCGGTCCTCCGCCGAGCCGGGACGCGCCTTGGCGGGCCCGGACGCAGCCACCGACGCAGTCCCCGCTGCAGCCCCCGACGCGGTCGACACCGCGTCGTGCATACCGGCACCCGTGGGCGCGGAACCGGATGACGGAGCGCTCGGGGCCGGCACGGAGCGGGCCGCGGGGGACGCCGGCGGGGCGGCGGCCAGCATCGCCGCGCGGCGCTCGAGGTACTCCTCGACCCCGCGGGGGAGCATCGACACCTGCCCGTCGCCGAGGAGGGCGACGGTGGAGTCGGTCACGCGCTCGAGGAAGTAGCGGTCGTGGGAGACGACCACGAGCGTTCCCGGCCAGCCGTCGAGGAAGTCCTCGAGGACGTTGAGGGTCTCGATGTCGAGGTCGTTGGTCGGCTCGTCGAGGAGCAGCACGTTGGGCTCCGTGAGCAGCAGCTTGAGCAGCTGGAACCTGCGCCGCTCCCCGCCCGACAGGTCGCCGAGCCGGGCCGTGAGCCGGTCCCCGGTGAAGCCGAAGCGCTCCAGCAGCGACGACGCCGAGAGCTCCTGGCCGTCCAGGGTCTTGCTGACCCGGCGGATCGCTTCCACGGTGGGCAGCACGCGTCCCTCGGGGTCGACGTCGTCGAGCGCCTGGGTGAGGTGCTGCAGGGCGACCGTGCGGCCGTGCTTGACCCGGCCGTGGTCGGGGGCGAGCTCGCCGGACAGCAGGGTGAGCAGGGTGGTCTTGCCCGCGCCGTTGACGCCCACCACCCCGATCCGCTGCCCCGGGCCGACCCGCCACGTGGCGTGGTCGAGGAGCACCTTCTCGCCGCGGGCCAGGTCGACGTCCTCGATGTCGATGACGTCCTTGCCGAGCCGCTGGGCCGCGAAGCGCTCGAGCTGCAGCGGGTCACGCGGGGGCGGGACGTCCTCGATGAGGGCGTTGGCGGCCTCGATCCGGAACTTCGGCTTCGACGTGCGGGCGGGCGCCCCGCGGCGCAGCCAGGCCAGCTCCTTGCGGACGAGGTTCTGCCGGCGCACCTCCGAGGCGGCCGCCTGGCGCTGCCGCTCCGCCTTCGCGAGCACGAAGGCGGCGTACCCGCCCTCGTACGCGTCCACCGCCCCGTCGTGCACCTCCCACGTCGTCTGGCAGACCGCGTCGAGGAACCACCGGTCGTGGGTCACCACGATCAGCGCGGACGGCAGCGCCACGAGGTGGGAGGCGAGCCAGGCGACCGCCTCGACGTCGAGGTGGTTGGTGGGCTCGTCGAGGATCACCAGGTCGTGGCGCGTGAGCAGCAGCGCGGCCAGCGCGCAGCGTCGCCGTTCCCCACCGGAGAGCCCCACGACGGCGCGGTCCAGCTCGATGCCGGCCAGCAGCTCCTCGACGACCTGCCGGGTCGTGGGGTCGGCGGCCCACTCGTGGTCCTGCCTGCCCTGGAGCACGGACTCGCGGACGCTGTGGCTGTCGACGAGCTCGTCCCCCTGGTGGAGGTAGCCGATCTCGATCCCGCGGGTGCGCGAGACCCGCCCGGAGTCGGGCTCCTCGAGGCCGGTCATCACCTCGAGCAGGGTGGTCTTGCCGTCGCCGTTGCGGCCGACGACGCCCACCCGCTCGCCGAGGGAGATGCCGAGTGAGACGTCCTGGAGGAGCGGTCGTACGCCGTAGGACTTCGAGACGCGCTCGAGGTTGATGAGGTGTGCCATGTCGGGGACGAGTCTCGCAGCCCGGTGGCGGGTGCCGAGCATCCGCGTGCGAGCAGGACCGGACGGACAACGGGAGGATCAGGGCATGACGTGCGCGCCCGCGACCGGCGCTGTCGCGGTCAGGACGACGTCGTACCCGGCGCCGTCGAGGGCGAGCCCCGTCTCGCGGGCCCCCTCGGCGGACTCGCAGAGGAAGACGACCGTCGGGCCCGACCCGCTCACCAGCCCGCGCAACGCCCCCTCGGCCTCGCCGCGGACGATCAGGTCGCCCAGCTCGGGACGCAGGTCGATCGCCGGCTCCTGGAGGTCGTTGTGGAGGGCTCGGGCCAGCCGCAGGGGCTCGCCGGTCGCCAGCGCCTCCAGGACGGGGTCGGCGGGCGGCGGCTCGACCGGGGCGTCGGGTCGCAGCACGTCGAAGTGACGGTAGACCGCAGGCGTGGAGAGCCCCTCGGTCGCGGGGACCGCCACCCACCACCACGACCCGGTGTCGTCGACGGGGGTGACCAGCTCACCCCGGCCCCGGCCCCGCGCCGTACCCCCGACGAGCGAGAAGGGGATGTCGCTGCCCAGATCGGCGGCCAGCCGCAGCAGGTCCTCGTCGGAGGTGTCGAGGCCCCACAGCCGGTGGCAGGCCACCAGCGCGGCGGCCGCGTCCGCGGAGCCGCCGGCCATGCCGCCCGCGACGGGGATGCCCTTGCGCACCTCGAACGCCCCGGTGGCCGGGCGTCCGGCGTGCTCGGCCAGCAGCCGTGCCGCGCGCAGCACGACGTTGTCCTCGCCGTCCGGCACCCCGCCGGCGTCGACGTGGTCGGCCGCGTCCGTGCGCACCGTGAGGCCCTCGGCCGGGGAGAGCGTGAGGTCGTCGTGGAGCCCGATCGCCTGGTAGACCGTGTCGAGCGGGTGGAAGCCGTCCGCGCGCGCCCGGCCCACGCCGAGGTGCAGGTTGATCTTGGCGGCGGCCCGGACCGAGACGCTCATCCGCGCTCCGGCACGACGCGGCCGTCGGCGAAGAGACCCTCGGCGATGCGGGCGAAGTCCTCCACCGCGAGCACCTCGCCCCGCGCGGTCGGGTCGACACCGGCCGCCTCCAACGCGGCGGTGGCGGCCTCCGCCGGGCCGGCGAGCCCGCGCAGCGCGGCCCGGACCTGCTTGCGCCGCTGCCCGAAGGCCGCGTCCACGACGGCGAAGACCTGGTCGCGGGACGCCGTGGTCAGCGGCGGCTCGCGGCGCGTCCACGCCACCAGGCCGGAGTCGACGTTGGGAGCCGGCCAGAAGACGTTGCGCCCCACGGCTCCGGCGCGTCGTACGTCGGCGAACCAGGCAGCCTTGACGCTCGGCACGCCGTAGGTCTTGGACCCCGGAGGTGCCGCGAGGCGGTCGGCCACCTCCGCCTGCACCATGACGAGCCCGCGCTCGAGCGAGGGCAGCAGGCCGAGCAGGTGGATCAGGACGGGCACCGAGACGTTGTAGGGCAGGTTGGCCACCAGCGCCGTGGGTGCCGGACCGGGCAGCTCCGTCACCGTCATCGCGTCCGCCAGCACGACCTCGAAGCGGTCGGCGTGGCCCGGCGCGTGCTCGGCGACGGTCGCCGGCAGCAGCCCGGCGAGCAGCGGGTCCACCTCGACCGCGACGACGCGGCGGGCGACCTCCAGCAGCGCGAGCGTCAGCGAGCCCAGCCCCGGACCGACCTCCAGGACGACGTCGTCGGCGGTGATCCCCGAGTCGCGCACGATGCGACGGACCGTGTTGGGGTCGATGACGAAGTTCTGGCCCCGCTGCTTGGTCGGCCTGAGGTCGAGCTCGGCCGCCAGCCGACGCACGTCGGCCGGCCCGAGGAGCCTCGGGCCGGCCGGTGCGTCAGTCATGCGAGAAGGGTAGTGCTCAGCGCGGCAGGCCCAGCGTCGAGGAGCAGTGGGGCCAGGCGCCGTAGCCGCCCGCCGAGTCGCGCAGCTTGGTGGCGATGGCGATCTGCGTCTCGCGGGACTGCTGGTGCGGGTAGCCCGGGCCGCCGTACGCCCGCCAGGTGCTCAGCGAGAACTGCAGGCCGCCGTAGTAGCCGTTGCCGGTGTTGATGGCCCAGTTGCCGCCGGACTCGCACTGGGCGAGCCGGTCCCACACGGTGCTGCCGCCGGCGAAGTTCGACGTCGGCTCGGGCTCGGGCTCGGGCGCGGGCCTCTCCTTCGTGCCGACCTCGACGATCGTCGGCACCGGCTTGCGGGTGAGCCTGCTGGCCACCACCTTGCGGTTCACGAGCCGGTCGTTGGCGAAGCGGAGCTTGTAGGTCACGTCCCGGACGCCGTCGCGGCCGGCCTGGACGACCTCCTCCTTGCCCTCGTACATCGAGGAGTCGGACCGCTCGATCACGCGGTTCTCGACGGGCACGGAACGGTCGCGCCGCTCGGTGACGCGGATGTCGGTGACGACGATCTTGTCGCCGTCGGCGATCTCGGTCTCGAGCGCGGGCTTGACGATGTCGCGGCGGTCGACGTCGTAGTCCATCTGCTGCAGGACCTCGGCGACCGTCATGACGGCGACCTTCTTCCTCCGCACGTCCTTGGCGCCGAGCTTGACCCTCAGCTCCTTCGGCGTCACCACCTCGAGGGTGATGCCGGACCGGCTGATGGGTGCGCTGCGGCTCACCGACAGGTCGGCGCCGGAGAACCGGCGGCCGATCTCGCCGAGCGCCTGGGCGACGTTGGTCGAGTTGACCCAGTAGGTCCGCGACTCGCCGTCGACGGCGAGCTCGAGCGGCCGGCCGAACTGCACCGAGATGGCGAAGCCGTCCTCGACCTCCTCGTCGATGGAGGGAGCGACGAAGTCCTTGTCGGTGACCTCGACGCCCTGGGCTGCGAGGACGTCGCCGACGGTGCCGCCCATGACCTGCACCTCACGTGCCTGGCCGTCGAGGGTGAGGGTGACCGTCTTCTGGAGCGCGGCGTAGCCGGCGGTCGTGCCGCCGACCGCGGCCAGCACCACGGTCACCAGGACGGCCAGGAGGGACTTGGACCTGCTGAGCTGTGCGAGGGGGATGCGCACGATTCTCCGAACGTCGTTCTTCCCGGGCCTCGGACGGACGGCACGCCCCAGCCACGGACGACGAACGCCGGGGGCGGACGACGAGTGCGAGCGGGGGAACTCGCGGACCCGCCGGGGCGGGTCCGAGGTGCCGCCGGGAGATCCGATCCCGGCCAACAGTCACAAGACGATAACGACGGATCGCGGTGATGCAAACCTGAACGAGGAAAACCGGGGGCCGGTTGTGGCCACCCGTCGCCCCACGGGCCACAGGAGCAACAGGAGCCACAGGAGTGGTTCGCGAGCCGGGTCAGCCGCCGTCCTGGGCCGTTCCCCACGCCCCGCCGAACGCGGCAGAGGTGTTGGCATCGATCGCTCGGCACAGCACCTCCAGGTCGTCCCCGCGCACCTCGGCCATCGCCCGGACCGTGTGCGGCACGAGGTAGGAGGCGTTGGGCCGACCGCGGTAGGGAGTCGGGGTGAGGTACGGCGCGTCGGTCTCGACCAGCACCCGGTCGAGCGGGGTCACGCCGAGCGCCTCCCGCAGGGGCGCGGCGTTCTTGAACGTGACGGTCCCGGCGAAGCTGAGGTGGGCGCCGCGGTCGAGGCACTCACCCGCGAAGGCCGCGTCGCCGGAGAAGCAGTGCATCACCCATCGGTCGGGGGCGCCCTCGTCGTCCAGGACCCGGAGCACGTCGTCGTGGGTGTCGCGGTCGTGGATCACCAACGTCTTGTCGAGGCGCTTGGCGAGGTCGATGTGGAACCGGAAGCTCTCCACCTGGGCGGCCCGTCCGTCGGCGGAGGTGCGGAACGCGTCGAGCCCGGTCTCCCCCACCGCCCGGACCTTGTCGTGCGCCTGCGCCAGGCGCTCGATCTCGGCGAGGGCGTCGTCCAGCTCGCCCGCGGCCGCGAGGCGCGGGGCCTCGTTGGGGTGCAGGGCGACGCCGGCGACGAGCGCGTCGTGCTCGACGGCGGCCTCGACGGCCCACCGCGCGCCCGGCAGGTCGCAGCCGATCTGCACGATCCGGGTCACTCCCACCCCCGCTGCGGCGGCGATCGCCGTACGGGTGTCGAGCCACTCGCCGTCGGCGATGTCGAGGTGGCAGTGGTTGTCGACGACCGGGTGGGGCAGCGGGTCCGGCGCGGGCGGGCGCTCCCGGTCGCGGCGGACACCGGTCCTCTCCTCCGTCGCGGCTCGCCTGCGCGTGGGCTCCTCCGTCACCCGCCCGAGGCTAGCGGGGCCGTACGACGCTCAGTCGGCGACGTGGACGACCTGGTAGACCTCGCGCTTGGGCAGCCCGGCGCGGCGCGCCACCTCGGCGATGGCGTCCTTGCGGGTCGTTCCCGACTCCTCGAGCGCCGTGACGGCGGCCCGCAGGGAGCCCGGGTCGGTCGCGAGGTCCGGCTCGCCGGCACTGCCGGCCACCACGACCGTCACCTCGCCCCGCACCCCGTCGGCCGCCCAGCGGGCGAGGTCGACCAGCGAGCCGCGCCGTACCTCCTCGTGCGTCTTCGTGAGCTCGCGGCAGACCGCCGCTGGGCGGTCGTCCCCGAAGGCCTCGCCCATGGCCTGCAGGGCGGCCTGGGTGCGGTGGGGGGCCTCGAAGAACACCATCGTCCGCGGCTCCGCGGCCAGCGACGCCAGCCGTCGGGCCCGCTCGCCGGCCTTGCGGGGCAGGAACCCCTCGAAGCAGAAGCGGTCGACCGGCAGCCCGCTGACCGCGAGCGCGGTGAGCACGGCGCTGGGTCCGGGTACGGCGGTCACCCGCACGTCGTGCTCCACCGCGGCCGCGACGAGGCGGTAGCCCGGGTCCGACACGCTCGGCATCCCCGCGTCGGTCACCAGCACCACGCGCTCCCCGGCGAGCAGGGCCTCGAGGAGCACGGGGGTGCGGGCGTGCTCGTTGCCCTCGAAGTAGGACACCACCCGTCCCGACAGCGTGATCCCGAGGTCCGCGCACAGGCGCTTGAGGCGGCGGGTGTCCTCGGCCGCCACGACGTCGGCGCCGGAGAGCTCGGCCGCCAGCCGCGGCGGCGCGTCGCCCGCCTGGCCGATCGGGGTGCCCGCCAGGACCAGGACGCCAACCATGGCGTCGATCATGTCAGGGCGTTCCGTAGAGTGCCCGTCGTGACGCTGCCGACCGCCGCCGAGCGCAACCGCCCGGGCTGGCGCGGCGAGGACCCGTGGCCCGGCTGGATCGGCGCGGTCGTGATCGCCAGCCTGGCGTTCTCCCTGCGGCGCTGGCAGCTCGGCACCCCCCACCAGTTCTCCTTCGACGAGACCTACTACGCCAAGGACGCCTGGTCGCTGCTGCGGTTCGGCCACGTCCGCGCCTACGTCGAGGACGCCGACAAGACGATCCTCAACGGCGACGTGCTCGGGCTCTGGAGGGACGACCCGTCGATGGTCGTGCACCCCGAGGTCGGCAAGTGGCTGATCGCGCTGGGGATCAAGGCGTTCGGGATGGACCCCTACGGCTGGCGGATCGCCTCCGCCGTCGCCGGGGCGCTGATGGTGCTGGTGATGTGCCGGTTCGTACGGCGCGTGACCAGCTCGACGTTCGTCGGCCTCGTCGCCGGCTTCGTGCTGGCGTTCGACGGTCTCCACCTCGTGCTGTCCCGCCTCGCCCTGCTCGACATCTTCCTGGCGTTCTTCCTCCTCTGCGGGGTGCACTGCGTGGTCGCCGACCGGCAGTGGCTGCGGGACCGGCTGGCCGACGGCACCAGTCGTGCCTGGTGGCGTCCGTGGCTGGTCGCGGGGGGCGTGAGCTTCGGCCTCGCCGTCGGGACCAAGTGGTCCGCCCTCCCGGTCCTGGCCGCCTTCGGCCTCCTGGCGTGGCTGTGGAGCGCCGGCGCACGCCGCGCCTTCGGCGAGCGCGCCCCGCTGCCGCGCTCGGTCCTCCTCGACGGCGCGCCCGCCTTCCTCGCCCTGGTCGGGGTCGCCTCGGTCGTCTACGTGGCGTCGTGGACCGGGTGGCTGATGCACGCCGAGGACTACGAGCGGGCCTTCAGCAACACGCAGTACACCGCGCACGACGGCGGGAAGCCGTGGTCGACGGCCGACGAGCCGGACGCGGACGGACTCGGCGAGGTCACCCAGTCGCTGCGGTCGCTGTGGCACTACCACCAGGACGTCTACACGTTCCACAGCGACTTCCTCAACGACTCCACCCACACCTACGCCTCGAAGCCCTCCACCTGGCTCGTGATGGGACGGCCCGTCGGGGTCGACGCCCAGCTCGACATCCAGCCGGGCAGTCAGGGCTGCGAGGCTCCCGAGGGGTCCACGTGCCTGCGCCAGGTGCTGCTCCTCGGCAACCCCGCCGTGTGGTGGGCGGGCTGCCTCGCCATGGTGCTGTCCCTGGTCATGTGGGTCGCGGCACGCGACTGGCGGCACGGGGTCGCCGTGGTCGGCCTGGCCTCGACCTGGCTGCCGTGGTTCCGCTACGACGACCGCCCGATCTTCTACTTCTACGCCATCACCAGCCTGCCGTTCCTGGTGCTCTCGCTCTCCCTCGCGGTGGGGCACCTGCTGGGTCGTACGACGGTGCCGACGCCGCGGCGGACGGCCGGGGTCGTGCTGGCCGGGAGCTACGTCGTCCTGGTGGTCCTCGGCTTCGCCTGGTTCTGGCCGATCTGGACCGACCAGCTCATCACCCACGCGCAGTGGATGGACCGGATCTGGTTCGACCGCTGGATCTAGCGCTGCGAGCGAGGGCCGGTAGCCCGAACGGACCAGTCGCAGGCCGGGGTCAGGTGCTCGCACGCCGGCCGGCACGCCGGCGACGGGGGCCGTGCTCGCAGCGATCGGGGCGCTCACACCCGTCTAGTCCGCGCCCGCCTCGTGCTGGTCCGTCCGGACTGCCCGGGCGTAGGCTCAGGACGTGGGGATCGACGCACCACTGTGATCCTGGGAGGGACGCCATGAGCACGACAGGGCTCCACATCTGCTCGACCGAGACCAGGCCCGAGGACGCCGCGCTGGAGATCGGTGCCCGACGGGTGTGCGACTGCGGCAGGAACTTCGTCTGGCGCGAGGGCCACACGCGCGGGAGCGTCCAGACCGCGTGGTGGCCGGCGCCGGCCGTGCCGCGCCAGCGTCGGGTGCGCGACCTGCTGTTCGGTCCGCGCAAGGGCTGACCCCATCGCCGGCCCTGAGCCGGTCCCGTGCTCCGCGAGCGCGGGGGTGGAGCGCGCGCGATCCGGGTAATGGATGCCCATGGAGCCCATCCCGGAGACCGTGGACGCGATCGATGAGCTCGACCCGGCCCTCGACGACGGCACCCTCCTCGACCAGCTCAACCGGCTGGCCGAGCGCGCCCGGGCCGTCGTGCCCGACCTGGTCGGGATGAGCGTCGCGTCACGCAAGCACGACGTGACCTTCACCCTGGTCGCGACGGACGACGAGATCGGCTCGCTCGACGGGGTGCAGTACCTCACGTCGGGTCCGTGCGTGGAGGCGGTCCACACCGAGCAGGGCCTGGCGACCTCGTCCGAGGACCTGATGAGCGAGGAGGGCTGGCTCCTGTTCGGCCAGGCCTCGGCCGCGGCGGGGGTGCGCAGCACGCTGACCTTGCCGGTCGTGCAGGACGACGCCGTCGTCGGCTCGATCAACCTGTACGCCGCAGGACCGGGCAGCTTCACGGACCGTCACGCGGAGCTGGCCGCGGAGCTCGGCGCCTGGGCCCCCGGGGCGGTGGCCAACGCCGACCTCTCGTTCTCGACCCGCCACCTGGCGGAGGAGGCGCCGGAGCGTCTGCGCAACGAGGCGCTGCTGGACGCCGCGGCGGGCATCGTCGCCGTCGATCACGCGTTGAGCCTCGACGAGGCTCGTGACCGGCTGCTGGACGCGGCTCAGCGTGCCGGCGTCTCGATCGACAAGCTCGCCCGGACGATCGTCCACCTCTACGACGACGGCGCCGCCTGACGCACCGCCGGACGGCTACAGCTCGCGGAGGCCGTCCCGGATCTGCACCGCGGCCGCGACCGGGTCGATGTGCTCCGCGCGGGCCACCTCGCTCCAGGTGCGGCCCTCGAAGTACGCGAGCTCGAGGCACTCGCGCGCATCGACGGGGGACGCCGCACCTGCCTGGTCCTCGGCCGCGACGCCGTTCGACGGGGGCATCCGGAAGCGTGCGTGCTCGACGGCGCGGCGGTGGACGAGCCCGGCGATCCAGGCCATGGGGCTGCCCTCGGCCGGGTCGTAGCGCACCGAGTGGGTCCAGAGGTGCAGGTAGGCGTCGCGCGTGATCTCCTCGGCCGCCGACTCGTCGCGGACGACCCTCATCGCCAGGCCGAAGCAGACCTTCGACGTCCGGTCGTACAGCTCCGCGAAGGCCTCCACCTCACCTGCGGCCGCCTGCTGGAGCAGGGGGATGAGGTCGTCGCCGCCGGTGTCGGGCACGGACGGGCGCCGGCTCGCGTCCGGGCGGCGGGTGGTGAGATCGGTCATGTCGTCCCTCGGAGCGCTGCGCACCAGCAGGAAGAGCCACCTCGGTCTGGGGCAGCATCACAGTTCTCCCTCGACGGTACGTCTCCGTCGGTGGCCCCGGATCACCCCGGAGGAGGTCGACGGCGCGGTACACCCTCGAGCGCCTGGACGACGCCGGCCGGCTTGCAGCACAGACCTGGCGCAGCGGCAGTGGCAGCGTCGTCAGGCGTCGTGGTCCGTCGGGTCCAGCGGGGTGACCTCGTCCTCGTCGTCGTCGTCGATCCACACGTTCATGTCCAGGGCCTCCCAGCGCCACGATGGTCGCCCCCGACCACTCCCATGATGCCACCGGGCCCATGACCCGCACGACGTCCTTTCGGGCGCATGCTCGCCGGCGCTCGCCCGGCGTCGCCACCGCGGTCGCCGTACGCTCAGCGGCACTCCGCTCCGCGGACGCACGAACGCCCCTCGCCTGTGGTCCAGGTGAGGGGCGTTGCGAGGTGGTGGAGCTGAGGGGATTCGAACCCCTGACCTTCTCATTGCGAACGAGACGCGCTACCAACTGCGCCACAGCCCCGAGCGCCCCGGGGGACGCGCGACGGAAAAGATAGCACCGGGCGCGCGGCGGTCCCCAATCCGGTGTCCCCTGCGCAGAGGTCAGGCGCCGCTGGCACGCCGGGCGGCCGCGTCGTCGCGCGCCGCCTTCTGTGCCTGGTCCGCCTGCTCGGCGGAGCGCGCGAGCGCGGAGTCACCCTCGTGGCGCCCGCTCGACCACACGCCGGTGGAGTCGAGGTCGATCGTGGAGACGCTGCGTCGGTGGACGGCGGGCTTGGTGACGTACGTCGGCAGCGTCGTGGGCACCATGTCCCAGCCGCCGGCGACGGGGACGACCGGAACCTCCCCGGTCAGCACGGCAGGGACGTCGGCGGCCGGCGACTCCGCGGCCTGGGACCCGGTGGCGATGGCGTCGTCCCTGACGACAGCGGCCGGGACAGCAGCGATCTCCCCGGTGAGGTCGGTGTCGACGTCGGCGCCCGGGCTCGCGGCCAGCGGGGCACGGGCCCGCACGCGCCGCTCGGCGCGGACGGAGAGGCGGCACGCCACCAGCCAGGCGAGCAGCAGGCCGGCCGGCAGGGCGGTCCAGGGCCACGCGACGACCGCGGCTGCGGCGAGCCCGACCACCACGGCGTTGGCGAGCACCAGCACGGCGAGCACGTTGCGGCGTCGACGGGCGGCGCGGCGGGACGCGGTCCGCGCTGCGGCAGGGCTGACCGGCCGGGCGGCAGGAACGGGCGTCGGGACGGCCGCGGCCCGGGTCTTGGTCTCGACCGGGGGGCGTCGCGTCGAGCGGACCGGTGACACCACGAGCCGCGCGTTGCGCCGGTAGACGGGCTCGCGTCGGGCGAGGACCCGCATCCGGTGGGAGAACCTGTCCACCGAGCGGCTGCGGACGGCCTCGTCGTGGTGCCTGAGGGCCTTGGGGACGAGGTAGACGGCCCACGCCACCGCCAGGGCCACGAAGAGGAGAGCGCTGGAGTCCACGGTCGAAGGCTAGGGGCGCTAGCGCAGGAGGCCGCGGATGTCCACAGGTGTGTCGCAGAACTACTCGTGTGACGGGTGTGGCGACGCCAGCCGGGCCACCATCGACCCGGCCACCTCGTCGACGGTCACCGCGAAGATCCGGTGGTCGCGCCAGTCGCCGTCGATGTGCAGGAAGCGCGGGGCGTACCCCACCTCGCGCAGCCCGAGCTTCTCGACCACGCGCAGCGAGTTGGTGTTCTCCGGGCGGACGCAGACCTCCACCCGGTGCAGCGCGACCGCGGTGAAGCAGTGGTCGATCACCATGGCGACCGCCCGCGGCATGAGGCCGCGACCGGCGACCGCCTGGTCCAGCCAGTAGCCGACCGAGGCCCACTGCGCCGACCCCCGCACCACGTTGTTGACGGTGACCTGGCCCGCGAACCGGCCGTCCACCTCGACCACGAAGGGCAGCACCAGCCCGGCCTTGGCCTGCCGGCGCATGCGTCGCACGACGGCGGCGTACGACGCCGGGCGCGCGCTCGGCCCCGCGGGGTTGGTGGCGTCCCACGGCCGGAGCCAGTCGGCGTTGCGCGCACGCACGTCCTGCCACGGGTCCGCGTCCGCCACCACGAGCGGCCGCAGCACCAGGTCCCCGGCCTCGAGGCGCGCCGGCCACCCGAGGGCGCTCAGTGGTCGCTCCCCACGACCTGCTCCACGGCGTGACGCAGCACCGGCTCGAGCACCGCCAGCCCGTCCTTCACCCCGCCCGTCGACCCGGGGAGGTTGACCACCAGGCAGTCGCCCGCGAGCCCGGCGAGCCCGCGCGACAGCATGGCCGTCGGCACGCTGGCCGCGACCCCGGCGGCGCGGATCGCCTCCGCGATGCCGGGCACCTGCCGGTCGAGCAGGGCGGCGGTCTCCTCGGGGGTGCGGTCGGTGGGCGTGAGCCCGGTGCCGCCGGTGGTCAGCACCACCCGCGCACCGGCGGCGACGGCCGCCCTGATCGCCTTCCCGACGGGTGCACCGTCGGGCACCACCGAGGCGTCCTCGCACGCGAAGCCCTGTCGACGCAGCCAGGCCACGATCAGCGGCCCGGTCCGGTCGTCGTAGACGCCCGCGGCCGCACGGTTGGAGGCGACGACGACGCCGGCCAGCAGTGCGGCGGTCACGGCCGGCTCCAGTCCCCGGAGCGGCCCCCGGACTTCGCCTCGACCCGCACGTCGGTGATGACGGCGGCCTTGTCGACGGCCTTGACCATGTCGACGACCGTGAGGGCCGCGACGCTGACGGCGGTCAGGGCCTCCATCTCCACCCCGGTGCGGTCGGTGGTGCGAACGGTGGCGGTGATGTCGACCGACGCGTCACCGACCGTCAGGTCGACGACGACACCGGAGATCGCCAGGGGGTGGCACAGGGGGATCAGCGCGGGCGTCTGCTTGGCGCCCATGATCCCCGCCAGGCGGGCGACCGCCAGGGCGTCACCCTTCGGCACGCCCTCCCCGCGGAGCAGGCCCACCACTGCGGGGCTCACCAGGACGCGGCCGGAGGCGGTCGCCTCCCGCGCCGTGACGTCCTTGGCGGAGACGTCGACCATCCGTGCCGCGCCGGTCTCGTCGACGTGGGTGAGGCGCTCGCCGTCCGGGTGAGCCATCAGAACTCCTCGTCGAGCTTGAGCACGCGCACCATCTCGCCGGCCTGCACGCTCGTCGTCCCTGCGGGGACGACCACCAGGGCGTTGGAGGTGGCGAGGTCGCCGATCAGGTGGGAGCCGTGCCCGCCGACAGGCGAGACGAACGCCCCGCCGCGGTCGGTGTCGTACTGGGCGCGGACCATCTGCTGACGGCCCTCCGGCGAGGAGATGCCGTGCGTGAGCCGCGCACGCGTGGTGGGTCGGGAGTAGGGCACCTTCCCCATCATCCGGCGGATCGCGGGCAGCACGAACGTCTCGAAGGACACGTAGGCGGACACGGGGTTGCCGGGGAGGGTGAAGACCGGGGTGTCGTCCTCCCCCACGGTGCCGAAGCCCTGCGGCTTGCCGGGCTGCATGGCGACGCCGCCGAACCACATCGAGCCGTGGGCCGAGAGGGACTCCTTGACGACGTCGAAGTCCCCCTCGCTCACGCCGCCGCTCGTCACGACGAGGTCGGCCCGGACGAGCTGGTCGCTCAGCGCCTCGGTGAAGGCCGTGGGGTCGTCGGGCACGATCCCCACCCGGTAGGCGATGGCGCCGGCGGCGCGGGCCGCGGCCGCCAGGAGGTAGGAGTTGCCGTCGTAGATCGCGTCCGGCGCCAGCGGGCTGCCGGGGTCGCGCAGCTCGGACCCGGTGGAGATGACCACCACCCTCGGGCGCGGGCGGGTGCGGACCGTCGCCCGGCCGACGGCGGCCAGCAGGCCGAGGTGGCGCGGGCCCAGGACGGTGCCCTCCTCGAGCAGCATGTCGCCCTCGGAGATGTCGTCCCCGAGCGGTCGGACGTGCTGCCCGGGGGCCGGGGCCCGGTCGATGCGCACGCGGGCCACGCCCCGGTCGGTCCACTCGTACGGCACCACCGCGGTCGCGCCCGCCGGGATCGGGGCGCCCGTCATGATCTTGACCGCCGTGCCCGGCGAGATCGCCAGGATCGAGGCCCGTCCGGCGCCGATCTCGCCGACGACGGGGAGGTGGACCGGCTCGTCACCGGTGGCCCCGGCGACGTCCTCGGCCACGACGGCGTACCCGTCCATCGCGGAGTTGTCGAAGCTCGGGAGCGAGATCGGCGCGACGACGTCCTCGGCCAGCGCGAGCCCGAGCGCCTCCATCAGCGGCTGCGGGAACGCGGGCAACGGCGAGACCGTCGCCAGCACCCGGTCGACCAGCTCGGGGACCGGGAGCAGGTCAGTCACGGCCGTCCCCGGCGAGGACCGTCCCGGCCGGGACCCGCTGGGCGCTGGACGCCTGGAGGGCCACGTCACCGACGACCTTCACCTCGGGGCCGAACGTCCAGTCGCCCCCGACCCGCAGCGACGTCGCCTCCTTCAGCGACGGGGCGCCCTCGGGGAAGCGCTTGTCGAAGTCGGAGACCAGCTTGAAGAAGTCGCCGTCGAGGTCGACGTACGGCACCTGGTCGGCCGTCTGGTCGAGGACGAAGTCCTTGCCGAGGCCGTAGATGTCGGACCGCAGCACCAGCAGGTCGTTGGTGGTCTTCACCGGGACGAACCGGTCACGGCCCACCTCGATCGTGCGGGCGCCCTCGAACACCTCGATCGCCGCCCCCATCGCGGTCTCGATCTGGATCACCTCGGGCGTGCGCGGGTCGCCCGGGTCGAGCGTCTTGACGTTGCGGATCAGCGGGAGGCCGAGGATCCCGCCACGGGAGTCGAGGGTCTGCACCATCGCCTCCAGGTCGAACCACAGGTTGTTGGTCGAGGTGAACCGGTGCCGGTCGAGGTCGGCCAGCGCCTCCTTGTCGGCGTCCAGGGTCTGCGCCGACTCGCGCAGCACGATGCGGCCGTCCTCCTTGCGGCGGGCGAAGTGGCCGCCCTTGCGGTCGGACGGGGTGCGGCGCACCGCCTCGATCGCGAACGGCGCCCCGCTCTGGGCGAACCAGCCCGCGACCCGGGCGTCCGGGACCGCTCCGAGGTTGTCGGAGTTGGAGACGAAGACGTGCCGGTAGCCCGCCTCGAGCAGGGTGTCGAGCAGGCCCTGGCCGCGCAACGCGGTGTAGATGTCGCCGTGGCCCGGGGGGCACCACTCCAGGTCGGGGTCCTTGGGCCAGGCGGCCGGGCGCAGGTCGGCCGCGAGCAGCTTGGGCTCCTTGTTCTGCAGGAACTCCAGCGGCAGGCCCTCGACGGGCAGGTCGGTGTAGCGGGCCAGCGCGGCCATGGTGTCGGCGGAGGTGCGGAAGGAGTTCATCAGCAGCAGCGGCAGCGGGGCGTCGTACTGCTGGCGCAGGTGCAGGACCTGGCGCGCGATGATGTCGAGGAAGCTCAGGCCGCGCCGCACGCAGAGCAGGGACTTCGCGCGGTCCATCCCCATGGAGGTGCCGAGCCCGCCGTTCAGCTTGATGACCGCGGTGCGGCGGATCGCCTCGCCCGCGACCTCGTCGGTGACGTCGACGTCGGCCAGCGACTCCATGTCGAGCGGGTCGATCGTGCTCTCGGGGATCATGCCGGTCTCGCCGTGCTCGAGCAGGCGGTAGTAGTGCGCGAAGGTGTCGATCGCGACCTCGTCGACGCCGGCCTCGCGCATCTTGGTGCGCGCCAGCTCCAGCCCGTTGGACGTCCCTTTGCTAGCCATGTGTCGATCGTAGGCTGAGCGGGTGAGCACGTCAGCGGGCGGTCGGTCCGCCAAGACCGCGCTGCGCGCGGAGCTGCTCGAGGGGCGGCGTCGTCGCCCCGCGGGTCACGGGGCCGACGGGATCGCGGGGGTCGCCCTCGACTGGCCTCCCGTGAGCCGAGCCGCGACCGTCGCGGCGTACGTCTCCGTGGGGCGCGAGCCGGGCACCGGTCCGCTGCTGGACGCCCTTCGTGCGCGCGGCACCCGGGTCCTGCTCCCGGTGCTGCAGCCCGACGGCGACCTCGACTGGGCGGCGTACGACGGGACGGACGACCTGGTGCCCGCGGGTCGCGGCCTGCTGGAGCCCGCGGGGGCGCGGCTGGGGCTCGAGGCGCTGCGGCAGGCGGACGTGGTGCTGGTCCCCGGGCTGGCCGTGTCGGCCGCCGGCGACCGGCTGGGACGCGGTGGCGGCTCCTACGACCGGGCGCTCGCCCGGGTCCCGGCCGGCACGCCGGTCGCGGTGGTGCTCCACGACGACGAGGTGGGCCTCGCCGTGCCGGTCGAGGCGCACGACCGCCGGGTGACCCACGCGCTCACGCCGTCGGGTGTCGTGGCGCTGGGCGCAGGGTCCGGCACTGCTTGAGTCCCTCGCACGTGCGGGGACGTCGCCACGTCGTGCAGGAGTCCCCGCATGTGCGGGGACTTCGTCACGTCGTGGGTGTTGCAACACCCACTACGTGCAGGACTCGCCCACCCAGTGACAGCCGGGGGCTCAGCCGGACGGGGGCGGACGGAGCAGCAGGGTGTCCTCGGCCGCGGCCTCGACCGCGTCCCGGTCGAAGGCCCAGGGGAGGTACTCGCCCTCGACCCAGAGCTCGGTCTGGTCGGAGTAGTGCGTCGACGCCGGGTGGCCGGAGACGCCGGTCAGGTCGATCCAGCGCGACGCGTCCCAGTCGGCGAGCGAGACGACCATGCGCATCGAGGGCGCGGCGGTCACGCCGTACCCCTGGACCGCGTCCCACGAGGTGGCGTCGACGATCGAGGGCCCGCCGCCGACCTCCCAGCCGGCCCGGTTGAAGAGCCGCTCCAGAGGAGCGACGCCGGACCGGCCGAGGGTGCCGTGGTCGAGGTCCATGCGGTGGATGTGGCCCCATCTCCACAGGCTCGGGTCGCGCGACTGCCGCCGGGTCAGCTCGTCGCGGGCCTCGACCATCGCCCGCAGCAGGATGTCGTCACGCGTCTCCCGGTCGGCGGTCGTCGCGTCGTCCCACCAGTCGGCCGACGGCTCGTCGAGCAGCGGGGTGACGACCTGGAACCAGCGCGACCCGCCGGTGGGCCAGCTGCCCTCGCGGAGGTCGTCGTGGAAGGTCATCGCGAGCAGGTTGCGCCACACGGCGTTGTAGTAGGCCGCCGGCGCGCTGTCGGCCGGCTGCGTGAAGTCCCAGTCGGTGAGCAGGCGCTGCGCCCGCCGGTAGTAGGGCGAGGGCAGGGCGTCGATCTCGAGGAGGTACGGCACCAGGACGGGTGCCATCGGGTTGGCCGTGTCGAGCTGGAGGTCCTGCATCTCCGAGACCGACAGCTCCCCCTCGGCCTCCAGCACCTCGCGGATCCGGGTCGACCGGTAGCCGGCGTCCCAGTCGTCGGTCAGGAAGTAGGGGTAGTCCTCGCCGACGACGGCCTGGTTGGCCGTCACGATGAACCCCTCGTCGGGGTCCAGGACGCTCGGCAGGCCGTCGAAGGGGACGTGGTCCCCCGTCCAGTCGTTGGCCGAGATCCAGCCCTCGGCGGGCATCCGGCCGTCGTTGCCGGACTTGCGGATCGGCACCCGGCCCGGGGCCTGGTAGCCGATGTGGCCCTCCCGGTCGGCGTAGACGAGGTTCTGCGCGGGTACGGCGAACTCGGCCGCCGCCTCGCGGAACTCGTCCCAGTCGGAGGCCCGGTTCATCATGAGGATCGCGTCGGCGGTGGGGGCGGGGTCCAGGGCCGTCCACGCCAGCGCCACGGCGTACCCCGTGCCGCGGTCCCCCGGCTCGTCGGTGGGCGCGTTGGCACCGACGGTGGCGTACTCCCGGGAGACGTCGCTGATCAGGGGACCGTGGGCCGTCTCGCGCACGCGCAGCTCGAAGGCCTCGCCGTCGCGCACCTCGATCGTCTCGGTCCGCACCTCCATCGGCAGCGTCTCGCCGTCCTGCACCCAGCGGTCGTCCCCCTCGACCTGCTCGAGGTAGAGGTCGGTCACGTCGGGCGAGAGGTTGGTGAAGCCCCAGGCGATCTCGGCGTTGTGGCCGATGATCACTCCCGGCACGCCGGAGAACGTGAAGCCGGAGGTGTCCAGCGTGCAGTCCGGACCGGTCTCGCGGCAGTGCAGGCCCATCTGCATCCAGATCCCGGGCTGGCTGGTGCCGAGGTGCGGGTCGTTGGCGAGCAACGGGGCGCCGGTGGCGCTGTGGTCGCCGTCGACGACCCAGGAGTTGCTGCCGATCCCCTCGCCGCGGCCCATCAGCTCCGGCATCGCCGCCATCCGCTCCTCGACCTGCTCGAGGGCGTCGACGACCGCGGGAGGGTACGCCGGACGGCGGGGGTTGCGCGTGGCGTTGCCCGTGGCGTTCTGCTCGAAGACGCCGTCCACGACGCCGCCGCCCTGCACGATCGGCAGGTGCTCGTCGTAGGGGTAGGCGGGGTGCAGCTCGGCGATCTCCTCCTCGGTGTGGTCGAGGGAGAGCCGGACCCGGTCGATCTCGTCCTGCATGTTGCCGCGGAGGTCCCAGGCCATCGCCTTGAGCCAGGCGAGCGAGTCCTGCGGGGCCCACGGCTCGGGCTCGTAGTCGAGCCCGGACAGCCCCATGATCGTGTACTCCACGGCCGTCTCGGAGCCGCCGCGGTCGGCGAGGAACGCGTTGACCCCGTCGGCGTACGCCGTCAGCGCCTCGCGGGTGTCGGTCCGCAGCAGCGCCCACTCCTGCTCGGCGACCCGGCGCCAGCCCATGGTGCGGATGAACTTGTCGGTCTCGAGGGTCTCCTCGCCGAAGAGCTCCGACAACCGCCCGGCGGTGACGTGGCGTCGCACGTCCATCTCGAAGAAGCGCTCCTGCGCGTGGACGTAGCCCTGCGCACGCATGAGGTCGGCGTCGCTGTCGGCGTAGAGGTGAGGGATGCCGTGCTCGTCGCGGATCACCTCGACGCTCGCCGCCAGGCCGGGGACCTCGACCTCGCCGTCGACCTGCGGGAGCGGGCGCCGTACGGCCCAGGTGGTGACGGCGGCCAGCACGACCAGCAGGAACGCCAGCGCCAACGCCCCCCACGCGGTCCACCGGACGGCACGCGGCGCCGCCCGCCAGAGCTCGCGCCACGCGGGTCCTGCGTCATCCGAGGGGTCGACGGCCTGCGTCGTGGGAGTGGGCTGCTGGGTGCTCATCGCAGCGCCCATTGTGCCGTACCATTGGCAGTCGAAGAGCCTGAGTGCCAGCGCGTCGCGCCAGCGGCTCGCTCTCCCCCTCCTCTCCTCCAGCTCCCTAGCCTGAAGGTCGACCCACCGCATGCCCACCTACCAGTACGCCTGCACCGAGTGCTCCCACGCCTTCGAGCAGTTCCAGAGCTTCACCGACGACGCCCTGACCACCTGCCCCGAGTGCAGCGGCCGGCTGCGCAAGGTCTTCAACGCGGTCGGCGTGGTCTTCAAGGGCTCCGGCTTCTACCGCACCGACAGCCGTTCCGGCTCGTCGTCGGGGTCGGCGGCTGGCTCGTCGTCCGGTGATGCCCCCGCGAAGTCGGCCGAGCCCGCCGCCGCCAAGACGCCCGCCGCAGCGTCGAGCGGGTCCTCCTCGTCCTCGAGCTCGTCCTCCTCGTCGTCCTCGAGCTCGTCCGCCGGCTCGTCCTCCTCGTCGGACTGAGGCCTGTGGAGAGCCGGAGCGCGACGACCTCGCTCCGGCCTAGCGTCGGAGGATGCGTCCCCTCTCGCGCCTGAGTCCCGCCCGCCGCCGGCTCCGCGTCGTACGCCGCCACCTGCTGCTGCGGCGCCGGCTCGTCGCCTCGCTGCTGGTCGGGGTGGCGGCCCTGGCCGGGGTCCGGGCCGCCGCGCCTCCCCCGGAGCCGACGGTGGTCGTCACCGTGGCCGCGCGCGACCTGCCGGCGGGAGCGCCGTTGACCGCCTCCGACGTGACGACGCGCCGGTTCCCGCTCGACGCTGCCCCCGACGGCCTGGCGCGGACCGTCGTGGGGCGGGTGCTGGCCGCGCCGGTCTCGCGCGGCGAGCCCCTCACCGCCGTCCGCCTCGTCGGCCCCGGCCTCGCCCGCGCGCAGGTCGGCGAGGCCGTGCTCCCCGTCCGGATCTCCGACGCCGGGGTGGCGGCGCTGCTGCGGGCCGGCGACGAGGTCGACCTGCTGGCGACCGACCCCGCCACCGGCGCCACGACGGTGCTGGCGGCCGGGGTGACCGTGCTGGCCGTCCCCGACGAGCCCGAGACGCCGTCCGGCACCGCCACGTCCGGGGCGCTCGTGGTCGTCGGCCTGCCCCCCGGCGACAGCCTGGACGTCACCAGCGCGTGGGTCTCGCAGTTCCTCACCGTCGTCTGGGCGCGCTAGCGTGCCGGCGCCCGCACCCACCTCACCGACGTCGTACGCGGGCCGCCGGAAGGGGCACGCGCACATGACCGGGTTCAAGAACTTCATCCTCCGTGGCAACCTCGTCGAGCTCGCCGTCGCCGTCATCATCGGTACGGCGTTCGCCGCGGTGGTCACCGCGTTCACCGAGATGCTGCTCTCGCTGGTGGCCAAGCTCACCGGCAACGCCGAGCCGAACTTCGACGACTTCGCCCCGGGGGACGTCGAGGTGGGCCCGTTCCTCACCGCGCTGACCGCGTTCGTGATCCTCGCGGCCGTCGTCTACTACGCCGTCGTGCTGCCCTACACCAAGGCGAAGGAGCTCTACTTCCCGTCCGAGGAGGAGGGCAAGCCGGCCGACATCGCGCTGCTCGAGGAGATCCGCGACCTGCTGAAGGAGCGCGAGGGGTCCGGGCCGGGCGCCTGACCCGGGACGCTCATGGGCTGGCGACGCACCGCCCGGTCAGCCCCGGTCAGCCCCGGTCAGCCCCGGTCAGCCCCGGTCAGCCCCGGGTCAGCCGTGGTGCGGCGGGACCTGCTCGCGGTACCAGTCGTCGCCCTTGCCCCCGGACGTCGCCGCGTCGTCGGACGTCTGCTCCGGGAGCACGTCTCCGAACGCTGCCGCGAGCCGGCGGCGGCGTTCCCAGGCGGACTCGGTGCGGCTGGGCCCTGAGTCACTGAGCGACTCAGACGCGCTGGCGGTTGAGTCACAGAGCGACTCAGACGCGCTGGCGGTTGAGTCACTGACCGACTCAGACGCGCTGGCGGTTGAGTCACTGACCGACTCAGGGCGCAGCGGGTCGCTCCCCGGCAGCCGGCCCGTTCCGCTCACGAGCAGAGCCCGGCGTCGGCGGCTTCCTCCGGCGACACCGTCGGGACGTCGCTCGGTGCGCTGGGAGTCGCGGTGCCGGTCGGCTCGGACGGCGTCTCGTCGGGCGGCGACGACGTCTCCGTGGGCGACGGCGTCTCGCTGGGCGTCTCGGCCGGCGTCTCGGTCCCCGTGGGATCGGTCGGCGCCGGGGTCTCGGACGCGCCGGGCGGCTTGGCCGCGGTGATCGCACCGCCGAGGAACTTCTTGGGCAGCGGCTTGTCCATGCGGATCAGCCGCCACAGCTCCTTGGCCTCGTCGGTCCAGTAGAGCCGGTTGAAGTCGGCGGAGTACTCGGTGGGCACCGTGACGAACTGGACCTTCTCCAGCCCGATGCTCTGCAGCTGCATGGCGAGCTTGCCGAGCCGGGTGGTGGAGCCCAGGCCGGTGCTCACCTCGAGGGAGCTCGTCGCCGCGTCGAGGAACCGCACCACACGGTCGAGCCGGCTGAGGGTGCCGGCCGACTTCACCTTGTTGACCAGGGCGGCGATGAACGTCTGCTGCCGCTTGATCCGACCGAGGTCCGACTGGTCGCCGACCTTGGAGCGGACCCGGACGTAGTCGAGCGCCTGGTCGCCCTTCAGCAGCGCGGGGTCCCCCTTGGGGACGTAGATGCCCTTGCTGGGGTCGTTGATCTCCTCGGGGACGCAGACCGGCACGCCGTCGACGGCGTCGACCATGTCCTGGAAACCGCTGAAGTCGACGGCCACGTAGTGCTCCACCAGCACCTTCGTGGTCGCCTCGAGCTGGCGCTGGGTGCAGGCGGGGCCGCCGCCGCCCTCCGGAGCAGCGTCCTGGGCGGCCCCGACGGAGAACGCCTCGTTCCACTGGACGTCGGTCGCGGCCGGGATCTGGTCGTCCACCCCGCACTCGGGCCGGTCCACGATCGAGTCCCGGGGGATCGAGACGGCGTACGCCCGGGTGCGGTCGGCGGACAGGTGCACCAGGATCGTGGTGTCGGACCCGCCTCCGGTCTGGTTGTCCTTGACGGCCGTGGAGTTCTCTCCCTCGCGGCTGTCGTCACCCAGGACCAGGATGTCGAGCGGCTCGCCGTTGCCCTTGTAGATCTCCTCCGGCCGGTCCGTCCCGAGCGCCTCCGTGGGGTCGCGCACGTCGAGGTTGCCGTCGAGGCGCCGGACCAGGTAGATCGACGCGAGCGCCGTGACGAGGGAGAGCACGAGGACGGAGCCGAGGATCACCCGCCCGATCGTGTGCTTCTTCTTCACCCGACCCTTGCGCTTCGGGGTGCCGCCAGCCGCCTCAGGACGCGACTCATCTGACACGGGGCACCTCGGGCTCGGGCTGGCTGACCGGTCGAAACCTACTCGACCACCCGCAATCATCTCCCGCGACACCCGCGGCGCCAAACGACCGACCCCGGTCGGTCGAGACCAGCTCGCAGACCAGGGATGACCGCCTCACCCGGGGGGCTCTGGCCCCCGGGGCGCGCGACACCGCCAACCTGTGGACGGAGTCGTCGAGCACACCGCGGTGGGCGCCCTCCACCGCGCCGTGCGACGGCCGGTCGGGCCGGCCCTCCGACCCTGCGGCCGGGCCCGCGTTGGTCACGCTGTCGGCCTGCTGACAAAATGGCCGCGCGCGTGCGGGGTTCTCCGAGAACCGGTGCACGGCGCGCCCCAGTAGCTCAGTGGATAGAGCAGCCGCCTCCTAAGCGAAAGGTCGCCAGTTCGACTCTGGCCTGGGGCACCAACCACCACCCGCAGCGCAGTCGGTCAAGGCAGCGCAGCCGGTCAGGCAGCGCAGCCGGTCAGGCAGCGTCCTCCGGCGACACCTCGGGCGAGGCCGTCGGGTCCTCACGGCCGTCGTCGACGTCCGACCACACGATCATGCGCACTTCTCCCAGATCACCCGAGCACCAGCGTTTCCCCGCGACGGTAGCGGTGTGCGGCGGGTGGCCACGAGAGGCGGACCGGGTCTCCTCTGGCCACTGACAGCATCCGGTCAACAGGCGGCCGTCGGCGACGAGCAGTCGGCGACGACCCGGGGCCGGTGAGCGGGCCCTGGCGTCAGGACCCGGGCCCCGTCGTCTCGTGGGTCGTGACCACGTCGTTGGCCGCCGCCCAGGTGCCGATGTCGCGGCGCTCGATCGCCGCGGCCATCAGGTCCGGGAAGAGGTCCGGGGTGCAGGCGAAGGACGGGACACCCACCTCGGACAGCGCGGCCGCGTGGTCGGCGTCGAACGACGGCTGGCCCGAGTCGCTCAGCGCGAGCAGCGCCACCATCGTCGTCCCCCCGGCCACGACCGACCGGGCGCGCGCCACCATCTCCTCGGCGATGCCGCCCTCGTAGAGGTCGCTGATCAGCACCAGGACGGTGTCAGCCGGCTGGGTGATCTGCTGCTGGCAGTAGGCGAGGGCCCGGTTGATGTCGGTGCCGCCGCCGAGCTGCACCCCGAAGAGCACGTCGACCGGGTCGTCGAGCTCCTCGGTGAGGTCGACGACCTCGGTGTCGAAGACGACCAGGCGCGTGCTGACCGACGAGAGCGAGGCCAGGACCGCGCCGAAGACCGAGCTGAACACGATCGACTCCGCCATGGAGCCCGACTGGTCGATGCACAGGATGATCTCGCGCTCGACCTGCGTGGACCGTCGGGCGTAGCCCACGAGTCGCTCCGGCACGACCGTCCGCTGCTCCGGCAGGTAGTGCCTGAGGTTGGCCGCGACGGTCCGGTTCCAGTCGACGTCCTTGAGGCGCGGCCTGCGGGTGCGGGCCGCGCGGTCGAGGGCCCCGGTCACGGCCTGCACCGTCCGCTGCCTGAGGCGCTCCTCCAGCTCGTCGGTCACCTGGCGTACGACGGCCCGCGCGGTCTCGCGCGAGTGCTCCGGGATGACGCGACCGAGCCCGATCAGCGTGCTGACGAGCGAGACGTCCGGCTGCACCGCACGCATCGTCTCGGGCTCGAGGAGCATCCGGCTCAGTCCCAGCCGCTCCATCGCGTCACCCTGCATGACCTGGACGACGGAGGACGGGAAGTAGCCCCGGATGTCGCCGAGCCACCGCGCCACGCGCGGCGAGGAGGCGCCGAGCCCGCCGCGGCGCTCGCCGTCGTACAGGTCGGAGAGCGCGCCGTCCCGCTTCGCGTCGTCGGGGGTCAGGGACACCCCGCTGCCGTCCTCGCGGCTGACCCCGTCGGCGTCGCCGCCCCCGAGGACCAGGCGCCACCTCGTCAGCCGGTCACGCTGCTCCGCCACGGGCCACCTCCCATCCGAGCAACCGCCCGACGGCGAGGACGGCCGGGGTCGCCTGCTCGAGGTCGAGGTCGAGGCTCGGTGCAGGGTCGTCGGCCCGGCCCCCGTGGAGACGCGACACCCGCTCCCCGATCGTGCGCCGCTCGGCCTTGCTGAAGTCGGCGAAGGTGCGGCGCACCAGCGGGAGGAGGTCCTCGAAGACGGCGTCCTCGACGTCGGACAGCCACCGGTCGACCAGACCCAGGAGGGCGGGGTCGTGGACCAGCAGGACCGCGTCCCCGGCGAGGAACCCCTCCAGCCAGGCAGCGGCCTGCGGTGCGGGCGCGGCCACCGACAGGCGCCGGCCCATCCGGCGCGCCACGTCGTCCCGGGCGAGCCGGCCCGCGTCGAGCAGGATGCGGGTGGCCCGGCCGGCCACGGTGCCGGCGACGTGCTCGGGCGCCGAGAGCCGCTCCAGCGCCAGGTGCCACGTGGCGTCGAGGTCGGCGTCCTCGAGGAGGGCCAGGCCCCGCTGGGCGCCGTCGATCGCCGTACCCATCACGTCCGCCGACTCCTCGTCGAGGCCGGCGCACGCCATGGGCAGCCCGACGCAGGCGCGGACGGCGGTTGCGACGAGCACGTCCCTGACGCGGGCGGTGTCGACCCCCCGCACGTCGCCGTAGCGGCAGGTGCGGGCGAGCGGTTCGACGGTGTGGAGCAGGGCAGGGACGTCGTGCTGCACGGCGGCCCGCGCGTCGAGGGCCGCCAGCACGGCGGTCACCCCGTCGGGCAGGTCGGCGGTCAGGCAGGCGCCCACCAGCCCCGCGAGCTCCGCCAGGTCGGCGGATCCCTCGGCCCGGTCGGCGGCCCGCGCGGAAGCGGCGGCTGCGACGGTCGTGCCCCACACGCCTGCCTCGACGAGGTCCACCGCGAGCTCGGGCCGCCACTCGAGCCGCCAGCTCTCCTTGAAGGTGCCGGTCGTGCGTCCGGTGTCGGCCGGCACTCCCCAGGGGACGCCGAGGATCGCCAGCCGGTGGAGCAGCACCGAGCGGTCGAGCTGCGCCGGCCGGCGGAGGTCGAGGTCGACCTCCTGCACCGACGCCGACGGCTTCAGCCGCAGCGAGCGCTGCTGGCGCGCGAGGTCCGCGGCCAGCGGCACGACGGGGGCCGAGTCCGGGACCGAGCCCAGCTCCTCGCCGACGACGAGGCGCGAGTGGACGAGGTCGAGGGGCAGCCGCGACCCCTCGCACAGCACGCTCTGGGCGGCGTCGTCGAGCTCGGTCAGCCCGACGGACGGGCGTCCCCGCACGATGGACAGGGTCTCGGCGAGGCGCGCCGCCTCGACGACCGCGGCGGTGGAGGCGTCCAGCCGCTCCTCGCGCAGGGTCCTGGCCACGCGCACCAACCAGGTCGTGGCCAGGTCACGCTGGTCGGGCCGCTCACCGCTCAGGTGGTCGAAGAGGTGCTGGTACCAGCCCGGGGCGGTGACTCCGGCGCCGTACCCCGAGGCGTAGCTCAGGCGGGCGGAGGTCCAGGGCGTCCACGCCGCCGCCACCTTGGTGCGGGGCAGCCCCGTGACCAGGGGCCGGTCGTGGCTGAGCGGCGGGAATTCCTCCGGGACCAGCGCGGGCGCGTGCCAGGCTCCGCACACCACCGCCGTACGAGCGTCCGGCTGCTCCTTGACCGCGGCGCGCAGGACCTTGCGCATCCACGCCTCCCGGCGCAGGTTGCCGACCACACCCGGGTCGTCGTCGGGCCGGGGGTCCGCCTCCCGAACGGACGCCATCGCCTCCCGGATGGCGTCGAACCGCTCCGCCGGGGAGTCGTGCCGCTGCTCGACCGCGTCCTCCCACCATCGCTCGGCGTCGTCGTACCCGGCCGCTGCGGCCAGGGTGGCCAGGGGGTCGCCCGCCTCGCGCGTCGGTGGCGCGCCGGCCTCCTCGAGGGCGAACGCGTGGGTGGCGGGCAGGTCGAGGAACCGCACCGGGACGCCCCGCGCCAGCGCCCAGCGCACGGCGACCCACTCGGGCGAGAAGTGCGCCAGCGGGTAGAAGGTCGCGCGTCGGGGGTCGTCGACGGCGTACACCAGTCCGGCGACCGGCGGGACCATGTCGGGCTCGCCGAGCAGGTGGACGATCCCGTCCAGCTCGGGACACCCCTCGACCAGGAGCAGGTCGGGGGGCCGTGCCTCGAGCGCCTCCCGCACCGACCGGGCCGACCCCGGTCCGTGGTGGCGCACGCCGTAGACGTCGACAGGCACGGGACTCCTCAGCCCAGGTCGCGGCAGGCGCGGTAGAGGTCGTTCCACTCCTTGCGGTTGCGCACCACCGTCTCGAGGTACTCCTGCCACACCAGGCGGTCCTGGACGGGGTCCTTGACGACGGCACCCAGCAGCCCCGCCGCGACGTCGTCGGCGCGGACCACGCCGTCGCCGAAGTGGGCGGCGAGGGCCAGCCCGTTGGTCATCACCGAGATCGCCTCCGCCGTCGACAGGGTCGCCGAGGGGGACTTGATGGTGGTCCGCTGGTCGGTGGTCACCCCGCTGCGCAGCTCGCGCATCACGGTGACGACGCGCTGGATCTCGGAGAGGGACTCCAGGTCCGCCGGCAGCTCCAGCGACGCGCCCAGCTGGGTCACGCGGGTGCGGACGATCTCGACCTCCTGGTCGAGCGTGTCCGGCAGCGGCAGCACGACGGTGTTGAACCGCCGCCGCAGGGCGGACGAGAGCTCGTTGACGCCCTTGTCGCGGTTGTTGGCCGTGGCGATGACGTTGAAGCCCGGGCGGGCCTGCACCTCCTCGTCGAGCTCGGGGATCGGCAGGGTCTTCTCGGAGAGGATGCTGATCAGCGCGTCCTGGACGTCGGAGGGGATGCGGGTCAGCTCCTCCACCCGCGCGATGGCCCCGGTCTCCATGGCCCGCATCACCGGGCCGGGCACCAGCGCCTCACGGGAGGGCCCCTCCGCGAGCAACCTGGCGTAGTTCCAGCCGTAGCGCAGGGCCTCCTCCTGGGTGCCGGCCGTGCCCTGGACGACCAGCGTGGAGCTGCCGCTGACGGCCGCCGCGAGGTGCTCCCCGAGCCACGTCTTGGCGGTGCCCGGGACGCCGAGCAGCAGCAGGGCCCGGTCGGTCGCGAGCGAGGAGATCGCCACCTCGACGAGCCGCCGCTGGCCGAGGTACTTCGGCGTGATCACGGTCCCGTCGGCCAGCCGGCCGCCCAGCACGTACGTCGCGACCGCCCACGGCGAGAGCCGCCACGACGGGGGGCGGGGCCGGTCGTCGACCGCCGCCAGCGCGGCGAGCTCGTCGGCGTACGCCTGCTCGGCGTGCTCGCGCAGCACCGCCGGGGTGTCGACCTGGACCTGGGTCATCTGAATGCCTCCGTGAGTGAGGTGCGGAACGCGTGGATCTGCAGGGTCTCGGCCAGCACCCGGCGGGTGCGCGAGTCGGGATCGAGCCCCGCGAGGGCCTCGGTGACCTCCGGGGCGAGCTCGGCGGGCAGCGCGGTGGGCAGGACCGCCCCGAGCGCGGCCGCGACGGGCTCGGCGTCCCGGCGGGTCAGCGCCTGCAGGACGGCCCGTCCCAGGGCGGGGTCCCAGGGGCGCGGCTCGCGGTGCAGCGCCTCGCGCACCTCGTGCGACAGGGTCGGCGCCTGCAGGCCCGCTCGCAACCGGGCGATGCGCTGCTCGGCCGGCAGCAGCGGCACGAGGCCCGGGTCCGCGACGCCGCGGGCGGTCAGTGCCGCGGCCCACTCCCGGTCGCCCCGCCGCACGACCGTGGAGGTGATCGCGGCCAGCACCGCGGCGTCCCCGCGCAGCATGGCCACCGTGGTCGCCGGGTCCTTGCCGGTGGCCTCGGTCCACGCCGACAGGGGCGCCCCGTGGATGATCGTCTCCAGCCACTGGGCGCGCGGCTGCACGTCACCGGGCACCGCGGGCGCGAGTCCGTCGCGGACCGCGGCCTCGTCGGGGTCGTCCGGCACGTCGACCTCCAGCGTGCGGCGCAGGGCGCCGCGCACGTGGAGCAGGGAGGAGAGCCGCCGGCCCATGCGCTCGCCGCGGGCGCTCGACGGGAGCTGGTCGAGTGCGCGCCACGCGGACTCGCGGACCGACCTCGCCCGGTCGTCCAGCGCCCGCTCGAGCAACGGCTCGTCGTCGGGAGAGATGCCGACCGTGAGCAGCCGGGTGCACTCGCTGCGCAGGCGCGCGGCGAGGGAGCCCCACTCCGTCTCGAGCAGGACGCGCGCCCCGGCCGGGTCCACCAGCCGCGCCTGTCCGAACGCCGCGACCGCCTCGACGGACGGGAGCGTCTGCCACGCGCTCGCCCAGTCCTCGGCCGGGCGCCCGTCGGTGGCGGCCGTGCGCACGTCCGCGCCCGCGCCGCTCCCGTCGGCCCCCGCCAGCGCCGACCAGTCGGGGTTGAGCGACGCCAGCCAGCGACCTCGTTCCCCGAGCGTGTCGTGCAGCGCCGAGGCCACGCTCGGTCGCGTCGCGGCATGGGTCAGCAGCCGCGGCAGCTCCACCTCGGGCACCCGTCGCCCGGCGGCCTCCGCGGCCGCCAGCCACTCGACGAGGAGGTCGTCGCGCGCCGAGCGCGACATCGGCGGCTGGGTGAGGAGCAGGTGGAGGAGCTGGGCGGCCTGCGCCCCCGCCACGGGCCGCGAGTCCTCCGGCGCAGGCTCCACCGGCGTCCCACCCTGCGCCGGCCGGGCCCCTGCCCGGAGGAGGACGTCGACAACGGCCGCCGCCTCGAGAAGCCGCGGCTCGCGGGATGCCTCCGGCGCCCGCCGTACGACGGCCAGCTCGGCGGGCGGCTCGGCGACCTCGCGGCGGGCGGGCCCGACCAGCGCGGCCGTGCGCAGCTCGGCGATCCAGGCGTCCACGGACCCGACCGGCGGGGTCACAGCGCCACCACCGCGTCGCCCGTCCACAGCGAGAGCGGGCGGAAGGCGCCGCCGTCGAGCTCGCCGAACACGTCGACCTCGTGCGCTCCGCTGACCGCCAGGAGCAGCCAGGGATCGGCGTCGGCGGTCATCGGGACCGAGCCCGTCGCGTCCACGACCAGCCAGTCCGAGCCGCCCGGCGTGCCGGGACTGCGGGAGGAGGTGCCGGAGCCGGCGGAGGGACGACCGAGCGTGACGCCCGCGAGGGCCGCGGGATGGCGGCTGCGCCAGGGGGCCGTCTCGAGCGACCGCGCCGCATCCTCCGTGGCCGCGGCGAGCGTGGTGCCTCCCGTGAGGGTGGCGACGGACCCGGAGGCGGTCGGCAGGTCGACGAACATGCCACGCCGCGGGGCGCTCCCGGGGTAGCGCGCGACCGTCACGTCGAGACGTGCGCCGCTCAGCTGGGGCGTCGCGAGCGACTGCCCGTACCCGGCGAAGTCGAGGACGACGACCAGCTCGCCGTCGTCGTGCCGCAGCCACGTCCGCTGCTGCTGCAGCCGGCCGTCGTCGCTCCGGTGCGCCCCGAGCACCGTCCAGGGGCCCGGGCGCTGGTCGACCTCGCGCACCTCGCTGCTGGCCTGGGACCAGCCGACCGCGACCCTGAGGTCGGCCTGCTCCACGGGGTCCAGGGCCTCCCGCCGCTGCCACGCCGAGGTGATCACCCACCAGCGTCCGAGCTCGGTGAGGAGGTGGTCGGCCCAGTCGGGGCGAGCGTGCACCTGCGAGCCCGCCTCGCGCACCCGGTCGGCGAGCGCCGGGAGCTGGGCGTCGACGAGCCTGGCCGCGGCCTGGTCCCACCAGGACGTGGGCTGCGTGCGGGCCGCCGCCAGCCCGCCCCGCACCAGGTCGCCCATCCAGACACGGAGGTCCGCGACCCCGGCGTCCATCCGGGCCGTCCGCTCGGCGAGCCGCTTCGCCTGCGCCTCCGGGTCGGGCGCCGTGTCGCCACCGTGGCGGGCAGGCCCGCCGGAGGCCCGTTCCGCGCGCTGGTCCGCCCACTCCCGGGCGAACCCCGCCATCTGGCCGGAGTCCTCGAGCACCCCCTCCGCCCAGAGCATCAGCAGCGCCAGGGCGTGCTTGCACGGGAACTTCCGGCTCGGGCAGGAGCAGCGGTAGGCGGGAGCGACGACGTCGACGCTCACCTGGTACGGCGTCTTGCCGCTCCCCTGGCACTGGCCCCAGACGAGGACCTCGTTGCAGCCGGTCTCGCGCCACGGGCCCGGCGTGGCCAGCCTGCGGGCAGCCGTCAGCGACGACGCGTCGGGCGCCGCGTCACTGACCTGCCGGGGAGACCATCGCGCCATGGCCCGGCCATCCAACCACCCGCCGCCGACGCCGGCGCCTGCTCGGGCGCCGTACGCGGCCGCAGGCCGGCCGTCAGCGGTCCTCGAACCGGATGCCGGCCGCCTGCAGCCGCGCCAGCAGCGCGTCGCCCATCGCGACGGCGGTGGTGACCTGGCCGCGCGTCTCGGGCAGGTCGTCGAGGGCGAGGCACATCGCCGACTCGGCCAGCATCTTGGCCGTCTCGGTGTAGCCCGGGTCGCCGCCGCTGACCCGCGTGCGGACCGTCCGCCCGCCGCCCTCGCCGACGAAGTCCACGGTGAACCAGGACTTCTCCCGCTTGGACTCGTCGGGCCCCGAGCCCTGCGGCACCTTGCCGAGCAGGAAGTCGCGGACCGGCTTCACCTGGGCCGCTCCCGCGAGGGCGCCGACGGCCGCGGCGCCGCCCGCCGCGAAGCGCAGGGTCTTGGTGCCGGCCCAGTGGGAGTAGCGGAACTTCGGTCCGTACGACGCCAGCTCCGCGCCGCTGCGCGCGACCACGACCGGGTCGATGGTCGGGAGCGGGAGCAGCCAGTAGCCGAGCACCGGGTCGCGGTGCGGTCGTGCGGTGACGGACCGCGACGAGCGGCCGTCGGGTCGCTGCTCGGCGCGGCGGCGGGCGGCGTACGCCTGCTTGGCCTGCGTGGCCCGCGACATCTGGTGCAGCGCGGAGTGGAAGGTCCCACCGGAGAACGAGCCCCCGGACCGCACGACGCCCCGCAGCGTGATCGGCACGTCGTCGGGGAGCTGCCGGACGGTGTAGTAGGCGCCGAGGTCGTGGGGGATGGAGTCGAAGCCGCAGGCGTGGACGAGCCGGGCGCCGGTGCGGACGGCGGTCTGGTGGTGGGCCAGCCACATCCGGTCGACGAACTCCGGCTCGCCGGTGAGGTCGACGTAGTCCGTGCCGGCCTCGGCGCACGCCGCGACGAGCGGCTCGCCGTGCTGGAGGTAGGGGCCGACGGTGGAGACCACGACCCGCGCCTGGCGGGCGACCTCCGAGAGGGACGCGGCGTCCGTCGCGTCGGCGACGAGCACGCCGACGTCGGCACCCGTGCCGAGCCGGTCGGCGACCTCGCCGAGCCTCGTCGCGTTGCGACCGGCGATCGCCCAGCGCAGGCCTGCCGGCGCGTGGGCCGCGAGGTAGTCGGCGGTCAGCCCCCCGGTGAAGCCCGTCGCGCCGAACAGGACGAGGTCGTAGGCACGGTCGGCTCCCCGAGGATCGCTCATCGCGCCATCGTGCCACGGGAACCCGAACCCCCCGGGGCCCGTCCCAGCTGACCCGAGCCCGCTCCGGAAGGACCGCCGTCATGAGCCTGCGACGCACCCTCGTCACCGGGGGGATCGCCACCACCACCCTCGCCCTCGCCCTGGGGACCGGCTTCGCGCTCGGTCGCACCAGCGATCCCTCGGACACCCTCCGGGACGACCGCATCGCGCTCGCCAACGCCGACCTGACGGTCGCAGCGTCGTGCGACGACCTGCTCGAGTCCTACGTCGAGCGCGGCCAGGAGCTCGTCGGTCCCTACGGCTGGGGCCAGGGTGAGTGGGTCGCGATGATGGAGGGGGACGTCAGCAGCGACGCCGGCTCCGGCTCGTCCGCGTCCGGCTCCGCGAGCCGGCAGAGCATGCCCAGCACCAGCCGCTCCACCAGCAACGGGTCCGGCACGAACGTCCAGGAGGCGGGCGTGGACGAGGCCGACACCGTCAAGGTGACGGGCAGCCTCCTGGTGCGCCTGCAGCGCGGCGTCCTGCGGGTGTACGACGTCTCCGGCGCGGCACCGGTCGAGCTGTCCTCGCTGCCCGTCGAAGGCATCGACACCTCCAGCCCGCAGGGTCTCGAGGTGTCGCACGCGGGAGGCGAGCTGCTCGTCGTGGACGGACGGGTCGTCGTGCTCGGCGGTGACCTCGAGGACCGCGAGGTCACCGTCACCACCGTCGACCTCGCCGACCCCTCCTCGCCGACGGTCGTCGAGGAGACGGTCGTGACCGGCGAGCTGGACGCCGCGCGGTTGCACGGCGACGTCGTACGCCTCGTCGTCCGGACGCCGCTGCCGGAGCTGGACTTCCGCGACCCCGACTGGCGGGGCGAGCGGTCGGCGCGCAGCCACAACCGCGAGCAGGTGGCCGCGACCACGCTCGCCGACTGGCTGCCCACCGTCGACGGCGAGCCGGTGACCGAGTGCGAGGACGTGGCGGTCCCCGACGACGAGGCCGCGCTCGGCACCACCAGCGTCATCGCCCTCGACCCCGCCGAGCCCGAGGCCTGGACGAGCACGGCGGTGGCCACGGACGCGGCGACGTCGTACTTCTCGGCCGACCGGTTCTACCTCGCCGAGGGGACGGCCGAGCGCTGGGTGGAGGACTGCTGGATGAGCTGCCGGCTGCCGTGGAGCTCCAGCGGGTTCGAGTCCGACGGCACGACCTCGCTCTACGCCTTCGAGCTCGACGCGGAGGAGACGACGTACGTCGCCTCGGGCGAGGTGGAGGGGACGATCGCCGACCGGTGGTCGATGGACGCCGTGGGCGGCTCGCTCCGCGTGGCGGTCGGGCCGAGCGCCGAGACGGGCAGCTACAGCTCGGTCGTCACGTTCCGCGAGGACGGGGCGTCCCTGGTCGAGGAGGGGCGCGTCGACGAGCTGGGGATCAACGAGGAGATCAAGTCGGTGCGGTGGTTCGACGACCTCGCGATCATCGTCACCTTCCGCCAGGTCGACCCGCTCTACGCCGTTGACCTCGCCGACCCCGGCGCGCCCCGGCTCATGGGCGAGCTCAAGATCCCCGGGTTCTCGGAGTACCTCCACCCGCTCGGCGAGCGGCGCCTCGTCGGCGTCGGCCAGGACGCGACGCTGCAGGGGGTGACCCGCGGCGCGCAGGCCGCGCTCTACGACGTCACCGACCTCACCGCCCCGCGCCAGCTCGACGTGGTGCGCTACCCCCGCCACTCGGTCGCCGGCGTCGCGACGGACCCGCGCCAGCTCACCTGGCTCCCGGACCGCCGCACGGTGCTGACCGTCGTCAGCTCGGCGTGGCGCTCGCGGACGGTGTGGGTCTCGGTGCTGGAGCTCGACGGAGGTGCGATGGACAACCGGATGGTCCCCGTCGAGCGGGGCAGCGACGCCGCGCTGGTGCGCCTGGTGCCGCTCGCCTCCGGCGAGGTCGTGCTGGTCACGGGCGAGGACGTGTCCTTCCTGGACCTCTGAGCCCGCCGTACGCTGGACGCATGTGCCGCAACATCCGCCCGCTCAACAACTTCGAGCCTCCGGCCACGCGCGACGAGGTCACGGCGGCCGCGCTGCAGTACGTCCGCAAGGTCAGCGGGACGACGAAGCCGAGCCAGGCCAACGAGGAGGCCTTCCACCGGGCCGTCCGCGAGATCGCGCACCTCACCGAGCACCTGCTCGACGAGCTGGTGACGGCGGCACCGCCGAAGAACCGCGAGGTCGAGGCGGAGAAGGCGAAGGCACGCGCGCGGCTGCGGTACGGCGCGTGACGCTGACCGCCGCACCGGCGGTCGCAGCGGCGCTGGACCTGCTGTCCGGCCGGCCCCTCGTGGTCCTCACCGGCGCCGGGCTCTCCACCGACTCCGGCATCCCGGACTACCGCGGGCCGGGTGCTCCCCGGCGGCTGCCGATGACCTACCAGGAGTTCGTCTCCGGCGCCGAGGCCCGGCAGCGCTACTGGGCGCGCAGCCACCTCGGCTGGAGCCGGATGCGGGCCGCGTCGCCCAACGCCGGTCACGACGCCCTGGCGGCCCTCGACCCGACCCTGCTGATCACCCAGAACGTGGACGGGCTCCACGAGGCCGCGGGGAGCCGGAGCCTGGTCGCGCTGCACGGCCGGATCGCCGACGTCGTCTGCCTCGGGTGCCGTCGTACGTCGTCGCGCGCCGCGCTGCAGGAGCTGCTGGCGACCTCGAACCCCGGGTGGATCGAGCGGCACGCCTCGGTCGCGTCCAACCCCGACGGCGACGTCGAGCTCGAGGAGACCGACGGCTTCGTGGTGCCCGACTGCGCGGAGTGCGGCGGGATGCTCAAGCCCGACGTGGTGTTCTTCGGCGAGAACGTGCCGGCGCACCGGGTGGCGCGCTGCTACGACGCGGTCGAGGCGCTGGGCGACGACGGTGTCCTGCTGGTCGCCGGGTCGTCGCTGACGGTGATGAGCGGGCTGCGGTTCGTGAAGCGTGCGGCGTCGCGCGGCACGCCGGTCGTGATCGTCAACCGCGGCGAGACCCGGGGCGACCCGCTGGCGACGTGCAAGCTCGAGGTCGGCTGCAGCGAGTTCCTCGTCGAGCTGTGTCGGCGAGTCTCCCGCTTCGGTGGCAATGCCTTGGCGCCGAACCAGGAGACTCCCCGGATATCCGGTGAGTCTCCCAGCCCCTAGCCGCGCCGCACGAAGATGTGCTCAGCCGCCTCGAGGACCAGCTCGGCGGTCTCGCCGGCCGACCCGACGAGGATCCCCTCGTCGGTGGCGGCGATGGTGACGGTCTTGCCCGGGAGCGCCCCGACCCGCCGCAGCGCGCCCATGAGGTCCTCGTCCTTCTGCATCTCCTCCGAGATCCGGCGCACGTGCACCCGCTGCTCCTCGGCGGTGGCGACGTCGGCCAGCGAGGAGACGCCCTCCATGAAGCCCTCCCCCAGCTGCTCCTCGCCCAGCTCGGCGAGGCCCGGGATGGGGTTGCCGTACGGCGACTCCGTCGGGTGGCCGAGCAGCTCGACGAGGCGGCGCTCGACGGTCTCGGAGATGACGTGCTCCCAGCGGCACGCCTCGGCGTGGACGAGCTCCCAGTCGAGGCCGATGACGTCGGTGAGCAGCCGCTCGGCGAGGCGGTGCTTGCGCATCACGCGGGTGGCGAGGCGCAGGCCCTCCTCGGTGAGCTCGAGGTGGCGGTCGCCCTCGACCGTGACGAGGCCGTCGCGCTCCATCCGGGCGACCGTCTGCGACACCGTCGGGCCCGACTGGTGCAGTCGCTCCGCGATCCGGGCACGCAGCGGGACGATGTCCTCCTCCACGAGCTCGTAGATCGTGCGGAGGTACATCTCGGTGGTGTCGATGAGGTCACTCACGCGAGCCATTGTGTCCCATCGCCGCGTCCCGCCGACGCCCGCGAGGTCCGGACGACTGCGGACGACTGCGGGGCGAGGTGCGGAGCGACGAGCGGAGCGACGAGCGGGGCGAGGTGGCACAGTGACCGCCGTGACAGAGCTGATCGTCCCTCGCCGCTACTGCGGTCCGCCCGACTCGGGCAACGGCGGCTGGACCGCAGGTGCGCTGGCCGCGCTCCACCCGGCCCTCCGCGCGGCGGGGGAGCCGGCGGCGATCGAGGTCTCCTTGCGCCGGCCGCCACCCCTCGACACCCCGCTGCTCGTGGCCGAGGAGGACGGCCTCACCAGTGCCACGTCCGACGGGGTCGTGGTCGCGACCGCTCGTCGCGCCGAGTCCGAGCCGCCGTACGTCGAGCCGGTGGCGCCCGACGCGGCGCGGGCCGCGGAGGCGTCGTACCCCGGCCTGGCCTTCCACCCGTTCCCCACCTGCTTCGCCTGCGGCACCGACCGCGAGGAGGGCGACGGGCTGCGGATCTGGCCCGGGCCCGTCGGCGGCGGCCGGGTGGCGGCGACGTGGACGCCGGACCCGAGCCTGGCCCAGGACGGTCGTGCGGAGGAGGACGACGCGCGCGTCTCGGTGCCGGCGACCTGGGCGAGCCTGGACTGCGTCGGCGGCTGGGCCGGCGACCTGACGGAGCGGCTGATGGTGCTGGGCCGGATGACCGCCCGCATCGACAGCCTCCCGGTGATCGGGGAGGAGCACGTCGTGGTCGGTGAGGCGCTGGGCCACGAGGGCCGCAAGACGTTCACCGCCGCCACGCTGCACGACGCGGACGGGCGCGTGGTCGCCACCGCGCGGCACGTCTGGATCGCCGTGGACCCCGCGGCGTTCGGCGGGAGCACGCCCGCCCGGTGACGCGGGCTTGACCTGCTCCTCCCCGGGCTTGAAAGATGGGGCACATGCCCGGTTTGAACGATCCAATCCCCGCCGACCGCGACGACTGGTGGCGCCACGCCGTGGTCTACCAGGTCTACGTCCGCAGCTTCGCCGACAGCGACGGCGACGGCGTCGGGGACCTGCCCGGGATCACCAGCCGGCTGCCGTACCTGCGCGAGCTCGGCGTCGACGCCCTCTGGGTCACGCCGTTCTACCCCTCCCCGCAGCACGACCACGGCTACGACGTCGCCGACTACCGAGACGTCGACCCGCTCTTCGGCTCGCTCGCCGACGCCGACGAGCTGATCGCCACGGCCCACGACCTCGGCCTCCGCGTCGTCGTCGACCTCGTCCCCAACCACACCTCGAACGAGCACGAGTGGTTCCGGGCCGCGCTCGCCGCCGGCCCGGGCAGCCCGGAGCGGGCCCGCTACCTCTTCCGCGACAGCGCGGACGGCCCGCCCAACAACTGGTCCTCGGTCTTCGGCGGCCCCGCGTGGACCCAGGTCGAGGACGGCCAGTGGTACCTCCACCTCTTCGACAGCACCCAGCCCGACCTCGACTGGCGCAACCCCGAGGTGCCGGCGATGTTCGAGGACGTCCTGCGGTTCTGGCTCGACCGCGGGGTCGACGGCTTCCGGGTCGACGTCGCCCACGGCCTGGTCAAGGAGGAGCTGCTGCGCGACCAGGTCGTCGGCGAGGACGAGGTGCCCGACGCCACGCCGGCGCAGTCCATGGTCGAGCGCGCGATCCGGGACGAGCCGATGTGGGACCAGCCCGAGGTCCACGACGTCTACCGGAGCTGGCACCAGATCCTCGACGAGGCAGGGGCCGACAAGATGGCCGTCGCCGAGGCGTGGACCCAGACCCCCGACTCGATGGCGGCCTTCGTCCGGCCCGACGAGCTCGACCAGGCGTTCAACTTCGCCTGGCTGCTGGCCCCGTGGTCGGCGGCGTCGTTCGCCGAGGTGGTCACCGGGACCCTCGCGGCGATGGAGCCCGTCGGCGCCTCGCCGACCTGGGTGCTGAGCAACCACGACGTCGTACGGCACCCGACGAGGTACGGCGGCGGCGCGCGCGGCCTCGCCCGCGCCCGGGCCGCCACGGCGGTCATGCTGGCGCTCCCGGGCTCGAGCTACGTCTACCAGGGCGAGGAGCTCGGGCTCGAGCAGGTCGACGTGGCCCCCGAGCACCGCCAGGACCCGTCGTGGTTCCGCACGGGCGAGCCGGGGCGGGACGGGTGCCGCGTGCCGATCCCGTGGTCCGGCTCGAAGGCGCCGTACGGCTTCGGGCCCGGGACCGAGCAGCCGTGGATCCCGCAGCCCGACGACTGGTCCGCGCTGACCGCGGAGGCGCAGGACGCCGACCCGGGCTCGACGCTGTCGTTCTACCGCCGCGCCCTGGCCGCACGGCGCGAGCTCGCCTGGACCGCCGGCGAGACCGTCGAGCTGCTCGACGCCGGTGCCGACGTGCTGGCGTTCCGGCGGGGCCCGCTGACGGTGCTGCTCAACTGCGGCAGCGCTCCCGTCGCGCTGCCCGACGGCGAGGTGCTGCTCTCCAGCGGCCCGCTGGGTGACGGGAAGCTGCCGGCCGACACGGCCGTCTGGCTCCGCTGAGGTTGCTCCGGCGCCGCTGAGGGTGCTCGGTGCGCTGAGGGTGCTCGGCGCCGGTGAGGGTGCTCGGTGCGCTGAGGGTGCTCGGCGCCGCTTGTAACGCCGTGTTGTTGCTTGTACCCACCCCGTCACAGCATGGGGGGTACAAGCACGGACACGGCGTTACATGCCGACCGGCGAACCCGGGCCGAGACGCAGACGACCCGCAGGTGTGACTCGGTCGAGTCCCGCCCGGGGGACGATTCCCGGGCTCACCTGCGGGTCGGGTGTCTGCGTTGGGATTGTCAGCAGCATCGATGCTGACTGGTGCTGCTAGACCGCAGCCACCTCACGCGTCCTAGAAGAAAACATCTGTTGGACCACCTCCCTTCTCGTGTGCGACCACGGTACGTCGCAGGGCGGCGGCGCTCAACGACTTTTCGCCGTCAGCGTTCCGGGGCGGATCAGGGAGCGAGGCGCTCCACGGTCCAGCCGTCGCTGATCCGGTGGTAGACGAACCGGTCGTGCATCCGGCCGGGCCTGCCCTGCCAGAACTCGACGGCCTCCGGCACCACGAGGTAGCCGCCCCACTGCGGCGGCACCGGGACCTCGGCGTCGGCGTACTGCTCCTCGAACCTCGCGTACGCCGCCGCGAGCTCCTCGCGGGAGTCGACCGGGCGCGACTGGTCCGAGGCCCAGGCGCCGAGCTGCGAGCCGCGCGGGCGGGCGCGGAAGTAGGCCTCCACGGCCTCGCGGGGGAGGTCGCGCGCGACGCCCTCCACCCGGACCTGCCGCTCGAGCGGGTGCCAGGGGAACAGCAGGGCGCAGCGCGGGTCGGCGGCGAGGTCGGCGCCCTTGCGCGACTCCTGGTTGGTGAAGAACACGAACCCCTCGGCGGAGTGCCCCTTGAGCAGCACCATGCGCGAGGACGGCTGCCCCTCGGCCGAGACCGTGGAGACGACCATCGCGTTCGGCTCGTGCAGGGAGGCGGCCACCGCCTCGTCGAGCCACCGCCGGAACATCGTCGCGGGGTCGGGCTCGAGGTCGGCGAGGTCCAGGCCGCCGTCGGCGTACTCGCGCCGCAGCGAGGCGATGTCGAGCGGGTCGGGGTCCATGGGGCCGAGCGTAGACGGGGGCGTGCACAATGAGGCGTCCCGTGACGTCGCCACCCCTTGACCTCCCGGGCACACCGACACGTGAGGAGCCACCGATGACCGAGGTGCACCACGGGCTCGAGGGCGTCGTCGCCTTCGAGACCCAGATCGCCGAGCCCGACAAGGAGGGCTCCGCGCTGCGCTACCGCGGCGTCGACATCGAGGAGCTCGTCGGGCGGGTGCCCTTCGAGAACGTCTGGGGCCTGCTCGTCGACGGCAGCTACTCCCCCGGCCTCCCGCCGGCCGAGCCCTACAACATCTCCATCCACACCGGCGACGTGCGCGCCGACGTCCAGGCCGCCGTCGCGATGCTCGCGCCGATGCTGGGCATGGGCCAGACCTACGACATCAGCGACGAGCAGGCCCGGCTCGACCTGTCGCGCGTCGCGGTCATGGTGCTGTCGTACGCCGCGCAGTCGGCGCGCGGCCTCGGCCGTCCCGTGGTCCCCCAGTCGGAGGTCGACCAGGGCCGGACGCTGGCCGAGCGCTTCCTCATCCGCTGGCGGGGCGAGGCCGACCCGCAGCACGCCCACGCGATCGACGCCTACTGGTCCAGCGCCGCCGAGCACGGCATGAACGCGTCCACGTTCACCGCGCGCGTGATCACCTCCACCGGTGCCGACGTGGCCGCCGCGTTCTCCGGGGCCATCGGCGCCATGTCCGGACCGCTGCACGGCGGTGCCCCGTCGCGCGTCCTCGGGATGATCGAGGAGGTCGAGAAGTCCGGCGACGCGACGGCGTACGTCAAGGGGCTGCTCGACAAGGGCGAGCGCCTGATGGGCTTCGGCCACCGCGTCTACCGCGCCGAGGACCCCCGGGCGCGGGTGCTGCGCCGGACGGCCCAGGAGCTCGACGCGCCCCGCTACGAGGTCGCCGTGGCGCTCGAGCAGGCCGCGCTCAAGGAGCTCCGCGAACGACGCCCGGACCGCGTGCTGGAGACCAACGTCGAGTTCTGGGCGGCCATCGTCCTCGACTTCGCCGAGGTCCCCGCGCCGATGTTCACCTCGATGTTCACCTGCGCCCGCACCGGCGGCTGGTCGGCGCACATCCTCGAGCAGAAGACCACCGGCCGGCTGATCCGCCCCTCGGCGGTCTACGCCGGCCCCAGCACCCGTCCGGCCGACGAGGTCGAGGGCTGGAAGGCGGCCTGGGCCCCCGCCTGATCACACCGTCTGATCACACCGTCGGTCGAGGACGGCCTGGTCCTTCCTCGACCAGCGGGGACGACCGCGCCCTCAACCAGCGGGAGGTGCGGGCACCTGCGCGAGGTACCACGACGTCAGCCCGCGCGCGGCGCGACGGCTGAGCGAGATGTGCATGTGGTCGCGGTGCCTCAGCGTCACCGAGCAGCTGCGGCGGTTGCGGCACGAGGAGGAGCGGTAGCGCTCCTCGACGAAGCCGTCGTACGACGCCCACATGCGGTCGTCCCAGATGACGTACATGATCCCGAGCCGGCGTGCGAGGGCGTGCGGCTGCCCGGTGTCGTCGGGCGCGAACGCCTCGTCGAGGAAGGCCTGCGCGGTCGCCCGGTCGGCGGGGTCGGTGGCGTCGAGCAGCCAGTCGAAGGCCCGCGACTCCTTGTGCTCGGAGGTGCCGGTGCCCTCGCACGAGCGACTGATCGGCCCGTAGCCGCCGCCACGCGCCACGAGGGTCTCGGCGAGCAGCAGGACGCCGGGCTTGGCACGCCGCCGGCAGGTCGTCTGCGGCCGGTAGCGGGCGTAGTCCTCGACCGGGGCGAGGTACGGCGCGGAAGGCGTCACGACGGTGCGCGACTCCTCCGCGGCGAGCGGGGAGCCGGCCGCGAGCAGCCCGCCGAGCACCACGCAGACGAGCGTGACGACGCGGCTCGAGGCACGTGCTCGCCGGTCCGCCATGTCGTCCCACCTTCCCCTGAGGTCACTCCTGTCGTCGTGACCGTAGGACCGCCCGGGAGAGGTCGTCAGGGGTTTGCGCGAACACCAACGCTGTAGTTCGCGAGCGTCAGAGCCGGCGGCCGAAGCAGCGGCTGAGCTCGTAGCCGCAGTAGTAGCCGTAGCCGGGGATCGGCTGGTAGCCGCTCGAGGTGTAGAGCGCGATCGCCTCCGGCTGCTTCTCCCCGGTCTCCAGGACCAGGGCCTCCACGCCGGCCGCGCCGGCGGTGGCCTCGACGTGGGCGAGCATGCGGCGGCCGAGTCCGCGCCGCTGGGCGGACGGGGCGACGTACATCCGCTTGATCTCGGCGGTCGCCTCGGTGCCGAACGCCGACACGGTGCTGCGCCGCCAGGCCCCGCTCGCGACCGCCCGGCCGTCGAGGTAGCCGAGGAAGTACTGGCCCTGGGGGTCCTCGAAGTGGGCCGGCTCGATGGGCGCGGTGTCCGGCGAGCCGTAGCGCTCGACGTAGAACTCCTGGACCTCGTCGATCAGGCGCAGCGCGTCCGGGTGGGTGATCGGCACCCGGGTGATGACGAGCTCAGGCGACAACGCCGCGAACCTCGAGAGCCTGCGCAGACGGTCCTCGCTCTCCAGCCCAGGAGGGCGCTCGTCGGGCATGGGTTCTCCCACGTGGTGGTCGGGCGGGGGCGGTCCGGTCGGAGGTGACAGGATAGGAGGACTGACAGCGCCGTCAGGTCCACGACCCCTACGTACGACGAGGTTGTTCCCGATGACCGACGCACTGCAGATCCCCGCCGAGCTCCTTCCCGTCGACGGCCGCTTCGGCGCCGGCCCCTCCAAGATCCAGACCGAGCACCTCGACGCGCTCGCCGCCACCGGCGACACGCTGATGGGCACCTCCCACCGCCAGGCGCCCGTCAAGCGGACGGTCGGCCGTGTCCGCGAGGGACTGGCCGCCCTCTTCGAGCTCCCGGAGGGGTACGAGGTCGTGCTGGGCAACGGCGGCGCGACAGCCTTCTGGGACATCGCCTGCTTCGGGCTCATCTGCGAGAAGAGCCAGCACCTCTCGTTCGGGGAGTTCTCCTCGAAGTTCGCCTCCTCGGTGAAGCTCGCGCCGTGGCTGGCCGACCCCTCCGTGATCAGCAGCGACCCGGGTTCGCTGCCGGAGCCCGTCGCCGAGGACGGTGTCGACGCCTACGCCTGGGCCCACAACGAGACCTCGACGGCCGTGATGGCGCCCGTACGACGCCCCGAGGGGGCGGCCGACGACGCGCTCGTCCTCGTCGACGCCACGTCGGGGGCCGGGGGGCTCCCCGTCGACCTGACCGAGGCCGACGTCTACTACTTCGCCCCGCAGAAGTGCTTCGCCTCCGACGGCGGGCTGTGGGTCGCGCTCATGTCGCCGCGGGCGCTGGCCCGGGCCGAGGAGATCGCGGCGACCGACCGCTACGTGCCGCCGTTCTTCGACCTGCCGACCGCCATCGACAACTCGGGCAAGGACCAGACCTACAACACCCCGTCGGTCGCGACGCTGTTCCTCATGGCCGAGCAGCTCGACTGGATGAACGCCCAGGGGGGCCTCGGTGCGATGGTCGAGCGCACCACCGCCTCGTCCGACGCGCTCTACGGCTGGGCGGAGAGGACGTCGTACACCACGCCGTACGTCACGGACCCGGCCCACCGCTCGCTGGTCATCGGCACGATCGACTTCGAGGACTCCATCGACGCCGCGCAGGTGGCGAAGGTGCTGCGCGCCAACGGGATCGTCGACACCGAGCCCTACCGCAAGCTCGGTCGCAACCAGCTGCGGATCGCGATGTACCCCGCCATCGACCCCGCCGACGTGGAGACGCTGACGCGGGCCATCGACCACGTGGTCGAGAAGCTCTGACGGTCGCCGCCCCGGCTGCTACGTCGTGGCCAGCGCGCGGCGGAGCAGCTCGTGGGCGTCCCGGCCGAAGGCCACCAGGCGGGCCTCCTCGACCTCGGTCGGGGTGGCCCGCAGCGTCTCGACCGCTGCCGCCGCGGCGTCCTCCCGCGGCCAGCCGTAGCTGCCGGCGCTGACCAGCGGGAAGGCGACCGAGCGCGCGCCGAGCTCGTCGGCGACCGCGAGCGCGCGGACGTAGCAGGACGTCAGCAGGTCACGGTCCCTCTCACCGCGGTTCCAGTTCGGGCCGACGACGTGGATCACCCACTGCGCCGCCAGGTCGCCCGCTGTGGTCCAACCGGCCGCGCCGGTCGCGAGCCCCTTCGGGAAGCGGCGCCGGCAGTCCTCGAGGACCGCGGGGCCGCCCGCGCGGTGGATCGCTCCGTCGACGCCGCCCCCGCCTCGCATGGCGCGGTTGGCCGCGTTGACGACCGCGTCGACGTCCTGGACGGTGATGTCGCCCCGCACCAGCGTGACGTCCACGACGCTCACCCGTCCTTGAGCAGCTTGAGCACCGCGCGCTCGAGCGCGGACTGCCGCTCGTCGGCGGTCTCGTAGCGGTCACGCACCGTGATGGTCCGGCCCTGCTCGTAGGCCTCGACCACGCGGGGGTCGACGTAGGCCGAGCGAGCCAGGGCCGGGGTGTTGCCCAGGAACTCGGAGACCTCCTTCATCGTCGCCGTGACCGCTCGCTTGCGGGACGCCTTCGTCTGTCCGGGCTCCTTCGTCGAGGCGAGCGCTGCGGCCGCGATGACGGTGGCGTGCCAGGTGCGGAAGTCCTTGGCCGTGGCCTCGATCCCCGTGGTCGAGCGGATGTAGTCGTTGACCAGGCCCGAGTCGAGCGGACGCCACTGGCGGCCGTCGCGCCACGCCAGCAGCTTGTCCCCGCCGCCCCGTCGCCGGCGCATCACGTCGAGGGCCTCGATCGCCCCGGGGTCGTCGATGGTGATGCAGTGCTCGATGCCCGACTTGCCCACGAAGCAGAACGTCAGGACGCCCTTGCGCTTGGTGACGTGGTCCTTGCGCAGGGTGGTCAGCCCGAACGAGCCGTTGGTGTCGGTGTAGACGTCGTTGCCGATCCGGAAGTAGCCCAGGTCGAGCAGGCGCACGGCGACCGCGCATGCCCGCTCGAGCGACATCCCCTCGGCGCCGAGGTCGGTGAGGACCTTCTCGCGGGCCCGCGACATGGCCTTGCCGAACGACAGGGTCCGCTCGAACTTGGCCTCGTCGCGCTTGGCGCGCCACTGGGGGTGGTAGAGGTACTGCCGCCGGCCCGCGTCGTCCGTGCCGACCGCCTGCAGGTGGCCGTTCTCGTGGGGGGTGATCCAGACGTCGCGCCACGCGGGCGGGATGACGAGGTCCTTGCAACGCCGGACCTGCTCCGGGTCGAGCCGCTCGCCGTGCCGGTCGAGGTAGGCGAAGCCCGCCCCTGCACGCCGTCGCGTCCAGCCGGGCTGGTCGGGAGAGGTACGCCGCAGGCGAGGCATGCGGCGACCCTAGCGGTCTGCCGAGTGGCCGCGGTCCACCCGCAGGAACACCTCAGGCGAGGCGCTCGTCGCGCTCCAGCACCCGCTGCGCCAGCTCGCGGAGGTCGGCCGTGAGGTGCTGCTCCGGCACCCGCACCGGCGGCGCTCCCCCGACCTCGAACTCGTAGACGAACATGTCGGGACGCGGGTCGCCCCCCGGGACCGACCGGAGGTCGACCCGCTCCACGAGGCGGCGTACGTCGTCGAGGCCGGGATCGTCGTCGGCCAGGTCGACCTCGCAGGACGCGGTCAGCCCCGCGAAGCCGCCGCTGCGCCGGACCCGGACGATCCGGCTGCTCGTCCCGGGGGCGGTGGGCGGCCCGACGTCCACGGACCCTGCGGCCGCCGTGACGCCCACGGCCGCCCATGCCCCGCGCACGGCGTCGACGTGCTCGCCGGCCGCCGCCACGGTGGCCGCCGCGAAGCCCGCGAAGTCGGTCTCGGGCCCCACCGCCCCGCCCGTCAGCGCGGCGTACCAGATGAGGCCGGCACCCTCCAGCGCGGAGCCACCGATCGCGGTGGCCGCGAGCTGGAAGGCGCGGTTGGGGATCCCGGAGTTGAGGTGGACCCCGCCGTTGTCCTCGGTCGTCACGACGAAGTCGTCGAGGTGCCCGACCTGCGGGTCCTTGCCGAGCTCGGCGTCGTCGTAGGCCGTGCCGGGCGCGGCCATGTCGCGCAGCGCCCGCGCGGAGACCCCGGGCTTGAAGAGCCCCTCGCCGATCAGCCAGTCACCTGCGGTGGCGTCCTGGCCGAGCAGCCGCTGCTTGAGGCACGCGGCGAAGACGTCGGACACCGACTCGTTGAGCGCGCCGGGCTGCCCGCGGTAGACCAGGCCGGCCGTGTGCTCGGTGAGGGCGTGGGCGAGCTCGTGGGCCAGGACGTCGACGGGCTTGGTGAACCGCTCGAAGACGCGCCCGTCGCCGTCGCCGAAGACCAGGTGGGAGCCGTCCCAGAACGCGTTGGCGTAGTCGCGGCCGTAGTGGACCGTGAGGTCGACGCGGGTGCCGGCGTCGTCGTAGGACCGTCGGCCGAGGACCTCGGCGAACATCGCGAGCGTCGCCTCGACGCCGGCGGCCGCCTCGTCGACGGCCACGTCGCCGGTGGCCGGCTCACCGGTCACGCGGGCGGGCGTGCCCGGCAGGTCGGTCCCGCCGCCGGCGTCGTGGACCAGCCAGTCACCACCGTCCGCGGCCTCGGGAGCCGCGGCGCGCTCGTACGACGCGGAGCGCAGGTCGGGGGCGGCGCGCTCGCGTCGCCCCCGGAGCGCCTGGTCGACCGCGACCTGGCCGGGGCCGGCCACGCGCTCGGCGAGCCACGGTGGGATGAACGTGCAGGTGTCCCGAGAGGTGTCCATGCCACATGTCTACCGCCGGGCTCCGACACCCGCCACGGACCCGGGCCGGATCCAGCGATTGAGGCGTGGACCGGCGCCGCCGGTAGCCTTGACCGGCGCCGTACGCGCCCCTCGTCTGCCTGGAAGTGAGTCACCCCCGCATGTCCGCACAGCGTTCCGACATCCGCAACGTGGCGATCGTCGCCCACGTCGACCACGGCAAGACCACGCTGGTCGACGCCATGCTCCGCCAGGCCGGGGCGTTCACCGCCCACCAGGCCGAGAGCGTCGCCGACCGCGTCATGGACTCCGGGGACCTCGAGCGCGAGAAGGGCATCACGATCCTCGCGAAGAACACCGCGGTCCACTACGAGGGACCCGCCGGCGGCGGCCAGCCGATGGTCATCAACATCATCGACACCCCGGGCCACGCCGACTTCGGCGGCGAGGTGGAGCGGGGCCTGTCGATGGTCGACGGCATCGTCCTCCTCGTCGACGCCTCCGAGGGCCCGCTCCCACAGACGCGCTTCGTGCTGCGCAAGGCGCTCAACGCCGACATGCCCGTGATCCTCGTCGTCAACAAGACCGACCGCGCCGACGCGCGGATCTCCGAGGTCGTCGACGAGACGTACGAGCTCTTCATGGACCTCCTCGACGAGAGCCACAGCCAGGACGCGCTCGACTTCCCCGTCGTCTACGCCTCCGGCAAGGCCGGCATCGCCTCCCTGGAGAAGCCCGCGGACGGCGCGATGCCCGAGGGCGGCGACCTCGAGCCGCTCTTCAAGACGATCCTCGAGACCATCCCGGCCCCGGTCTACACCGAGGGCGCGCCCCTGCAGGCCCACGTCACCAACCTCGACGCCTCCCCCTTCCTGGGCCGGCTCGCGCTGGTCCGCGTGCACGAGGGCACCCTCAACAAGGGGCAGACCGTCGCCTGGATGCGCCGCGACGGCTCGGTCAAGAAGGTCAAGATCACCGAGCTGCTCGTCACCGAGGGCCTCGAGCGCCAGCCCGGCACGACCGCGGGTCCCGGCGACATCGTCGCCGTGGCAGGCATCCCCGAGATCACCATCGGCGAGACGCTCGCGGATGCCGAGAACCCCGTCGCGCTGCCGCTCATCACCGTCGACGAGCCGGCGATCTCGATGACGATCGGCGCCAACACCTCGCCCCTCGTCGGCAAGGTCAAGGGCTCCAAGGTCACCGCGCGACAGGTCAAGGACCGCCTCGACGCCGAGCTCATCGGCAACGTCTCGCTGCGGGTGCTCCCCACCGAGCGGCCGGACGCCTGGGAGGTCCAGGGGCGCGGCGAGCTCGCGCTGGCGATCCTCGTCGAGCAGATGCGCCGCGAGGGCTACGAGCTCACCGTCGGCAAGCCGCAGGTCGTCACCAAGGAGGTCAACGGCAAGGTCCACGAGCCGTTCGAGCGGCTCACCATCGACGCGCCCGAGGAGTTCCTCGGCACGATCACCGAGCTCCTGGCCACGCGGAAGGGCCGCATGGAGGGCATGACCAACCACGGCACCGGCTGGGTGCGGATGGACTTCGTCGTCCCGGCGCGAGGCCTCATCGGCTTCCGCACCGAGTTCCTCACCGAGACCCGCGGCACCGGCATCGCCCACCACATCTCCGAGGGGTACCACCCCTGGGCCGGCGAGATCCGCTCGCGCGCCAGCGGCTCGCTCGTCGCCGACCGCTCCGGCGCGGCGACGGCCTACGCCATGACCTCGCTCCAGGAGCGCGGGACGATGTTCGTCGAGCCCACCACGGAGGTCTACGAGGGCATGATCGTCGGGGAGAACTCCCGCGCCGACGACATGGACGTCAACATCACCAAGGAGAAGCAGCAGACCAACATCCGGTCCGCCACCTCCGACGCGTTCGAGAAGCTGATCCCGCCGCGCAAGCTCTCGCTCGAGCAGTGCCTGGAGTTCTGTCGCGAGGACGAGTGCGTGGAGGTCACGCCCCACGCCGTCCGCATCCGCAAGGTCGTCCTCGACGCCAACGCGCGCGCCAAGACGGCCTCCCAGGCGCGCAAGGCCAACAAGTAGGCAGGCGCGGGGTGCCGTCCGGACCCGACGTCCCCGCCGGTCCCGGTGCGGGCCTGGGTGAGCAGCTGGCCGCCTGGCTGGAGGGCCTGGGCCTCGCCGACGAGCTGGCCGCCTCGGGACTGCCGACGTACGAGCGCGACGCAGCGGGCGCGGTGACCTGGCGCGACCCCGCCACCGCCGAGGCGCTGGACGCCGACCGGGTGGCGGAGCTGGACCGGGTGCTGCGCTCGGTCGGCGAGGACCCGGCCCACGGCGTGCCCGTCGCGCTGGTCCAGCTGCGGCGCGAGACCCGGGTGCGCGCCGCGCTGCTCGCGAGCGGCTGGTGGGACTACGCCGGGGTCGCGCGGCTGCGCGGGGTCTCCGAGAACGCCGCCCGCTTCGCGCTGCACAAGGCGGCCCAGCGACGCGCCGTCCTCGTCGTCCCCCACGAGGGTGCGACCCTCGTCCCCGCCTTCCAGCTCGACGAGGCCGGGGAGGTCCGCCCCGAGCTGCTCGCCGTGCTCGAACCGCTGCTCGCCGCGGGCGTCGACCCGTGGCGCACGTGGAGCTGGCTCACGGCTCCCGCCGCCCTGCTGGGGGGCGCGGTCCCGCACGAGGCGGCCGCCGACCCCGCCGAGCTGCCCCTGGTCCAGCACGCCGCCGTACGCCTCGGTGAGCGGGCGCGCGCCTCGAAGCGCTGACGACGCGGTCGATCGCGGCCGGGTCGACCCCGTCAGGGACCCGCGGCGAAGGCGGAGACCGACGAGCCGGTCCCGTACGGTCCAGCCGCGTTCGTCGCCGTCACCGTGCGTACGCATGGCTGTACGACGGCGGTTCCGCCGCCTCTTCCAGCGTCGGCGGGCGCGGTCGCGACGCCCGTGAGCGGGACGACGTCCACAATTCATGAAAGCGCTTCCACACCCATTGACACGAGCCTGTGACGGCTGTCACGCTCCTCCACATTCGAAGTGTGGAAGCGCTCTCACAACGCGTCCACGTCACAGCAACGTGGTCCCCGGGCCGCGTACCAAGGGAGACCGACATGCAGCAGAAATACGGCCGGCGCGGGCGCCACCTGGCCCTGGGCACCATCGCCGTGCTCCTCGGCACCACCGTCACCGCCTGCGGCGGGGACGACGGCGGCAGCGGCGCGGACGGCGGCCCCGTGACCATCGAGGTCGCCACCTTCAACGAGTTCGGCTACGAGGGCCTCATCGAGGAGTGGAACGCCGAGAACGACGACATCAAGATCAAGCAGGTCAAGGTCGGCACCTGGGACGACGCCAAGGCCAACCTCTACACCAAGCTCGCCGCCGGCTCCGGCCTCTCCGACATCGAGGCCATCGAGGGGGACGCCATGCCGGCGATCCTCGCCGAGAGCGGCGCGTTCGAGGACCTCACGAGCGACGACGTCGAGGGACGCTGGCTGGACTTCGTCGAGGAGAACGCCACCAACGAGGACGGCCAGCTGATCGGCTACGGCACCGACGTCGGCCCCGAGGGCATCTGCTACCGCGCCGACCTCTTCAAGAAGGCGGGGCTGCCGACCGACCGCGAGGAGGTCGCCGGCCTGATGGGCACGTGGGAGGAGTACTTCGCCCTCGGCGAGGACTTCACCAAGAAGGTGCCGGACACCGCGTGGTACGACTCCTCCGGCGGCCTCGCCCAGGCGATGCTCAACCAGGTCGAGAACCCCTTCGAGACCGACGACAACACCGTGGACGTCGAGAACCCCGAGCTCCAGGCCGTCTACGACACGATCACCGGCAACATCGACAAGGGCCTCTCCACCACGCTCCCGCAGTGGAGCGACGACTGGACCGCCTCGTTCCAGAACAACGGCTTCGCGACCATGGCGTGCCCGGGCTGGATGCTCGGCGTCATCGAGGGCAACGCCGAGGGCGTCGAGGGCTGGGACATCGCCAACGTCTTCCCCGGCGGCGGCGGCAACTGGGGCGGCTCGTTCCTGACCGTCCCGTCCCAGGGCGACAACGTCGAGGAGGCCAAGAAGGTCGCGGAGTGGCTGACGGCCCCTGAGCAGCAGGTCAAGGCGTTCGAGGCGAAGGGCACGTTCCCGAGCCAGAACGAGGCTCTCGACTCCGAGGAGATCAAGAGCGCGACCAACGCGTTCTTCAACGACGCCCCGACCGGCCAGATCCTCGCGGACCGCGCCAAGGCCATCACCGTGCAGCCGCACAAGGGCCCGAAGTACTCCGACATCCTGCAGGCCTTCCAGGCCGCCATCCTCCGTGTCGACGACGGCTCCCAGTCCGCCGACGACTCCTGGGACCAGTTCGTCACCGACGTCGAAGCCCTGGGCTGACCGCGCCTCCGGTCTCCTCATGAGCAACGACACCGCCGCCCGGGGCGGGCAGATCACAGGAGGCACCGCAACGGTGTCCCCGCCCCGGGCGGAACCCCCCGCCCCGTCCGGCCCCGCCGGGCACACCCCTCGACCCGAGTGGCGCCAGCGGCTGTCCCGGCTCGACGTCAAGCTCTCGCCGTACCTCTACATCTCGCCGTTCTTCCTGCTCTTCCTCGTCGTGGGCATGTTCCCGCTCGTCTACACGGCCTGGGTCTCGGTCCACGACTGGAGCCTGATCGGCGGGAAGGGTGAGTTCGTCGGGCTCGACAACTTCCGCGAGGTGCTCGCCAACCCCTACTTCACCAAGCAGCTGGTCAACACGATCAGCATCTTCCTGCTCTCCTCGGGGCCGCAGATCGTCATCGCGGTGGTGCTGGCGGCGCTGCTCGACAGCAGGCTGAGGGGCAGCACGTTCTGGCGGATGAGCATCCTGCTGCCGTTCGTGGTCTCCCCGGTCGCCGTGGCGATCATCTTCGGCAGCCTGTACGGCGACCGCTACGGCCTCATCAACGAGGCGCTCGGCGTGATGGGCATCGACCCGATCGGCTGGCACACCGACCGGTTCGCCAGCCACGTGGCGATCGCCACGATGGTCAACTGGCGCTGGACCGGCTACAACGCACTGATCTTCCTGGCGGCCATGCAGGCCGTCCCGCGCGAGCTCTACGAGTCGGCCGCGATCGACGGTGCCGGCCGCGTGCGGCAGTTCCTCAGCATCACCCTGCCGATGATCCGCCCGACCATGATCTTCGTGGTCATCACCTCGACCATCGGCGGCCTGCAGATCTTCGCGGAGCCGCGGCTCTTCGACGAGACCAACGCCCGCAACGGCGGCAGCGACCGCCAGTTCGGCACCATCACGATGCTCGTCTACGACTTCGGCTGGCAGCTGCGCGACCTCGGTCGCGCCTCGGCCACGGCCTGGCTGCTGTTCGTCGTGATCTGCGTCTTCGCCGTCATCAACTTCCTGCTCATCCGCAGGTTCGGCTCACTGGGAGGAGAACGATGAGTCGCCGTCCTGGCTTCCTCGTCCACGGCCTCCTCGCGGCCTTCGTGCTCGGCTCCGCCGGGCCGCTCTACTGGTCGTTCCTCCTGGGGTCGCACACCAAGGAGATCGCCGCCCAGGGCGTGCCGCCGCTCATCCCGGGCGGGCACTTCTGGAGCAACGCCCAGCGTGCGATCGAGACGATCCCGTTCTGGAAGGCGCTCGGCAACAGCCTCATCGTCTCCGGCGTGACGGCCTGCTCGGTCGTCTTCTTCTGCACGCTGGCCGGCTACGCCTTCGCCAAGCTCCGGTTCCGTGGCCGCGGCCCCCTGCTGGTCTTCGTCATCGCCACGATGGCGGTGCCGACCCAGCTCGGCGTGGTGCCGCTCTTCATCCTGATGTCGGAGCTCGGCTGGACCGGCAGCATCTGGTCGGTCGTGATCCCGTGGCTCGTCACGGCCTTCGGCGTGTTCTTCATGCGCCAGTACCTCGTCGACGCCGTTCCCTACGAGCTGATCGAGGCGGCCCGGATGGACGGGTGCTCCCAGATCCGCACGTTCTGGCACGTCGCCGCCCCGGCGGCCCGGCCCGCGGCAGCGATCCTGTGGCTGTTCACCTTCATGCAGGTGTGGACGGACTTCTTCTGGCCGCTGATCGCGCTGCCGCACAGCAACCCCACCCTCCAGGTGGCGCTCAACCAGCTCCAGAGCGGGTTCTTCAAGGACTACAGCCTCGTGCTCGCCGGCACGACGCTGGCCACGATCCCGCTCCTCGTCCTGTTCGTCGTCGCCGGCCGCCAGCTCGTGGCCGGCATCATGCAAGGAGCCGTGAAGGGATGACCCTCCACTCCCCCAGCCCCACCCTGACCGCACCCCTCCCGTGGCCGGCCGCCACCGATCGCCAGTTCCCCGCCGACTTCACCTGGGGCACCGCCACGGCGTCGTACCAGATCGAGGGCGCCGCGCAGGAGGACGGCCGGAGGCCCTCCATCTGGGACACGTTCTCGCGCACCGCGGGCAACGTGGCCGGCGGCGACACGGGCGACGTGGCGTGCGACCACTACCACCGGATGCCGCAGGACGTGGCGCTGATGAAGGAGCTGGGGATCGGCTCCTACCGCTTCTCGGTCTCCTGGGGCCGCGTGCGCCCGGACGCCGGGGCCGTCAACCCGGCCGGCCTGGCGTTCTACGACCGGCTCGTCGACGAGCTGCTGTCCCACGACATCGAGCCGCTGCTGACGCTCTACCACTGGGACCTCCCGCAGGTCCTGGAGGACGCCGGGGGCTGGACCTCCCGCGACACCGCGCTCCGGTTCGTCGAGTACGCCGCCTCGGTGCACGAGGCGCTCGGCGACCGCGTGCACACCTGGACGACGCTGAACGAGCCCTGGTGCTCGGCGTTCCTGGGCTACGGAAACGGTCACCACGCCCCCGGCCGGCACGAGCCGGCCTCGGCTCTGCGCGCCACCCACCACCTGCTCCTGGCCCACGGCCTGGCCGTCCAGGAGCTGCGGGCGCGCGGGGCCGACCGGCTCGGCGTGACGCTCAACTTCACCGTGGCCGACCCTGCCGACCCGGACTCCCCGGCCGACATCGACGCGGCCCGTCGCATCGACGGCCTGCACAACCGGCTCTTCCTCGAGCCGATCGTCCGCGGCGCCTACCCGCCGGACGTGGTCGCCGACACCGAGCACCTCGGCTGGACCGACGTCGTCCGCGACGGCGACCTCGCGACGATCTCCGCGCCGATCGAGGTCCTGGGGGTCAACTACTACCAGGGCGACGCGGTCGCCGGTCCCGCAGCCGACGTCGAGCCTGCGCTCCCGGACAGCATCCCGTTCGTCGGCGCCGAGGACGTCGTGTTCGTCCAGCGCGACCTCCCCCGTACCTCGATGGACTGGGACGTGCAGCCCGAGGGGCTCACCCGGCTGCTGCTGCGCCTGCGCGACGAGGCGCCCGGTCTCGCGCTGCTCGTCACCGAGAACGGCGCGGCGTACGACGACGTGGTCGGGCCCGACGGCGGGGTCGACGACCAGGACCGGTTGACGTTCATCGAGCAGCACCTCCGCGCCGTCCACGACGCCCGCGAGCAGGGCGTCGACGTCCGCGGCTACTACGTCTGGTCCTTCCTCGACAACTTCGAGTGGGCCCACGGCTACGAGCGCCGGTTCGGCATCGTGCGGGTCGACTACGACACGCAGGAGCGCACCCCCAAGGCCAGCGCGCGCTGGTACGCCGACGTGTGCCGCTCGGGTCGCGTCCCGGGGAGCCCGGGCGAGTAGGTTGGCCGAGATGACCCAGCTCCGACCCGCCGCGAGCACCGCGCCCACCCTGGACGAGGTGGCTCGGGTCGCGGGCGTCTCCCGGGCGACCGCGTCGCGCGCCGTCAACGGCGGGTCGCGGGTGAGCGCCAGCGCGCAGCAGGCGGTGGACGAGGCGGTCCGCACCCTCGGCTACGTGCCCAACCGCGCCGCGCGCACGCTCGTCACCCGCCGCACCGAGTCGGTCGCGATCGTGGTGCCGGAGCCGGACGACCGGGTCTTCTCCGACCCGTTCTTCGCCGGCACCCTCCGGGGCGTCAACGACGTGCTGGCCGAGCGGGAGATCCAGCTGGTGCTGCTGATGGCCCGTCACGGGGCGGAGGAGGAGCGGCTGCTGCGCTACCTCTCCCACCGCCACGTCGACGGCGCGGTCGTCGTCTCCCACCACCGCGACGACCGGCTCGCAGCGGCGATGGCGCGGATCGGGCTGCCCTGCGTCTTCGGTGGTCGTCCGTTCGACGAGTCGACCGGCGTGCCCTACGTCGACGTCGACGACGTGGCCGGCGGCCGCGAGGCGACGCGCCACCTGATCGAGGTGGGACGTCGTCGGATCGGCACCATCGCCGGACCGGCCGACATGACCGCCGGTGTGGACCGCCTCACCGGGTGGCGGCAGGCGATGGACGAGGCCGGTCTCGCGACCGACGCGGTGGTGCACGGCGACTTCACCGAGCTGGGTGGCCGCGCGGCCGCCGAGGACCTCCTCGCCGCCCACCCCGACCTCGACGGCCTGGTGGTGGCGTCCGACCTGATGGCGCGCGGCGCGCTCCAGGTCGCCGCGGCGCACGGGCGCCGGGTCCCCGACGACCTCGCCGTCGTGGGGTACGACGACCTCGGCGTCGCGGAGGCCACCACTCCTCCGCTGACGACGGTCCGCCAGCCCGTCCACGAGATGGCCGAGCGCGCCACCCGCATGCTGCTCGAGCAGATCGACAACGGCGGCATCGGCGACGCCGTACGCCTGATCATCCCGCCCAGCCTGGTGCGGCGACAGAGCTCCTGATCCACGGCCTCTCGCCGGTGCGGGAGGGAGGCCGTGGGTCAGGCATCGACACGGGTCAGTACGGCGCGCGGCCGTAGGCGACCGGCGCCGCCTCCCGCGTCCGCGAGGCGAGCCACCAGGCGGCCAGGACGCCGCCGACCGCGCCGAAGAGGTGCCCCTGCCACGAGACGCCGGGTGTCCCGGGCAGCACGCCGAGGAGCACGCCGCCGTAGACGAGGAAGACGCCGACCCCGACGAGGAGCTCCACCGGCCGGCGGGTGAAGAACCCGCGCACCAGCAGGAACGTCAGCCAGCCGAAGACGAGGCCCGAGGCGCCGAGGTGGACCGTCCCGGCCCCGCCGGTCACCCACGTGCCGAGCCCGCCGACCACCCACACGATCGCGGTGACGGCCAGGCCGCGGGCGAGCCCTGCGAGCAGGACCATGAACCCGAGCACCAGCAGCGGCACGGTGTTGGAGACCAGGTGGCCGAATCCGCCGTGGAGCAGCGGCGCCCAGAGGATGCCGACCAGGCCGTCGGTCGTGCCGGGCCGGATGCCCTCGTCGTCGAGGGAGTTGCCCAGCACGGTGTCGATGATCTCGGCGACCCAGAGGAGCGCCACGAAGCCGGCGATCCAGATCCCGGCGCTGGCCCAGGAGTCGTGCGCGCGCCGGCGGGTGGGGACGTTCACGTCCTCGAGCGTACGAGGGCGCCGGTTGTGCGGCGGAGGGTCAGCAGCCCGGTGTGGTGAAGGTGAGGTCGTTGACGAAGATGGCGTGCTGGCCCTTGGCGTTGACGCCTGCACCGTTCCAGAAGGACACGGTGATCTCCTGCACCGACCCGGCATAGGTGACGCGCACGTTCCCAGCTCCGTTGGTCTCTGCGATGGAGTTGTTCTGGTTGGACATCTTCCA
>CADCUM010000124.1 GCA_902805885.1 uncultured Nocardioides sp. | reverse complement strand
GCGGCACCGAGGCGTTCCCGGTGTCGTCGGAGGCGCTGCAACCGGGCGACCGGCTGCTGCTGCTCACCGACGGCGTCGACGAGGCGCGCAACGCCGACGGCGAGTTCTTCGGCCGCCGACGCCTCGCCGAGTTCGCCGCCAAGGAGGCCGCCTCGGGCCTGCCGACGCCCGAGGCGATGCGCCGGCTGCAGCAGGCGGTGCTGCGCCACCAGGTCGGGCGCCTGCAGGACGACGCGACCATGGTGTTCGTCGAGTGGCTCACCGGCGTCGGCCAGCAGATGCGGCCCGACCCGGACTAGGTCCGCCGCGTCCTGCGGTCAGAGCAGGAAGCGGAACAGGGGGCTGTCGGGCGGCACGCGCTCGATCGCCGGTGGCGCGGCGGCCATCCGCTCGAGCAGCGCCGCGAGGTCCTCCGGACGGCCGAGCTCGATGCCCACCAGCGCCGGTCCGGTCTCGCGGTTGCTGCGCTTGACGTACTCGAACAGCGTGATGTCGTCGTCCGGACCGAGGACGTCGTCGAGGAAGGCGCGCAGCGCGCCCGGCTCCTGCGGGAACTCGACGAGGAAGTAGTGCTTGCGCCCCTCGTGGACGAGCGCCCGCTCGACCACCTCCGCGTAGCGCGAGACGTCGTTGTTGCCGCCCGACAGCACGACGAGCGTCGTCGTCCCGGGCGCCGGGTGCACCACGTCGCCGAGCGCTGCCGGTGCGAGGGCGCCCGCGGGCTCGGCGATGATCCCGTCGCTCTGGTACAGCTCCAGCATCTCGACGCAGATGCGTCCCTCGGCGACCGGCAGCAGCGCCGCACCGCTGTCGCGCACGAGCGGGAAGGTCACGTCCCCGGCCCGGCGGACGGCGGCCCCGTCGACGAACGAGTCGAGCTCGCCCAGCACCACCGGAGCTCCAGCAGCCAGGGCCGCGGCCATGGACGCGGCACCGGCCGGCTCGACGCCGACCACCCGCGTCTCCGGCGCGCAGGCGCCGAGCCAGGCGACGGCCCCGGCCAGCAGCCCACCGCCCCCCACGGGCAGGACGACCAGGTCGGGCGTGCGGCCGAGCTGCTGGACGGCCTCGCGGACGACCGTCCCCTGCCCGGCGATCGTGCGGACGTCGTCGAAGGCGGGGACGAGGACCGCTCCGGTGCGCGCCGCGTCGGCGAGGGCGGCCGCCGCCGCGTCGTCGTAGGTGTCGCCGACGACCTCGACCGTCACGACGTCGCCGCCGAGCGCGGCCATGCGGTCGCGCTTCTGGCGCGGCGTGGTGCGGGGCACGTAGACGCGTCCGTGCACGCCGAGCGCGCTGCAGGCGTACGCGAGCCCCTGCCCGTGGTTGCCGGCGCTCGCGCAGACGACGCCGGCGGCCCGCTCGGGCCCGGACAGCTGCGCGATGAGGTTGTAGGCGCCCCGGACCTTGTAGGACCGCACGACCTGCAGGTCCTCGCGCTTGAGCCACACGTCCCCGCCGACGCGGGCGGACAGCCGCTCGCTGCGCTGGAGCGGCGTCACCGGGACGACCTGCGCCAGTCGCTGGGCGGCCGCCTCGACGGCGGTGGCGTCGACGGGCTCCATGCGTCCAGTCTGCGCCACGCCGACGTCCACCGTGCGCCACACGGCGGCGACCGCCAGAGTGGGGCCGACACGGACACCACTGGAGGAACTGGGTGGAGAACGACCTGGTGTTCACCACGACGCAGCACGCGATCGTGGGCCACGCCTTCGCCGTCGCCCTCGGGGCGCACATCGTCGGCTTCCTGTACTTCCTGTCGCGGCTGGGCCAGGTGGCGCCTCGGTACCGCACCGCGACCTGGCTCTCGATGGCCGTCATGGCCGCGAGCGGCTTCCTGTTCCTGCGCCTGGGCACCTCGTGGGACACCGCCTTCGTGCAGGACGGCAGCGCGATGGTCCGCACCGGCAACCGCTTCGACGGCGGCCTGCGCTACGTCAACTGGTTCGTCACCGTGCCCGTCCTGCTCGTGCAGGTCCTGTACGCCTTCGACCTCACGCGGTCGGCGGTGCAGCGGCTGCGCGTCGTGCTCGTCTCGAGCGGCGTCCTCATGGTCTTCTGCGGCTACGTCGGACAGTTCTCCTCAGGACGCGACGACAGCACGCTGCTGCTGTGGGGTGCGCTCGGCACGCCGCCGTTCGTCGTGCTGCTCGTGGTCCTCGTGCGGCAGCTGCTGCGGGCCCGCACGTACCTCCCCGACGAGGCTGCCGTGACCGCGCGCAACCTCGTCCCCGTCTTCCTGTTCTTCTGGGGCCTGTACCCGATCGCCTACCTGCTGCCGGCGCTGTCGACGAGCCCGACCACGGCCGTCACCATGCAGGTCCTGTTCACCGCGGCCGACATCGGCTCGAAGGTGCTCTACGGCATCATGCTCGCGAAGATCTGCCGCGTGCGCAGCGCCGCCGAGGGCTACGCACCCACGGTCGAGAGCAGCCCACATCTGGCGAAGAGGTGACAGACCCGTACCAGGTCGCCATACGTGTTCAAGTCATGACACTGTGTGCCGATCCGGGCCGGACGACAGCGTCGGCCACGGACCCCCGTCCCCGCCGCCGAAGGGCTCCCCCTTGTCCGCATGCACGTCCCGAGCCGGGCGCCGCGCGCTCGGCCTCGTCACCGTCGCCGGCCTGCTGACCGCAGGCAGCGTCGGCCTGTCGAGCGCGGCCACCGCCGCCCCCGCCGACCCCGCACCCGCCGCGGCCGCCGCCAAGAAGCCGCAGAAGGGCGACAAGCTCCGCGGCTCCGAGCGCGCCAAGCTGCAGAAGGCCGTCGCAGAGGGCGCGCCGACCGTCACCGTCATGGTCGTCGCCAGCCGCGGCGAGGTCGCCCGCGCCCGCAACGAGGTCCGCCGCCTCGGCGGCACCATCCGCTACGCCGCCGACGAGCTCGGCTACTTCAGCGCGATCGTGCCGACCGGCAAGGTCGAGCAGACGGTCGCACTGCCGTCGATCAAGGCCGTCGACCTCGACGAGGTCGTGCCGCTGCCCGAGGTCCGTCCTGAGCAGCCCGGCCCGAAGCAGCCGGCCGTCAGCGGCGGTCCGAGCGCGACGACGGCGGACGACAACCCGTTCATGCCGACGCGGGAGACGGGCTCGATCGCCTTCAAGCGCCAGCACCCGACGTGGGACGGCCGCGGCACGACCATCGGCATCCTCGACAGCGGCGTCGACCTGGCGCACCCCGCGCTGCAGACGACGTCCACGGGCGAGCGCAAGATCGTCGACACCTTCACGGCGACCTCGCCGTACGAGGGCGACGGCACGTGGCGGGCGATGCTGACCCAGGTCACGCCGAAGGACGGCACGTTCACCGCCGCCGGGTCGACGTGGAAGGCGGCCGCGGGCACGTACCGCTTCAACCGGTTCTCCGAGTCGACGACCGCCGTGGCCGGCGGCGAGGTGCTCGGCGACGTCAACCGCGACCGCGACACCACCGACGTGTGGGGCGTGCTCTACGACCCGGCGACCAACGACATCGTCGTCGACGTCGACATGGACAAGGACTTCACCGACGAGGTCGTGCGCCGCCCGTACGGCGAGCGGGGCCAGGTCGGCACCTTCGGCTCGGACGACCCCGTGACCGACGTGGTCGAGGCCATGCCCTTCACCGTCGACTTCAAGGAGGACGTCTCCCTGGCCCCGTACGGGATGCCGGGCGTCGCCGACTTCGTCGACATCGGCATCGTCTCCGGCGCGCACGGCTCGCACGTCGCCGGCATCACCGCCGCGAACGACATGTTCGGCGGTGCGATGGACGGACAGGCGCCCGGCGCCAAGATCGTCTCGGCGCGGGCGTGCACCTTCGGTCCCGGCTGCACGGCGGCGGCGCTGACCGACGGCATGGTCGAGCTCGCCACCAACCGCGGCGTCGACGTGATCAACATGAGCATCGGCGGCCTGCCTGCGCAGAACGACGGCGACAACGCCCGGGCTCTGCTCTACAACACGATCATCGACGAGCTGGGGGTGCAGCTCGTCATCTCCGCCGGCAACTCGGGCAACGCGCTCAACACCATCGGCGACCCGTCCGTCGCGACCGACGTGATGAGCGTCGGCGCGTCCATCTCCAAGGAGACGTGGAAGGCCAACTACGGCTCCGACGTCGCCTTCTCGCACGGGATGCTGACCTTCTCGTCCGGCGGCCCGCGCGAGGACGGCGGCTTCAAGCCGAACGTCACCGCCCCCGGTTCGGCGATCTCGACGACACCGACCTGGCAGCCCGGCGGCCCCGTCGCCGAGGCCGAGTACGGCCTCCCGGCCGGCTACGCCATGTTCAACGGCACCTCGATGGCCTCCCCCCAAGCCGCCGGCGTGCTGTCGCTGCTGCTGTCCGCTGCCGAGCAGGAGGGCCGCAAGGCGACCAGCCCGGCCGCGCTGCGCTCGTCCGTCTACTCGACGGCCAAGTACGACCCGACCATCCCGGCGTTCCTGCAGGGACACGGCGAGGTCGACGTCGTCGGCGCCTACCAGGCCCTGAAGCGCGCCCCGGCGCCCGACACCTTCACCGTGAGCGCCCCGGTCTGCACGGAGATCTGGAAGGCCATCCGCAAGACCAGCGGCACCGGCCTGTACAACCGCTGCGCCGCCGGCGCCGGCGGCCAGGCGCCCGGTGAGGCCCGCACGTACGACGTGACCATCACGCGCACCAGCGGCAAGGCCTCGGGCAGCTACGCCGTGAGCCTCGTCGGCAACGACGGCACGTTCTCGGTCAGCCCGGCCACGGTCACCCTGCCGGTGGGCAAGCCCGCGGTCGTCAAGGTGAGGGCGACGCCGGCTGCCGGCGCGCACACCGCGCTGCTGCGCCTCGACGACAGCAAGACGCTCGGGATCGACTCGTCGACGATGCTCGCCGTCGTCGCCGGCAGCCCGGTGCGGGCCCCGAGCCACACGGCCACCACCACGGGCACGTCCAAGCGCAACGAGGCCACGCGCAGCTACGTGACCGTCCCGGTCGGCGCCAAGGCGCTGCAGGTCGACCTCAGCGGCCTCGCGGACGGCGCGCAGACGCGCTTCATCGCCTTCCACCCGAGCGGCCTGCCGGTCGGCACGACGTCCAGCCTCGCCTGCTACAGCAACCGCGACACCGACAGCACCTGCAACAGCGCCAGCCGCGTGTTCGCGAACCCGCAGCCCGGTGTGTGGGAGCTGCTGGTGGAGTCGCGGCGCACGTCACCGGTCGCGAGCACGCCCTTCACGCTCGACGCGACGGTGTTCGGCGTGAGCGTGCAGCCGGCGCAGCAGCAGCTCGCCACCGTCACCGCCGGCACGCCGAGCCCGGTGCGCTGGACCGTGCGCAACGACTTCGGCACGGTCACCGGCACGGGCGAGGGCGGCGACCTCGGGTCGTCGTTCTCCGCCGAGGGCGAGCGGATCGCGGACCTCGGCGAGGTGAAGTACACCGTCGTCGTCCCGAAGGGCGCCGCCCGCCTCGACGTCAGGATCGGCAACACCTCCGACGCGGCTGCCGACCTCGACCTGTTCGTCACCGCCCCGAACGGCGTCCGCAGGGCTTCCGCCGACGGGGACTCCGAGGAGGCCCTGACCTACACCAAGCCCGCGCCCGGCACGTACGAGGTCCGCGTCGACGGCTACTCGGTCCCGGCGGGGACGACGACGTACGACTACCTCGACGTCTTCGTCAACCCCGGCTTCGGCTCGGTGGCCGTCACGGACGCGGACGCCGCGAGGCCGGCGGGCGCGTCGTGGACCGTGCCCGGCACGGTGACCGCCAAGGAGTCGCCCGGCCAGGGACGCGTGCTGCTCGGCAGCGTGGAGGTGCGCACGGACGGCAACGTCCTGGTCGGCAGTGGTGACGTCGTCGTGAACGCCGTCACGCCGTAGGCCTCCGAACCCGCGTCGCGGAGCCCGCAGGTCCCTCGAGGACCTGCGGGCTCTGACGTGTCGGGCCCGGTGGACTCCGGCGCCGGCAGCGTGCAGCGCAGGTCACGTTCGTCCCCGTTGACCAACTCGGTAAACAAGTGTTCACTGGACTCACCAACGTCCCGTCGACAGGGGAGGCCATGACCAGCACCATCCCGTGGGACCGCGTCCGCCGGGCCGGCTCCAAGCTGACGACACCGCTGCACCCCGACGACTACCTGCGACTGATCAACCCGCTCTGGACCTCGCGCGAGCTCCGTGGACGCGTCGAGAAGGTGGTCCCCGAGACCGAGGACGCCGCCACCCTGGTGATCAGACCGGGCTGGGGCTGGCGCTGGGACCACCGTCCGGGCCAGTACATCGGCATCGGCATCGAGGTGGACGGGAGGTTCCAGTGGCGCTCCTACTCGGTCAGCTCGCCCACCAAGCAGGACGGCCGCACCATCGCGATCACGGTGCGGGCGATGCCCGAAGGGCTGTTGTCGTCCCACCTCGTCAACGGCCTCGAGCCCGGCACGATCGTGCGGCTCGCGTCCCCCGAGGGGGACTTCACGCTCCCCGACCCGCCCCCGGCCCGCATCCTCTTCCTGGTCGGCGGCAGCGGCGTCACCCCGGTGATGTCGATGCTGCGGACGCTGGACCGCCGCGGCAGCATGCCCGACGTCGTCCTGCACTACTCCTCGCCGACCCCCGCCCGGATGATCTTCCGCGACGAGCTGCTCGACCTCGAGGGTCGTCACGACGGGCTGAGGTTCCACCAGCTGCACACCGACACCGACGGCGTGCTGGACCTCGCCGACCTCGACGGGCTCTGCCCCGACTGGAGGGAGCGGGAGACCTGGGCCTGCGGGCCCGGCCCCATGCTCGACGCGATCTCCGAGCACTTCGAGCGCGCGGGGCTCGAGGAACGGCTCCACGTGGAGCGGTTCTCCCTCCAGCTCGGGGGAGACGGCGGCGAGGGCGGGAAGCTCACCTTCCGCAACTCCGGCAAGGAGATCGAGGCCGACGGCGCGACGACGCTCCTCGAGGCGGGGGAGCAGGCGGGCGTCGGCATGCCGTACGGCTGCCGGATGGGCATCTGCCACACCTGCACCGTCACCCTCGTCTCCGGGACGATCCGCGACCTTCGCAACGGCGACGAGCTCGGGCAGCCGAACGAGCCCGTCCAGACCTGCGTGACCGCCGCGGTCGGCGACTGCACGCTCGACATCTGAATGACTTCGACCCACTCACGTGGTCTCGAGACGGTCGGTCCGCGACCTCCTCGACCAACGACCAGGAGGACCCATGGCCATCGCTGACGTCAAGGAGTACACCCACCTCACCGAGGACGAGGTCGAGCAGCTCGGCCGCGAGCTCGACGCGATCCGCGCGGAGGTCGAGGAGTCCCGCAACGCCGACGACGCGGCGTACATCAACCGCCTGATCAAGGTCCAGCGCGGCCTGGCCGCCGGCGGGCGGGTGGCCATGCTGGCCAGCGCCCACACCAGGGCCGGCCGCCCGGCGCTGGTCGCCGGCACGGCCATGCTCGCCGTGGCCAAGATCCTCGAGAACATGGAGATCGGCCACAACGTCATGCACGGCCAGTGGGACTGGATGAACGACCCGGAGATCCACTCCAGCAACTGGGAGTGGGACACCGCCCAGCCGGCCGAGCAGTGGAAGCACTCCCACAACTACATCCACCACCAGTTCACCAACGTGCTGGGCCACGACAACGACATCGGCTACGGCATCCTCCGGATGGCGCGTGAGCAGAAGTGGCACCCGGTCAACCTCGGCCAGCCGGTCTACAACGCCCTGCTCGCCGGCCTCTTCCAGTGGGGCGTCGCCCTCCACGACCTCGACATCGAGCGGATCCGCAAGGGCGAGAAGGACCCCGGGGAGATGAGGCGCCAGCTGCGCCAGATCCTCCGGAAGGGGCGCAACCAGATCCTCAAGGACTACGTCGTCTACCCGGCGCTGTCGGGGCCGGCGTGGCGGTCGACGCTGCGGGCCAACGCGACCGCCAACGTGGCGCGCAACCTGTGGTCGTACGTCATCATCTTCTGCGGTCACTTCCCCGACGGTGCGCTCCACTTCACCGAGGAGGAGCTCGAGGACGAGACGCGCGCGGAGTGGTACCTCCGCCAGATGCTCGGCTCCGCCAACTTCGAGGGCGGCCGCGCGCTGCACGTCCTCAGCGGCAGCCTCGGCTACCAGATCGAGCACCACCTCTTCCCCGACCTGCCGAGCAACCGCTACCCCGAGATCGCGGTCAAGGTCCGGGCGCTGTGCGAGAAGTACGACATCCCGTACACGATCGGGCCGCTGCACCGGCAGTACGGCCAGGCGCTCCGCACGATCATGAAGCTGTCGGTGCCGAACTCCTGGACCAGCAGCGACCAGCCGGAGCCGCCCAGCCCGTCGCGGGACCGCAAGCGGAGGTCCGACGCGGAGCGCCCCGCCCGCCGGCCCGAGCTGGGCGGCTGGGCGCGCAGCCCTCGGGAGAGGAGCCACGACTGATGGACGCCGCTCCTCGTCCCTTCGCCGAGCTCCCGGTCGACCCCGAGCTGTCCCTGCCGGTGCCCTTCGCCGCGGGCACGGACGTCGGGTACGGCGACCGGCCGGTCGGCAGCGTGCTGTCCGCGCGCGACCTCGACAAGCGCCGCGTCACCCAGTGCGCGCTGAGCCGCACCTGTGGCGTCTGCGGAGCCGGGCTGGGCCGTCCGCTGGCGTTCCTGGGCACCCGCGCCGAGCTCGACCGGATGGCCTTCCACCTCCCGGCGTCGCACGTCGAGTGCGCGCAGGCGCTGCTGGCGGCGTACGACGGCGCCCCGGGGCCGCTGCTCGGCCTGGACGACCCGCCGTCCGAGTGGGTGCTGGTGACCACCGCGAGCTTCGAGTTCGTCCGTCCCGCCAAGGGCGACGCCGACCGGCGGCCGGTCTTCTCGCCGAACGGGCTGCTGACGACGCAGCCGGGCTGAGCGTCCGCGCGGGCTCGCGCGGCGGTCACGTGCCCGGGGCGCCCTGCCACGCGGCTCCGTCGCTGCGGGGGTCGGCTCCCGCGTCGAGCGTGCCGTCGGCGTGCCGGGTGCACACCATGGCGTGGCCGACCGCCTCGTCGAGGTGGGCCGTCCTGCGCACCGGCAGCCGGCCGGCCGACAGGTCGGCGATGGTGGGCTCGCCGAGCCCCGGCTCCGCCAGCACGCCGTACGTGCCGGCCTCGTCCACGGCGCCCACCACGAACCGGGGCGCCGAGACGGACTCCGCGGCGTCGGCGCCCGCGAGCCGGCGACGCAGCACCTGGGCGTGGATCTGGGGTTGCTGCCGGCCGCCCATCGCGCCGTGGGCCGCGACCCAGCCGTCGGCGTGCTCGACGACCAGCGGCATCAGGGTGTGGGCCGGGCGCTTGCCGGGCGCCAGGGAGTTGGGCGCCCCCACGCCGGGCGAGAAGCCCGCCGCGCGGTTGTGGAAGGTGATCCCGGTCGCGGCGTCGTGCAGCCGTGACCCGAAGTAGTGGAAGAGCGACTGGATCAGCGAGACCGCCGTGCCGTCCGCCCCGACCGCGGTGACGGCGACCGTGTCGCCGCCGGCGCGGACAGCAGGCGACGCGCCGGGAGTGCTGGAGCGCAGGCGGTCCAGGACGAGCGCCACGTCCTCCTCGACCCGGCGCCGGTCCAGCAGGTCCGCACCCGTCGCCGTCATGTGGGCCGGGTCCGCCAGCTCCGCGTCGCGCCGTTCCCCCGTGCGGGCGAAGAGCTCGAGCAGGACGCGGTGGTCGACCTCGACGCCCACCTCCGCCAGGCGGTCGCCGGCAAGCATCGTCGTGAGCAGGAGGTAGCCCTGGGAGCCGGGCGGCGCGGTGCTGAGCCGGCACCCGGCCGCCTCGACGGTGAGGGCCGGAGTGGTGGTGCACGTGTGGCGGCGGAGGTCGTCGCGGGTCACCGGCACCCCGAGCCGGCCGAGGGCGGCCGCCACGTCGTCGCCGAGGCCGCCGTCGTAGAAGCTGCGGAGCCCGTCGTCGGCGAGGCGGCCCAGGGACTCCGCCAGCCGTTCCTGGCGCAGCAACCCACCGGCAGCGAGCCGCCGGCCGTCCGGACCGGAGACCAGCGCCCGGAGGCCGGGGTCGTCCTCGCTCCCCAGGTCGACGTCGGCGATCGCGGCGGCGAGCCGCGCGGTCACCTCGACGCCGTCGGACGCGAGCCGGACGGCGGGCGCCAGCAGGCGTGCCACCGGCAGCGTCCCTCCGAGGCCGTGCAGAGCCTCCCAGCCGGACACCAGTCCGGGCACCGTGACCGAGAGCGGCCCGGAGACCGGCACCCGGCCGTCCGGCGGCGACCCCCCGCTCCCGTAGGGTCCGCTGGCGTCGATGCTGGTCGTGGACCCGTCGGGGCGGCGTACGACGGCGAAGAGGTCGCCGCCCAGCGCGCTCTGGTGCGGGTAGGCGACCGTGAGGGCCATCGCCGCGGCGAGCGCAGCGTCGACCGCTCCGCCCCCGGACTCCACGACCTCTCGGGCCGCGTCGACGGCCAGGTGGTGCGGCGCGGCGACGGCGACGCGCCGCCGGTCCGCGGGACCAGCAGGCGAGGAGGGGCGGGCCATGGTCCCATCCTCTCCCGACCCTCCGCCGGTCACCACGACGCAGGGCCAGCGCCTACGGACGGCGAGACCGTGGGCCGGCGCTACAACCCGATCGGGGCTCTGGCGCCGCAGGTCTTGTCGGGGTGGAAGTGGACCGATCGCGCAGTCGACCACTGCGCATGGTTGGGCTCCCAGGAGGGCTATCGCCTCGTCTCGTCCTGTTCGTCGCGGCCCCAGCGACCGACCGGGTGCTGCTCGGCAACGTTCAGGTGCGCACCGACCGCAACGTGCTGGTCGGCGGTGGTGACGTCGTGGTGGAGGCACGACCTCTTCCGCACCGTCTACCTCCAGCAGGTGCGGCGCGGATGGGGCTCCTGCCCGGCGTGGGAGTGGTGAGGGTCACATCAGGGTCACCCGGCACCACCCCCTTGTGACCGCCCGTCTAGTCCCAGGGACCAGAGTCCAGGAACAGGTGGAAACGCATGGTCTAGTCCAGAGTTCAACGAGATGGTGACGGGGCATCGACCTGATGCACTGCTCGTCCATGGAGCGTCCATTGCGCGCACCTGCGGCCAGTCCGCGGTCAAGGCTTCAAGCACGCATCGTGCCGCGATGCCCGACTCTTCGGAGGAAGAACATGCACAAGCACAGGAAGCTTGCGGGGGCCGCCCTCGCCGTCGCGCTCGGGCTCACGACGACCACGTTCATCGCCGGTCCGGCGCACGCCGACAGGCCGACCCGGATCAAAGGCCAAGTCACCACGGCCGAAGGCGTCGCCCTGCCGGGCATCGTGGTGACGACGCTGGCCGACCCCCACGGCACGGGTGAGTGGGTCGAGATGGACAACGCCGTCACCGACGTCGACGGCAGGTACAACGTCGGCAAGCTGGACGACGGGTGGTATCGCGTGCGGTACGACGACCCGACCGGGGCCTACGCCACGGAGTTCTACAACGACGCGTCCCGTATCGAGGCGGCCGACCCGGTCGACCTGACGAAAGGCGGGATGCCAACCCTGGCCCAGGTGAAGCTGGACCCCGCTGCGCACCTTCTCGGCACCGTGACCGGTGGTGACGGATCTGGCCTCGGTGGCGCCGAGGTCACGGCGTACGTCGTCCGAAGCGCGGGTTGGCACTCCTTCCGCACGGTCGTCACTGCTGCGGACGGCACCTACGACGTCGGTGGCCTCCCCGCAGGGGCGTACACGCTCGGGTTCCGCGACCCGGTCTCCGGCGTCACCGAGTACTGGGACGACCACCAGGCCCTGGTCGACGCCGACAGCGTGACGGTCCCGACGGCCGAGCGGCACGACGCCCAGCTCGCCACCCCCGGAGTCACCCCGACGCCCACCCCGACGCCCACCCCGACGCCCACCCCGACGCCCACGCCGCCGCCCGCCGCTCCGGTGGGGACGCAGGCGCCGGCGCCCGTCGTCACTCCGACCGTCACCCCGACCGTCACCCCGACCGTCACGTCTGCTCCGGCACCGGCGGCCGTCGCCGTACTGAAGAAGCCGCGTATCAGGGGTCTTGCCAAGGTGGGCCAGCGGCTCCGGGTCACCACCGGCACCTGGGACCCGGGTTCGGTGAAGCGCAAGATCCAGTGGTTGGCGAACGGCAAGAGGATCAAGGGCGCGACCAAGAACCGGCTGCGCCTCCCAGGCAAGCTGTCCGGCAAGAGAATCACGGTACGCGTCGTCGCTTCGGCGACTGGTCGCACACCCGTCACCGTCACGACGCGCAGGACCAAGAGGGTCGCGGACTGACCGTCCGCGGGCGGCCGCCCCGGACCGTCCCGCACCTTCGCTCGGCGCCGGAGGCGGTCTCCCCGTGGGAGACCGTCTCCGGCCCGCTACGCCTGATCGTGTCGATCCCGGGACGCGCGCGGCGTCCCCGGACTAGCGTGGGGCCAGCACCGCGCACGCGCGTGCGCGGCTGCCGACGTGCGGAGGTCCGGGGTGCTGACGGTGTTCGCCACCCTCATGGCGGTCGCGGGGCTGATCCTCGCTGCCCTCGCGGCGCACGTCGCGTGGCGTCGTGGCACGCACGTGGGCTGGAGCCTCGCGGTGATGCTCGTCGCCGTCGCCTGGTGGGGACTGGCGTACTCCTTCGAGCTCACCGCCGACGAGGTCGCGGTCAAGAGCCGGTGGGGGGACCTGAAGTACCTCGGCGTCGTGACCCTGGCGCCGGCGTGGCTGGTCTTCGTGCTGCAGTACACCGGCCGGGGGCGGCTGGTCACCCCGCGGGTCCTGACGGGTCTCGCGGTCGCTCCGGTCGTCACGCTCGTGCTGCTGGCGATCCCCTTCACCCACGACTGGGTCCGCTACTACAACGAGGACTCCGTCGACTCCGCGGGCCTGCCCGTCGTCGAGACCGGACCGGCCTTCTGGGCGGCGTTCGCCTACAACAACGTCCTCCTCGTCGCCTCGACCGGGCTGTTCGTCACCAGCATGGTGCGCCTGGCGCGGACCTACCGGCGTACGGCGCTCCTGCTGCTGGGTGCCGCCCTGCTGCCGTGGGCCGCCAACCTGCTCCACAACTTCCAGGTGGGCTTCTTCGACCACGTCGACCTGACGCCCTTCGCGTTCACCGTGACCGGCGGCCTCCTGGTGTGGGGGCTCTTCGACGGGAAGCTGGTCGACCTCGGGCCGCTCGCCCGCAGCGCCGTCGTCGAGAACATGAGCGACGCGGTCTTCGTGCTGGACCCCTTCAACCGCGTGGTCGACGTGAACCCGGCCGGCGTGGCCCTGGCGTCCGCGTCACGGGAGGCACTGATCGGCCGGCGCCTGCCCGAGCTGATCGAGGGTGCGCCCGGGGTGGAGGTCGGCCCGGCCGGACTGACGCTGCCTGATGACTCGGACGGACCGGACGCCCCGGCCGGATCCGGTCGTCGGTCCTTCGACGTCAGCCGGCAACCGCTCATCGACTCGTCCGGGCTCCCGGCCGGGTCGCTGGTGGTGCTGCGCGAGGTGACCCAGCGGGTCCGCGACCAGGAACGGCTCGAGCACGTCCTGAAGGACCGGTCACGCGTGGCGGCGGTCCTGCAGGCGAGCATGGTGCCCCCGCGTCTCCCGGTCGTGCCGGGCACCGAGATGGCGAGCCGCTACGAGCCGGCGGGCGACGGTGGGGAGATCGGTGGGGACTTCCTCGACGTCTTCCCCCTCGACGAGCACACCTGGGGCTTCGTCCTGGGGGACGTGAGCGGCAAGGGCGCGGAGGCGGCGGCGGTGAGCGCCGCCGCCCGATACACCCTGCGCGCCCTGGCACGCGAGGACCTCGGCCCGTCCGACACGCTCCGCCAGGTCAACACCAGGCTGCTGGCCCAGACGGACATCGAGCGCCACTGCACCCTCGTGCACGGGCACCTGCGGCCCCCCGCGGGCCCGGGCGCCGGCCTGGACGTGACCCTGTCGCTGGCAGGTCACCATCCACCTTTGGTGCTCCGGGCCTCCGGCGAGGTCGAGGAGGTGGGTCGGCTCGGCACCACGCTGGCGCTGTTCGACCAGCCCGAGCTCCACGACACGTCGACCCGGCTGGCGCCCGGAGAGCTGATCTGCGCCTTCACCGACGGCCTGGTCGAGGCCCGTCAGGGTGATGAGCTGTTCGACTCCCACCGGGTCGCCGAGCTGCTCCGCCGGCACCGGGACCTGGGCACGGACGACCTGGCAGGTGTGATCCTCGCGGCGGTGCGCGAGTTCCACGGTCCCGACCTCAGCGACGACCTCGCCATCCTGCTGGTGCGCAACGTCGGCGGGGAATCGGGCGCCGAGTAGTCCTGGTCCGGCCGACCCCGTGTCAGGTGCGCGGCTGGGCGGGGTTCGTCGGGACGCCCTGGGACGGCGGGTTCAAGGTCGGGCCCTCGGTGGCGGGCGACACCGCGGACGTTCCCGGCATGCCGGCCGTCTCCGGGGCCGGCGCGGCTGGGTCGCCACCGGAGGGCTGCGCCTCACCGCTGCGGAGCCGCTCGAGCCGTTGCTCGAGGAGCTGCACCACCTGGACGCGGTCGGCGTGCTCGCGCTCGTGCTGCAGGAGCCGGGCCACGCCGTCCGGGTCGAGCGCGCGCACCCGGGACTCGAGGGAGCCGATGGCGAGGTTGTCGTAGTCGGGGATCGGAAGGTCGTGTTCAGCCATGTCGGCTCCGTACCCAGGGACCCCCGGGGTCAGGCGTCAGCCTCCGGCGCTGCTGCCCGGCCTCGTCGACCCGTCGTGCTCACCGACCCGGACGGGGTGCCCCGAGCGGATCGCCGCGCCGAGCTCGCGGAGGTTCTCCTCGCTCGTCGGCCGCACCCCCCGGCTGGACAGCTCCAGCCGGAGGATCTCCTCCACGTCGATCGAGGGGTCGTTGGAATAGGTCGTCGCGGTCGCGTCGATCGCCTCCTGGGCGACGTCCTCGACCCGCGCTCCCGGGTCTCGCTCTGCGTCGGTCTCGAACTCCATGTGTCCCAGGTACCCATCACGGCGGTGACGAACCGTCCCGCCTGGGCCTCGGACGGTCCGCCTCGCCGCACGGGACGAGCGCGGCCCGCGCGGCACGCACGTGGTCGCTGACCCGCGGCCCTCGCCCCGGCGTCAGGGGCGAGGGTTGGTCCTCCGCCACGGACGCTCGTCGCGACGCTGTCCCATGCCCGCCGCGCAGCGCCGGCACACCGACGTGACGCGATCGGCGTCCCGTCCGGTGGCGGGCTGCGCGTCGCTCCAGTCGACATGGCTGAAGCGACGCAGTCCGGCGCGGTGCAGCGGCACACCGCAGACGGTCTGGTTGGTGCCACGGACCCAGGCGTGCACCTCGCCGGCGGGGGCTCGGAACCCGTCCGGGTCGACCCAGCCGTCTGTGGCCGCGACCGAGGCCCTCATCGCCCGCTCGGATCAGTCCTGGTCAGGCTCGGCGGTCTGCTGCAGCCCCGCCTCGCTCTTGAGCTGGTCGGCGATCGCCGGGTCGAGGAGGGGCTCGGTGAGGTGGTCGTCGCCCGTCGTGTCGGAGCCCGTCTCGCTCGAGTAGACGACCTCCGTCTCCGTCTCGACGTGCGTGGTCTCGTCGTCGACGAGTGCGTCGGGGACGGCGGCGGGCGGGTCCAAGGGCTCCGGCGGCGTCTGGGCCGACGTCTCGGCCGGCGGTTGCGCCGCGAGTGCAGGAGCGGTCGTCGCCGCCTGCGCCGAGGGCGCCTTCTTGGCCGTCGTCTTCCTGGCCGTCGTCTTCTTGGCCGTCGTCTTCTCGGCCGTCGTCTTCGCCGGCTCCTGCGCGGTGGACGGCTCGGCGAGCGGGCTCTTCGTGGCCGCAGGCTTCTTGGCAGGCTTCTTCGCGGCCTTGGGAGTCTTCTTCGCGGCGGGCTTCTCGCCCACCGGGTCCTCGGCCGGTGCCTGCGCGGTCCCTTCGTCCTGGGCGACGGTCAGGGTGGGAGACACGGCCTCGGTGCCAGTCGTCCCCTCGGTGCCGGTCTCCTCGGTGCCAGCCGACTCGGTGCCAGCCGACTCGGTGCCGGTCGACCCGTCCTCGGGCTCGGCGTCCGTGGGCGGTGTCGCCGGCGCCGTGGGGCTCTCCTGCGACCCGCCTCGGCCGACGATCCGGGTGGCCGTGCGGACCCCGGCGGCGGCCACGCCGAAGGCGCCGCCGGCCACGCCCATGGCGCCACCGGCCACGGTCGTCGCCGTGCGCACGGGGTGGGTGATGGCTCCGGTCACCTTGCTGATCGGGTTCACTGCGGCTCCTCTCGTCGTCCTGCGCGGCTCGAGCCGGCAGGCGTGGTGCACTCCTGACGGTACCCGCGCCGGGCCCCTTCATCCTGAGGCTGACGTCACCCCGTCAAGGGCCTAGGGGGACTCGAGCAGGCGGCGCTCCTCGACCGCCTCGAGCGACAGGGTGCGGTGGCCGAGCGTCGCCTCGGGAGATCGTGGCGCTCGGAGTCCGGGTCAGAAGGCGTAGCGGACGCGGCACTCCGGGAGCTTCTCGGCCAGCAGGTCGGTGAGCTGGGAGACCCAGCGCCCCTTCCAGCCGGTGCGGTAGCGGACGTTCCACTGTCCGCTCTGGCTGCGCTTGGCCTGCTGGAGGTCGGGCCGCCACAGCAGCTCCTCGCCGCGCGGGTGCCAGCCCAGGTTGACCTCGTGCAGGCCCTCGTTGTGGGTGAGGAAGATGATCTCGGCCGCGAGCTGGGCGCGGGTGCGCGCGCTCGTGCCGTCGGCCACCTGCTCGAGGAGCTCGGACCAGTCGCGGAGCCAGTCCTCGTGGACGATCACGGGGCTCAGGTTGAGGTGGACCTCGTAGCCCGCCTCCACGAAGTCGTCCATGGCGGCGATCCGGTCCGCGATCCTCGACGTGCGCACGTCCACCAGCCGCGACGTGTCGGAGGGCATCAGGCTGAAGCGGACCCGGGTGCCGCCTCGTGGGTCGTAGTCGAGGAGGGTGCGGTTGACCAGCTTCGTCGCGAAGCTGGCCTTCGCGTTGGGCAGCCGCGCGAAGAGGTCGACGAGGTCCCGGACGTTGTCGGACACCATCGCGTCCACGGAGCAGTCACTGTTCTCCCCGATGTCGTAGACCCAGTCGACGGGGTCGCACTGGTTGGGCTCCGGCTTGACCCCCTGCCGGGCGGCGTGGCGCTCGAGATAGCCGGTGATCCGCTCGATGTTGGTGAAGACGGTGATCGGGTTGGCGAAGCCCTTGCGGCGGGGCACGTAGCAGTAGGAGCACGCCATGGCGCAGCCGTTCGCGGTGGAGGGCGCGATCCAGTCGCTCGACCGCTCGTTGCGGCGTGCGGAGAGCGACTTCTTCTCCCCGAGCACGAGGACCTCGCTCTTCGTGCGCACCCAGTCGGCGACGTTGCCCTCGTTGCCGTAGAGGCCCGGGATGGCCTGGTGGGAGAGCACCTCGATGCGTTCGGCGTCGGGGAACCGCTCCAGCACCTGTCGGGCGCGCGGGAGCTGCTCGATCCCGCGCTCGTGGTAGATCCGGCGCACGTCCAGCAGCCGGTCGGCCAGCGCCGACGGCACGCGCCGTACGGCGGTGGCTGCGGGGTCGGCGGCGGGGTCGGCGGCCGGGACGGTGGCGGTGCTCTCGTCGTGGACGGTCACATCCTCCTCAACAGCGCGAGCGCGACGGTGCTTCCCTCCGGAGCCCTGCGAGTGGTGCTTCCTGCGCAGGCGGGTACCGAGAGCACCGCGCCCGCTCCCGGAAGGAGGACCAGATGCCCGGTCCGTCCCAGCTGCACTTCATCGGCACCGCGACGACCGTGATCACCCTCGGGTCGTTCACCCTGCTGACCGATCCCAACTTCCTGCATCGCGGGCAACGCGCCTACCTCGGCTACGGCCTGTCGACCAAGCGGCTCACCCAGCCCGCGCTGGAGCCGGAGCAGCTGCCACCGCTCGACGCGGTCGTGCTGTCGCACCTGCACGGTGACCACTTCGACCGGGTGGCGAAGGCGCGGCTGGACCGGAGCCCGCCGATCCTGTCCACGCCCCACGCCGTACGACGGCTCGACCGCTGGGGCTTCGCGACGCAGGCGCTGGAGACGTGGCAGCAGCACGTCCTGGTCAAGGACGGCGAGGAGCTGGCGGTGACGGCCCTGCCGGCGGTGCACGCCCGCGGCGTCCTGGGCACGCTGCTCCCGCCCGTCATGGGGAGCATGCTCGAGCACCGCGTCGGCGGCGACGTCGTACGACGCGTCTACATCAGCGGGGACACCCTGACCGGCGGCCACGTCGAGGAGGTCAGCGAGCGCTACCCCGACATCGACGCCGCGGTCGTGCACCTCGGCGGGACGCGGGTGCTGCTGCGGATGGTCACGATGGACGGCGAGATGGGGGCGGACTTCGTGGCGCGCACGCGACCGCGGGTCACGGTGCCCGTCCACCACGACGACTACGGCGTGTTCCGCTCACCGCTGTCGGACTTCCTCGAGCGGGTGGCCGCGCGGGGACTGCCCACCGCCGTGCGTGCACCGCGCCACGGCGACGTCGTCAGTCTGGAGCCCTGAGTCCGTCTCAGACGGCTCCGTCGGTGACGCGGCGGACGAAGCCGCGCGTCTCCGCGGCGACGACCGCCGGCTCGCTGAGCGGTGCCCAGTGGCCGTAGGGGAGGTGGCGCCGCTCGAGGTGCTCGCACCAGCGGTCGCTCTCGTGCAGCGAGGCCTCGCGGATGGCCGGGTCGCGGGTGAGCACCAGCTGCAGCACCGGGACCGTCGTGCGCCGTTCCCGGGGCCGGCCCGGTGCCCGGAGCACGTTGGCGCGGTAGTAGCGCAACCCCGACACCATGTCGTCCGCGATGGTGGGGGAGTGCCCGTCGGGGACCAGGTCGCCGCCCTCGCCGGCGGCCACCAGGCGGCGCCACCGCGCGCGGTTGCCGAGGGCGCGCAGCACCGGCGGTGCCAGCGGAGAGACGAAGAACGGGATGTACGACGACGACGCCGCCTGGGCGAGGACGGCTCCCACGCCGGCGGGGGTGGGGTTCGCCAGCGAGCGGCGGGCCCACGCCGAGAGGTGGTCGAGGTTCGGCCCGCTCATCGAGGTGAACGACGCGATCCGCGCCTCCGCTCCGGGCTCGCAGACGGCCTCCCACGCCTGGACCGACCCCCAGTCGTGGCCCACCACGTGCACCGGCTGCTCCGGGCTGACGGCGTCGAGCACGGCGAAGAGGTCAGCCGCGAGCGTGGGCAGGGTGAAGTCGGAGGCTTCCCCAGCGGGGGAGCCGCCCTGTCCGCGGGTGTCGTAGAGGACCACCCGGAAGTCGTCGGCGAGCAGGGCGGCGACGCCGAGCCACAGCCGGTGGGTGTCGGGCCAGCCGTGCACCATCACCACGGTGGGCCCGTCGGGGCTGCCGCCCTCCCACACCGCGAGGTCGATGCCGTCGCGGTGGACGGTCGTCCGGGTCAGCTCCAGCGCGCGGAGCGGAGTCTCGCCTGTTGCGGGTGCCATGACGTGCCTCTCGGTGGGCGACGGGGTCCGATCCACGTTCCCACAGGCCCGGGTGCACCAGTGGTGGGGAAAGCAACGAGCCGCCGACCGTCCCCGTGGGACGGTCGACGGCTCGCAGGTGGATCAGCTCTGCGTGGTGGAGCGGACCTCGTCCACTCCGGACTGACCCTCGGACTTGACCCGGTCAGCGCTCTGCGTGGCCTGGTCCTTGACCTCCTGGACGGCTTCCTGGGCGGTCCCGGACACGTTCTCCTTGACCTCCTGGGCGATCTCCTGGCCCTTGGCCTTGACGTCGTCGACCATCGGCTGGATCTTCTCGCCCAGCTGGCCGGCGGCGACCGCCTCCTTCTCGGAGGCGGGGATCAGGGCCGCGACCACCAGCCCGGCGCCGAAGGCGACCAGACCAGCGGCGAGGGGAGCGCCCTGGACCTTGTCCTGCGCGGTGGACGGCAGCCCCGCGGCGGTGTCCTTCACCGACCCGGCGGCGCCGGTCACGGAGTCCTTGGCGGACCCGACGGCGCCGGTGGCGCTGTCCTTGGCCGACCCCATCGCACCGGAGGCGGAGCCCGCGGTGCTGCTGGTCGTGTCGGCAACTGACGAGTGCACTCCCATGACCTTGTCCTTCACTCCTCGGAAGCGGCCGCGAGCGGCCTCCTTGCGACGCTCGACGATGGCGGACGGGCTGACCTTGTCCTGCAACGCGTCGACGTTCTGCGTCATCGATGCCCGCGTCTCGGCGATCTCGTTGCTCAGTTCTTCTGTGCTCTGGCCCATGCCGCGTCCTCCTTGAGTGTCTGCTGCGTCTCCGGCAGCTGCGGGTTTGCGTTCTTGAGCTCCTTCTTGCCCATCGACGCCAGGACGGCGGCGATGACGACCCAGAGGAGCGTGACGATGAAGAAGGCGATGTCCAGGTCGACCACCCGCGAGATCAGGTAGCCCAGGGCGATCGACAGCGTGATCAGCGCGACGTGCCCGACCACACCGGCCCCGGCGAGCATGCCGGCGCCCTTGCCGGCCTTGCCGGCCTCCTCCTTGAGCTCGGTCTTGGCGAGCGCGAGCTCCTGCTTGACCAGCGTGGTCAGGTCGTTGGTGAGGTCACCGACGATCTGGCCGAGGCTGCGGTCGTCGCCGCCGGTGCCGGTCGTGGTGTACGACGTCGTCGTGTGTTCGACGCCTCCGGATCCGGGGTCGAACTCGGTCGCCCCACTCACAGCGTGTCCTGCGTGCGCTGGCCCGACAGCCCGGTGGTGGGCGAGTCGGTGCTGGCCGGCGTGGTCAGCGTGGGGCTCGGGTCGAGCCCGTCGCCGCCGGTGGTGCCGGGACGGTTCGTGCTCGCGTGCGTGCCGTGGTCGCCGAACAGCGGGTCCGGGTCGTCAGCGGCGCTGGAGAACCCGCCACCGGTGGTGGACTCGGTGCCGAAGCCCGAGGTGGAGGCCGGCGACGCCGCGCCGGTCGAGTAGCCCCCGGCCGCCGCGGTGCCCGTGGTCGTGCCTGCCGCGCCGTAGGTGCCGGCGCCGTAGTCGGAGCCGTAGGTGTCGGTCGTGCTGGGCTGGCCCAGCGACGCCATGGCGGCGCCGTCGGCGGTGGCGCGGAAGGCGCGGCCCACGGCCACCCCGGCCGCCAGCGCGCCGAGCAGGAACATGCCCGGCTTGCGGCGCGCGAAGCGGCGCACGTCCTCGAGCAGCTCGGTCGGCTCCTTGCTCTCCAGCTGGTTGCTGAACGACTTGACCCGGGTCGAGACCTCGCGGGCGATGTCGGCCGCCATGCCCTCGCCGGAGCCCTCGCCCTGCACCATCTTCTCGAGGTCGTCGCCGAGCGTGCGCAGGGTGGTCGCGGCCTTGTCGCGGCCGGTCGTGGCCTGGCCACCGACCTGGTTGCGGACCTGCGACACGGTGTCGCCGACGACGTTGCGTGCCTGCTCCTTGGCGGTCCCGGCGACGTTCGCCGCCTCCTCCTTGGCCGTGCCGGCGACCTGCTTGCCCTGGTCGGCGGCCGTGGAGGCAGCCTCCTTGGCCTTGTCCTTCGCGCCGCTGTCGGAGGTGCCGCTGTCGCTGGTCTCGTAGCCGGTGGTGCCGGTGCTCTCGTAGCCCGTGCTCTCGTAGCCGGTGCCGGTGGTCTCGTGCGCACCGGTGTCGCTGGTGCCGAAGCCGCCTCCGGTGCCGTAGCCACCGGTCGTGCCGGTGCCGAACGTGCCACCGCTGTCGGGGGTGTTGCCTGTCCCTGTCGTCATCAGTCCTCCTGAGTACGTGGATCGATCTGCTGTCGGTGTTGACCGTTCGTTACGAGCCGGTCCCTCCGTCGCCCGCTCCGGGCTCCGGATCGGGGTGGCTCGCCGGCTCCGACCGTGGGTCGAGCTGGTCGGTGTCAGGTTCCTTGCCGTCCGGTGTCGGCGGCTCGGCGTCCTGGTCGTCGTTCTGCTGTCCTTCGGTCATGCCCTCACCGGTACCCGCCCTCGCGCAACCCATCCCACCCGTTCCACCCCTGTGGGCGACCCCGCGGCGCCCACGGTCGGTGCCCGGCCCTGTGATGCGCATGCGCCGCCCCGGATCGGGCACCCTTCACCCCATGCCCACGCTCCTGGACCCGGCGGCCTCGTCCGCCCGCACCGCCCCGGTGAAGCACCGCTCGTACGACGACCTCAGCCAGGCCGAGGTGGACGAGCTGGGACGACGCCTGGACGAACTGCGCCAGCAGGTCCTCGACGACCGGGGTGCCCGGGACGCGGCGTACATCCGGCGGGTCATCGCCGTCCAGCGCTCGCTCGAGGTCGGCGGTCGCGTGCTCCTCCTCGGCAGTCGCCGCCGGCCGCTCTGGCTGCTCGGGACCTCCGCGCTCGCGCTGGCGAAGATCCTCGACAACATGGAGATCGGGCACAACGTCCTGCACGGGCAGTGGGACTGGATGCGGGACCCCAAGATCCACTCGTCCACGTGGGAGTGGGACCACGCCTCACCGCCGGAGCAGTGGCAGCGGTCCCACAACGACCGCCACCACGTCAACACCAACGTCCTCGGCAAGGACAACGACCTCGGCTACGGGATCATGCGGGTCGACGAGGCGCAGGAGTGGGAGCCGCGGCACCTCGTCCAGCCGTTCTGGAACTTCGTCAACGCCTGCATCTTCGAGTACGGCATCGCGATGTACGACCTCGACTTCGGCACGCAGCTGCGCGAGGGCAAGGGGCTCACGCCCGAGCTCAAGCGGGAGGCGCGCAGCACCATCGGCCGTGCGGCCCGGCACGCGTTCCGTGACTTCGTCGTGCACCCGCTCGTGTCGGCCCCCACCGGTTCGGCACGATCGACGTTCACCGCCAACCTGACGGCCAACCTCGTGCGCAACGTCTGGTCGCACAGCGTGATCATGTGCGGGCACTTCCCCGAGGGCGTCTCGACGTTCGAGGTGGACGAGCTCGACGAGTCGGAGTCGCGGGGCCAGTGGTACCTCCGCCAGATGCTCGGGTCGGCGAACATCTCCGGCTCCCCGCTGGTCCACGTCCTGTGCGGCAACCTGTCCCACCAGATCGAGCACCACATCTTCCCGGACCTCCCGAGCAACCGCTACGGCGAGATCGCCGGCCCGGTCCGCGAGCTCTTCGAGTCCTTCGGGCTGCGCTACCACACCGCGCCGCTCCCGAAGCAGGTCGCGAGCGCTTGGCACAAGGTGTTCCGGCTGTCCGCGCCGCCCGAGGGCTTCCGCCGTACGGCGCGGGCCGCACTCGCCCGTCGCCGGGCCGAGCGGCGCCCTGCCGCGCTGTCCGCGTGACCGGCCCGTCAGCGCTCGGCCCGGTGCGGCCGGCGTAGCAGCCACCACGCGGCGCCGTACGCCGCAGCACCCGCGCCGAGCTGCAGGAACTGCTCACCGAGCGTGAGGAGCACCAGCGTCGACCCGGCGACGACGGTGGCAGGCGAGAGCGTCACGGCGGGCGTCCTCAGGCGTGCTCGAGGTCGAGGCCGCCACTCGTGCCGACCCGCAGGGCCGCCCGTCGTCGGGCGTCGAGCGGGGACACCCGTCGAGACAGCCGGTGGTCGAGCAGCGCCGCCGCGAGGTCGCCGCGGCCGGACATCGCCCACGCGTGGACCAGGGTGTCCTCGACCACCTCCCGCTGGGCGCGGCTGCCCCCCAGCGCGTCGAGCCGCCCGACCACGTCGGACAGCAGCGACGCGGCCGTGGTCCAGGCGCCCTCCACGACGGCCGCCAGGCCCGTGCACAACGGTGCGACGACCTCGCGCCGGACGTGGTCCTCGCTCGACAGCGCCGTCCGGTGGAGGGCAGCCAGCCCCTGGGCGTCGTCCGCAGCAGCGAGCAGCACCGCGACGTGCATGGCCGCGAACGCGGTGGGCGGATCGACCAGCCAACCGGCCGGGACAGCAGTCAGGACGTCGTCGACGCTGCCGAGCGCTGCGGCGGTGTCGGTCACGCGACCGCGCCAGAGCAGCGAGCCGCTGTCGACGACGGCGCGCGAGCCGGTGACCAGGGGCGGCGCGAGCTCGCGCGCCCACCGGCGTCGTACGGCCAGGATGTCGTCCTGCGCCAGCTCGTGGAGGGCGGCGTGCCAGGAGAAGTGCGATCGGTGGTTGGCCTGCGGCCCCCGGTCGCGGATCCACTCGTCGAGCCAGGTGAGCCCGTCCGCGTGCCGTCCCGTCTCGTAGAAGACGTGCGCGCGGGCGTGCACCGCGTGACCGGAGGACGGCTCCACCGACAGGGCGTACGACGCCAGCTCCTCCGCCTCGCCCCACCTCTCCTGGTCCTGGCGGAAGAAGGCGAGCTGGCCGGCGTACCACCAGTCGTCGCCATAGGCGCGCGCCAGCGACTCCACGAGCTCGGCCGTCTGCGTGCCGGAGGTGAGCCCCCCGAACGCGACCGTTGGCACCGCCACGCTGACGGCGAGCGCGTCGCGCGGGAAGAGCCGGACGTGCCGCAGGAGGGCCGCGGCGCCGGACGCCTCGTCGGTGCGCAGGCGGGTCGTGACGGCCTCGAGGAAGCCGGCCTCCCGGTCGTCGAGGTCGCGCCCCGCCGCGGCCCGGTGGGCGGCCTGCAGGGAGGCGCGCCAGTCGCAGTCGGCGCCCCACTCGTGGCCCAGCAGGGCCAGCGCGGCGTGCGCCTGGGCGAAGTCGGGATCCAGCGAGACCGCCGCGCGCAGCTCGACCTCGGCGCCCTCCTGGAGGCGCAGCAGACGGCCCAGCCCGGCGTTGTAGCGATCGGCGGCCTCGTCGGTCGTCGACAGCGTGAGGCCGTAGGCGTCCACCGGTCGGCGCCGGGACTCGCCCTGGAGCGCGCGGACGACCGAGCGGGCGACGTCGTAGGCCTGCTCGCGGATCTCCGGCATCGCCGTGGACTCCCACAGGTTGCCCCGCCGCAGGCTGCCGACGGCCAGGAAGGGCACAGTGGCGGGGAGCACCCCGACGACGCGGCCGTCCTCGGCGGTGTCGATCCCCAGGCCCGCGGGGCCGGGGCGCACCATCCCGGTGTGGGCGAGCCGGTTGAGGAGCGGGTCGGCCGCGACCGTGCCGACCGGGCCGGTGCAGTTGACCACGGCGGACACGCGCAGCTGGGTGCCGTCGCCCAGCACGACGTCGAGCCCGTCGCACCTCGGCCGCACGGTGGCGATGGTCCCCCGGTGGCGGCGCAGCCGGCCGGACCCCTCCACCTCCTCGAAGCGCTGCGCGGTGAGGGGGGCCATGCGGTGGCGGCGCGTGTCCCACGCGCGGGCGTCCTCGGCGATGAAACGGCGTTTGTCGGTCTCGGACAGGCCCCGCCACAGATGGGCCGTGACCGGCCGCAGCCCGTCGATCGCTGCCCGCCAGTCGCCCGTCTCTGCCACGGTGCCGGAGACGTGCCGACGCACGACGCGCCGGAGGTCGTCCAGCTCGCGGAGGCGGGTGATCCCCGGGGGCGGCGGCACCGGCGGCGTCGTCGGCAGGACGTGGGCCTGCGGCAGGACGTCGTTGCGCGACACCACGTGCACCGTCCGGGCCGGACGGTCGGCGCGGATGACGAGGTCGACCATCGTCAGGCCCGCCCCGAGCATCAGCAGGTCGCCCGTCTCGGGGATGTCCTGGGTCCACGGGTCGCTGACCAGACGAGGGTCCTCCCGGAGCTCGGCCGGCGCCCACGCCGTACCGGGGCGGGCGCCGTGGGCCAGCACCACGGCCCGCGCCGCGACCCGCTCGCCGCCGCCGAGGTGCACGTGGAACGTGTCGCCGTCCATGGTCACGTCCTCGACGCGGTCGTGCCGCCGGAGCAGCCGAGCGTTGCCGGGGAAGTCGGAGGCAGCGGTCAGCAGGCTCTCGACGTACGCCCCGTAGGCGTGACGCGGCGCGAACTGGTGCGGCTGGAACCCGGGGTCGTGATGGGCGCGGAGCCACCGCAGGAAGTGCTCGGGATCCCGCGGCAGCGCGGACATCCCGGATGCCGGCACGTTCAGCAGGTGGCGGTCGTCGCGCGTCCGGTAGGCAGGACCGCGTCCGGTGTCGGGGGAGGGGTCGATCAGCTCGACGCAGAAGCGGGACGTGAGCCCCGTGAGGAGGTGGGCGGCGACCAGTGTCCCGCCCGCGCCCGCGCCCACCACCACGACCCGGCACCCGCCGTCGTCCGATCCCATCCCGCCCCCTATGTCTAGTAACTAAGGTGACAAAAGTAGCAAAGGGTCTGGGTGGACTCCACCCGACTCGCCGCGCCGCGCCTCGTGGCCGGACGGAGGACCGGTGTCGGGGTCAGTCGCGGCCCAGCCGCATCCGGACGCTGAGGCGGTCACCGACCTCGATGCCGGCGTCGCGTCGTACGGCGTCCTTGAGCGGCACGAGGTAGCGGCCGTCCTTGGGGAAGAGCGACGTCGTCCAGGTGGTGTCGCCGGTCGTGCAGGTGACGGGGATGACGCCCCAGCCGTAGGTGAACTCCTGCTTCACCGCGGAGATGTCGTCGCTCTCGTCGTCGGGCACCACGAGGTAGTGGAACGGCGCGGGGCCTCGCCACTCGATGACGTCGCCGTTGAACTCGAGCTCCACCTCACAGCGCCTTGCGCACGAGGACGCGTGGGAAGCCGCCCGCGATGGCGTCGGTCGGGGAGGTGAGCACGAAGCCCGCGTCCTCGAAGAGCTTGCGGGTGCCGACGAACGCCATCGTCAGGTCGACCTTCGCGCCCTGGTTGTCCACGGGGTAGGCCTCCACGGCTGGTGCGCCGCACCGCGCGGCGTAGGCCACCGCGCCCTCGACGAGGGCGTGGGCGATCCCGCGTCCGCGGTGGCCGGGCCGCACCCGGACGCACCACACCGACCAGACGTCGAGGTCGTCGACGTGGGGGATCTTGGTGGACCGCGCGAACGGCAGCTCGGAGCGCGGGGCGACCGCCGCCCAACCGACGACCTCGGCGCCGTCGTAGGCCAGCACACCGGGCTTGACGCGCCGGCGCGTGAGTCCCCGGACGAACTCGCCCCGCTCCTCACCCATCATCGAGCGGTTCTGCCGGGACGGGATGCGGTGGCTGAGGCACCAGCAGACGCTGGAGGTCGGGTTCTTGGGACCCACCATCGTCCGGACGTCCTCGAAGCGGGACTCGGTGGCGGGGTGGACGGTGAACCCGGCCGTCCTCACGAGCGGCTTCGTCGGCATGCGTCCACGCTAGCGGCGGGCACCGACGTCGGGGAGACCCCAGGATCGGCGACGGCCGGCGGGAAGACCCTGGAGGTGGCTCAGGCCCGGTCGGGCCAGAGCGAGTGGTAGGCGTTGATCGCGGGCTGGCCGCCGAGGTGGGCGTAGAGCACGTGGGAGTCGCGGGGGATCTCGCCGTCCTGCACCAGGTCGATGAGGCCCGCGAGCGACTTCCCCTCGTAGACGGGGTCGGTGATCATCGCCTCGAGCTGCGCCCCGAGCGCCATCGCCTCCATGGTGGAGTCGACCGGCAGGCCGTAGAGCTCACCGGCCCACCCCTCCAGGACGGTGATCTCGTCGTCGCGGAGCTCGCGGCCGAGATCGATGAGCTCCGCGGTGCTCCTCGCGATGCGCCCGACCTGGTCCCGGGTCTTCTCGATCGTCGCGCTGGCGTCGATGCCCAGCACCCGCCGTCGTACGCCCGTGAGGTCCTCGAGTGCGGCGAACCCGGCGATCATGCCGGCGTGGGTCGATCCGGTGACCGTGCAGACCACGATCGTGTCGAAGGTGACGCCGAGCGCCTTCTCCTGCTCGGCCACCTCGAAGGCCCACTGGGCGAAGCCCAGGCCGCCGAGCGGGTGCTCGCTGGCCCCGGCCGGGATGGCGTACGGCGTGCCGCCGGCCTCCTCGACCTCTCGGATCGCGTCCTTCCAGGAGTCCCGGATGCCGATGTCGAAGCCGCTCGGGTCCAGCCGGGAGTCGGCGCCCATCATCCGGCTGAGCAGGATGTTGCCGACGCGGGTGTTGGTGGGGTCGTCCCACGGCACCCACTTCTCCTGCACCAGCCGGCACCTCAGACCGAGGTGCGCGGCCACGGCGGCGACCTGGCGGGTGTGGTTGGACTGGTGGCCGCCGATGGAGACGAGGGTGTCGGCGCCCCGGGCGAGGACGTCGGGGACGATGTACTCGAGCTTGCGGATCTTGTTGCCGCCGAAGGCGAGCCCGCTGTTGACGTCCTCGCGCTTGGCCCACACCTGGGCGCCGCCACCGCGGGCCGCGAGGTGGTCGGACAGGCGGCGGAGGTGGTGGACCGGGGAGGGCCCGAACGTCAGGGGGTGCCGCGGGAACCGGTCGAGCTTCATGGGCGCTCCAGGGTCGGGCGAGGTCGTGGGAACAACCACCGTAGTCAAGTGTTGAACCATCCATGAAGAAGATCGGCTTCCTGAACTTCGGGCACTGGACCGACTCGCCGCACTCGCAGGTGCGCTCCGGCGCGGACGCGCTGCTCCAGTCCATCGACCTGGCGGTCGCCGCCGAGGAGCTCGGGGCCGACGGTGCGTACTTCCGCGTGCACCACTTCGCGCGGCAGCTCGCCTCGCCGTTCCCCCTGCTGGCCGCGATCGGTGCCCGCACCAGCCGCATCGAGATCGGCACCGGCGTCATCGACATGCGCTACGAGAACCCGCTCTACATGGCCGAGGACGCGGGCGCCGCCGACCTCATCTCGGGCGGCCGGCTCCAGCTCGGGATCAGCCGCGGGTCACCGGAGCAGGTGATCGACGGCTGGCGCTACTTCGGCTACCAGCCCGCCGAGGGGGAGGACCAGGCCGACATGGCGCGCCGGCACACCGACGTGCTCCTCGAGGTGCTGAAGGGCGAGGGCTTCGCAGAGCCCAACCCCCGGCCGATGTTCCCCAACCCGCCGGGGCTGCTGCGCCCCGAGCCGCACTCGCCCGGCCTGCGGGACCGCATCTGGTGGGGCGCCGCGTCGGACGCGACGGCCCGGTGGGCGGCGGAGAAGGGCATGCACCTGATGAGCTCGACCCTCAAGGCGGACGAGACCGGGGAGCCGTTCCACGTGCAGCAGCGCAAGCAGATCGAGGTCTTCCGCGACGCGTGGCGCGAGGCGGGCCACCCAGGGGAGCCGCGCGTCTCGGTGAGCCGCTCGATCATGCCGATCACCACCGACCTCGACCGCGCGTACTTCGGCCACGAGCGCCGCAGCAGCGACCAGTTCGGCAACATCGAGCCCCAGCTCCGCGCGGTGTTCGGCCGGACGTACGCCGCGGAGCCGGACGCGCTGGTCGCCGAGCTCGCCACCGACGAGGCGGTCGCGGCGGCCGACACCGTGCTGCTGACCGTGCCCAACCAGCTCGGGGTCGACTACAACGCCCACGTGGTCGAGTCGGTCCTGACCGACGTCGCGCCCGGCCTCGGCTGGCGCTGACGGCCCGGGTCGAGCGCGCAGCCCCGAGGCGGGTACGACGGGATGCGCACTCGACTCAGGTGGTGGGGCGCAGGTGCTGCTGCCACACGCCGCGGCAGAGGTCCCCGGGTGACTCGACCACCAGCGCTGCGCCGGCCGCCTCGAGCTCGGCCTTGCCGAAGCCGCCGGTCCGGACGGTGAGGCACGCCAGGCCCACCTTGCCGGCCGCCGCCACGTCGTAGACGGTGTCCCCCACGAAGACCGCCTGCTCGACGCCGTCGAGCCGGGCCAGCGTCTCCTGGAGCAGGTCGGGGTCGGGTTTGGACGCCTCGACGTCGTCGGCGGTGAGCACGACCTCGACGAGGTCGCCGATCCCCAGCAGGTCGACCGCGTGGCGCGCGAACTCCGGTTCGCCGGACGACGCGAGGGCCACCCGGACGCCGGCCCCGTGCACGTCCGCCACCAGCTCCGCGGCGCCCGGGAGCGGCTGGATCTCCGGCAGCAGCCTGCGGTACTCCTCCTGCCACGCGTCCCGCAGCTCGTCGCCGATCCGCTCCTCGGTCTCGGCGTCCACGACCTCGGTGACGAGCTTGTCCCCGCCCATCCCGATGGTGCGGTGCACCCGCCACAGCGGAGGCGGACTCCCGTGCCGGTCGAAGGCGCGGTGCCACGCCAGGGCGTGGTGGTACGTCGAGTCGATGAGGGTGCCGTCGATGTCGAGCAGGACGGCGCGGTCACCGGCGCTCATGACGAGGCCGCCCGCAGCTTCTCGAGCAGCGGTCCCGCGGCCTCGGCGAGGAACGCGTCCTGGCTGTCACCGCCGACCTGCACCAGCGCGACGTCGGTGAAGCCCGCCTCCCAGAACGCGGAGACGGCCTCGACGACGGCGTCGAGGTCGGGTCCGCACGGGATGGAGCCGGCGACGTCCTCGGGACGGACGAACTGGGTCGCACCGGAGAAGCCGGCCGGCGTCGGCAGGTCGGCGTTGACCTTCCACCCGCCGGCGAACCAGCGGAACTGCTCGTGCGCACGCTGGACGGCGACCTCCTCGTCGGGGTCCCAGCAGATGGGGATCTGGCCGATCGCGCGGGCACCGCCCTCGCCGATCCGCGGGGCCCCCTCGGTGGAGTTCCACTTCTCGATCAGCTCAGCCTCCGGCTCCACGCCGACGAGGTGGTCACCGAGCGGCGCGAAGGTCTCGATCCCGCGGTCGCCCGCGACCGCGAGGCCGATCTCGACGCCCTCGTCCGGCAGGGTCCAGATGCGGGCGGAGTCCACCTGGAAGAAGTCGCCGCGGTAGTCCACGAGGTCCCCGGTGAGGAGCTCGCGGATGATCTCGACCGCCTCGAGCAGCATCTCCTGGCGCTCCTTGACGGCCGGCCAGCCCTCGCCGACGACGTGCTCGTTGAGGTTCTCGCCACTGCCCAGCCCCAGGGTGAAGCGCCCCTCGGCGAGCACCTGCAACGTCGCGGCCTTCTGGGCGACGACCGCGGGGTGGTACCGCATCGTCGGGCACGTCACGTAGGTCATCAGCCCCACCCGCTCGGTGGCCTGCGCGACCGCGCCCAGGGTCGCCCAGGCGTACGGCGCGTGCCCCTGCTCGGTCAGCCAGGGGGAGTAGTGGTCGCTCATCACCTCGAAGTCGAATCCCACCTCCTCCGCGGCGACGGCGTGGCGGACCAGCTCGCGCGGGCCGCTCTGCTCGGTCATCAACGTGTAGCCGAACCTCGTCATCGCTCGACCGTAGCCAGGGAGCGCGCGGCTCTCCACCACCCCGGCAGGTGGCACGGAGCCCTTCACACCGGGGGCGGCAGGTGCGGGACGGATGCAGGGATGTCTCGCCCCGGAACGGGCACCCCCAGGGTGCAGGCCGCGACCCCGCGGCCGGCACCGACGTGCAGGAGGCACCGGATGAGCCCCGACAGCGACCAGCCCACCGACCAGGACGGCCAGGAGGGCCAGATCTCCGAGACCGAGGTGGGCGGTGGAAACACCCAGCCGGTCAGCACCGAGGACCCGGCCGCCGACCAGCCCAAGGACGGCACGGGCGGCGTGCACGCGGGCGACGGCGACTCGCACCAGCGCTGAGTACGCTCCCGGGCATGCGGCCCGAGGAGTACCTGCAGCACGACGCGACGGCGCTGGCCGGGCTGGTCCGGGACGGGGAGGTCACGCCCGTCGAGCTGCTGGCTCTCGCCCGGGCACGGCGGGACCGGGTCGACGCACGGCTCAACGCCGTGGTCGGCGACGTCCCCGACGCGGACGCGCGAGCCGCCGACCCCGCCCTGGACGGCCCCTTCGCCGGGGTGCCGTTCCTGGTCAAGGACCTCGGCCAGGAGTACGCCGGCCTCCCCACGACCAGCGGCTGCCGCGCGCTGCAACACGAGGTCGCCGACCGCCACGCGCTCGTCACGCAGCGCTTCCTGGACGCCGGGCTGGTCGTCTTCGGCAAGACCAACACCCCTGAGCTCGGTGCGAAGGGCGTCACCGAGTCCGAGCTGCTGGGGCCGGCGAGGAACCCCTGGAACCCCGGGCACACGCCCGGCGGGTCCTCGGGTGGGTCGGGCGCCGCGGTGGCAGCGGGCGTCGTACCTGCGGCCGGCGCCAACGACGGCGGCGGCTCGGTGCGGATCCCGGCGGCCTGCAACGGGCTGGTCGGCCTCAAGCTGAGCCGCGGCCTGGGCCCCTACGGCCCGCAGACCGGTGAGGTGATGTTCGGGATGGTGACCCAGGGGGTCGTCTCCCGGACCGTGCGCGACAGTGCCGCCCTGCTCGACGCGATCATCGCGCCGCACTCCCACGCCGACTACCTCGGCGCCGTGCCACCGGAGCGGTTCGCCGACCAGGTACGGCGCGCACCCGGGCGGCTGCGGATCGGCTGGTCCGCCTCCTCGGCCATCACCGCCACCCCCGACCCGGAGGCGGTCGCCGCCGTCGAGGGGGCGGCGGCGCTGCTCGAGGAGCTCGGGCACGAGGTCGAGGAGGTGGCGCCTCCCCACGACGACGAGGCCCTCGCCCGCGACTTCCTCACGATCTGGTTCGCGCAGGTCCACGGCCAGGTCCGCGACATCAAGCGCCGGACCGGTGCGGGGGACCGCGGCTTCGAGGCCGACACGCTCGCCATGGCCGAGCTCGGACGGGCCGGAGGCGTCACGTCCCTGCTGGCGGCCCTCGGCCGGGTGCCGTCGTACGTCCACGCGCTCGCGGACTTCCACGACCGGCACGACTGCTTCCTGACGCCGACCCTGGCGCGACCGCCCCTGCTCGTGCACTCGACGCAGACGACCCAGACCCTCCAGCGCGCGTCGCGGGTGGTGGCGCGGGTCCGAGCGGGCAAGGTGCTCAACGCCAGCGGTGTGCTCGACCAGCTCATCGCCGACAACCTCGGCTGGGTGCCCTACACCCAGCTCGCCAACCTCACCGGGCGCCCGGCGATCTCCGTCCCGCTGCACTGGACCGCGGACGGGCTGCCGCTCGGCGTGCAGCTCGTCGGACGGCTCGGCGCCGACGGCGACCTGCTCCAGCTGGCCGCGCAGCTCGAGGAGGCGCGGCCCTGGGTGCAGCGGTACGCGACGGCCTTCGAGCGGGCGGGTGGCTGAGCCGGTGGTGGAGCAGCGACCCGTGGTGGTCGTCGTCGGCGCGGGGCCCGGGGTCGGCGCGTCCGTGGCACGGCGGTTCGCGGGCGGGGGGTACGACGTCGGCCTGCTGGGCCGGCAGCGGGCCGTCCTCGACGAGCTGGCCGACGACCTGGCGGGGCGCGGCAGCGCGGTCGACGTGGCAGCCGTCGACGTGACCGACACGGCTGCCGCCATGGACGCCGTACGACGCCTCGCCGCCGCCCTGGGCCGGATCGACGTGCTCCACGTCAACCCGAGCGCCTACCGCGAGAAGGACCCGCTGGCCCTGACGGTGCCCGAGCTGCTCGAGGACGTCGCCCTCGGCGTCGGCGCCCTGCTCACGGCCGTCCAGGCGGCGCGGCCGTTCATGTCCGCCGGTGGGCGCGTCGCCGTCACCGGGAGCATGGCGGCGGACCGGCCGTGGCACGGCGCGGCGTCGCTCGGCGTGCAGAAGGCGGGCGTGCGCAACCTCGTCCACAGCCTCGACGCCACCCTGGCGCCCCACGGCATCCGGGCGGTCTCGGTGACGGTCCGGGGCGTGCTGGCCCGGGAGGGGCCGTTCGCCCCCGACCGCGTCGCGGACGCGATCTGGGCCGCGGTGCACACACCTGACGACGCGTGGCGCTCCGAGGTGCCGTACGACGGCGCCACCGACGGCTGACGGCTCCGCGGGTCGCGCTGAGCGCGTAGACGGGCGGACAGAACCTCGCGGAGGGTGGCCTGCGGAGCGTCGCCCCCCGACCGCACGCCGACCTGTGTCCGCCCGGCTCCGTGACCGGGTCGCTCCCGATCGGCTCAGGCGCCCTCGAACCCGCTGATGATCAGCCAGAAGACGAGCACGCCGACGGCGGCGGCCAGCAGGCCCCACCACACGCCGGTCAGGGCGCGCCGCCCACGCGATGCCCCGTCCCGGGCCAGCGCGGGCACCAGGAGGCAGACGGCCGCACCCAGCGCAGCCATCACGAGCAGCTGGGCGGGGACGATGAGGTTCTCCGCACCCTGCCGGTCGAACACCGCGGCGGCCAGGGGCAGGCTCAGGACACCGGCGGCCAGCAGGACGAGCGCGCCCGCGACGCGCTGGAGGGTGAGGCCCATGAGCGGAAAACTAGCGACCGGGGGCCGGGACGGCGACGTGCCGGGCCGACTGGTCCGGACCGGCCCTCAGTCGGTCTCCTTGGCGACCAGCGTCAGCACGTCGTACGTCGCCACCGGCTCGCCGTCGGCGTTGGTGACGAGCGCGTCCCAGCGGACCTCGCCGTAGTCGGCCGACGAGCGGGGCGTGATCTGCTTGACCGTGAGCGTCACCTGGATCGAGTCGCCCGCCTTGACCGGCGTGAGGAAGCGCAGGTTGTCGACTCCGAAGTTGGCGAGCACCGGGCCCGGGGCGGGGTCGACGAAGAGCCCGGCGGCGAGGGAGACGATGAGGTAGCCGTGGGCGACGATCCCGCCGAAGAGCGGGTTCCGGGCGGCGGCCTCGGGGTCGGTGTGGGCGTAGAACGTGTCGCCGGTGAACTCGGCGAAGTGGTCGATGTCGTCGAGGGTGACCTCTCGGAGCGGGGACGCGATGGTGTCGCCGACCGCCAGCGTCGCGAGCGACTTGCGGAACGGGTGCTCGGGGGTCACCGTGCGCTGCGACCCGCGGGTCCAACGCCCGGTGATCGCGGTGAGCATGTCGGGCGAGGCCTGGATGGCCGTGCGCTGCATGTGGTGCAGCACGCCGCGGATCCCGCCGAGCTCCTCGCCGCCGCCGGCGCGGCCGGGCCCGCCGTGCACGAGCACCGGGAGGGGCGAGCCGTGCCCGGTGGACTCCGGGGCGTCGTCGCGGTCGAGCACGAGGATGCGCCCGTGCCAGGGCGCGAGGCCGAGCACGAGGGCGCGCGCGACCGACGGGTCGTGGGTCACGACCGAGCCGACCAGCGAGCCGCGCCCGCGCGCCGCGAGGGCGACGGCCTCGTCGAGCGAGTCGTAGGTCATCACCGTGGAGACCGGACCGAACGGCTCCACGTCGTGGGGCTCGACGGCGCCGGGACGCGCCCGCAGGAGCACCGGGGACATGAAGGCCCCGCGCTCGGCGTCGGCGTCGACGACGGAGACCGAGGACGGGTCGCCGAAGACGGGGTCGCACGACGCTCGCAGCGCCTCGACGGCCTTGCGCACCTCGTCGCGCTGCCCGACGGAGGCCAGCGCCCCCATCCGGACGGACTCGTCGGCGGGGTTGCCGACGGTGATCGTGGCGAGCCGGGCCGCGATGGCCTCGGTGACCTCGTCGGCGATCGCCGCGGGGACGATGGCCCGGCGGATGGCGGTGCACTTCTGCCCCGCCTTGACCGTCATCTCGGTGACGACGCCCTTGACGAAGAGGTCCCACTCGGGGTCGTCCGGGGTGACGTCGGGTCCGAGCACGGAGCAGTTGAGCGAGTCGGCCTCGACCTGGAGGGCGACCCCGCCGTGGAGCACCGACGGGTGCTGGCGCAGCACGCCGGCGGTGTGGGCGGAGCCGGTGAAGGCGACCGAGTCCTGGACGCCGAGGTGGTCGAGCAGGTCGCCCGCCGAGCCGCTGAGGAGCTGGAGCGAGCCCTCGGGGAGGATGCCGGACTCGATGATCCGCCGGACGACGAGCTCGGTCAGGTACGCCGTCTGGCTGGCGGGCTTCACGATCGTCGGGAGGCCGGCGAGGAACGCGGGCGCGAGCTTCTCGAGCATGCCCCAGACGGGGAAGTTGAACGCGTTGATCTGGACCGCGACGCCGGGGCGCGAGGTGTAGACGTGCTGGCCGAGGAACTGCCCGCCCCTGCCGAGCTGCTCGAGGTCGCCGTCGCAGTAGACCGTGTCGTTGGGCAGCTCGCGGCGGCCCTTCGACGAGTACGAGAACATCGTCCCGATGCCGCCGTCGATGTCGACGAGGCAGTCGCGACGTGTGGCGCCCGTCCGGTGGGAGAGGGCGTAGAGCTCGTCCTTGTCGGCACCGAGGTGCAGGGCGAGCTCCTTGAGCAGGAGCGCGCGCTCGTGGAAGGTCAGCTCCTGGATCGCGGGGCCGCCGGCGGCGCGCGCGTGCTGGACCATGCCGCCGAGGTCGAGGCCGGCGCTGGAGATGCGGGCCACCTCCTCGCCGGTCGCGGCGTCAGGCAGGACGTGGCCCTCGGCGGAGGAGGTGAACCAGCGTCCGGCGGCGTAGCTCTCGAGCATGCGGGTCACGGCAGGGTCCTCTCGACAGACACGGAGACGGGGCGGGGGCGGCCGGCGGGCACGATTGCAGAGCCCCGGGACCCGTGCCACACTAATACCAGACCGATCGGTCAGTAAATGCTCATCGAGGAGGCGTGCGCCCCATGACGGCCATCGACAGCGGTGTGACCAGCGCTCCGGACGAGGCGGCACTCGCGCACGACTTCCAGGAGACCATCTCCCGCAACGACCGGATCGAGCCGCGCGACTGGATGCCCGAGGGCTACCGGAAGACGCTGGTGCGCCAGGTCGCCCAGCACGCCCACAGCGAGATCATCGGCATGCAGCCCGAGGGCAACTGGATCGGCCGCGCGCCCAGCCTGCGCCGCAAGGCGATCCTGCTCGCCAAGGTGCAGGACGAGGCCGGCCACGGCCTCTACCTCTACTCCGCCTGCGAGACGCTCGGCGTCTCCCGCCAGCAGCTCACGGAGATGCTGATCTCCGGCAAGCAGAAGTACTCCTCGATCTTCAACTACCCGACGCTCAGCTTCGCCGACGTCGGCACGATCGGCTGGCTGGTCGACGGGGCGGCGATCTGCAACCAGGTCCCGCTGTGCCGGACGTCGTACGGCCCCTACGGCCGCTCGATGATCCGCATCTGCAAGGAGGAGTCCTTCCACCAGCGCCAGGGCTACGAGCTGCTGATGACGATGATGCGCGGCACCGACGAGCAGCGCGCGATGGTGCAGGAGTCGGTGGACCGGTTCTGGTGGCCGGCGCTGATGATGTTCGGCCCGCCGGACAACGACTCACCCAACACCGCGCAGTCGATGGAGTGGGGCATCAAGCGCAACACCAACGACGAGCTGCGCCAGAAGTTCGTGGACATGTCGATGCCGCAGGCCGAGGCGCTCGGCGTGACGTTCCCCGACCCGGAGCTGAGGTGGAACGCCGAGCGCGGCCACTACGACTTCGGGCAGCCCGACTGGGACGAGTTCATGCAGGTGGTCAAGGGCAACGGTCCCTGCAACGCCCAGCGCATCGAGCACCGGCGGCGCGCCCACGAGGACGGCGCCTGGGTCCGCGCGGCGGCCACGGCGTACGCCGCTCGGGGTCCGCTGGTCGAGGAGGCCGCGCAGCGGCCGTCACGAGACCGGGGAGCGGCCTGATGGGCGACGAGGGACGCGACTACACGGCCGAGGGCGGGCACGGCGCCGTACCCCTCAAGGACGTGCCCACCGGCCTCGGTCAGGGCGGGGACCTGGGCGGCCCGCAGCCGGAGTGGCCGCTCTACGAGGTCTTCGTCCGGGGCAAGCGCGGGCTCAACCACGTCCACGTCGGCTCGCTGCACGCCGCGGACGACCGGATGGCCCTGCTGCACGCCCGCGACGTCTACACCCGCCGCAACGAGGGCGTCAGCATCTGGGTCGTCCGAGCCGACGCCATCACCGCGTCGAGCCCGGACGAGAAGGACCCGATGTTCGCGCCGAGCGGGGACAAGGTCTACCGCCACCCGACGTTCTACGAGATCCCCGCCGACGTCCCCCACATGTGACCCCACCCCCGAGGACATCACCCGATGGATGACAGCCACGACAGCGTGTACGACGGGCTGCTGGTCAACGACGCCCACTGGGCGTTCGGCACCGACTTCGAGGATCCGCTGGCCGGAGTCGACACCACGATCCCCGAGGGGACCGACGCAGCAGTGCTGGGGCGCTACGCCCTCGCGCTCGGCGACGACGCGCTCGTGATGAGCCACCGGCTCGCCGAGTGGTGCAGCAACGCGCCCGACCTCGAGGAGGACATCGCGCTGGCCAACATCGCGCTCGACCTGCTCGGCCAGGCCCGGCTGCTGCTGGCCAGGGCGGCCAAGGCGGACGAGTCGCTCGTGCCGGCGCTCCCCGAGGGGTCGCCGGTGCCGGCCGAGGACGCGCTGGCGTTCTTCCGCGAGGCGCACGACCTCCTCAACGTCCGTCTCGCCGAGCTGCCCCGCGGGGACTTCGCCGAGGTCGTCACCCGGGTGCTGCTGTTCTCCGTCTGGCGGCTCGCCGTGTGGGAGCAGCTGCGGGGGAGTCGCGACGCCGTGCTGGCCGCCGTGGCCGCCAAGGGCGTCAAGGAGCTGGCCTACCACCGCGACTTCGCGGCCCGCTGGTTCGTCACCCTGGCGCAGGGCACCCCGGAGTCCCGGCGCCGCCTCGACGCCGCCGTGGCGTCGTTGTGGCCCCTGTGGCCGGAGCTCTTCGACACCCACGCCGCGGACCGCGAGGCCGCGGCGTCGGGCGTGGGGGTCGACCCCGCGACCGTGCGGGCCGGCGCCGAGGCGACCCTCGACCAGGTGCTGGACGCAGCCGGGATGGAGCGGCCGGAGGTCGCCCGGATGGCCGCCGTACGCGGTCGCACCGGCCGCGACGGGCTGCACACCGAGGCGCTGAGCCGCATGCTGGCCGAGATGCAGTCGGTGGCCCGGGCCCACCCGCAGGGCACCTGGTGAGCCGCCTGCTGGAGCGCCCGGCGCGGCGCGCGCGCCGGGTCGCGGAGTCCGTCACGGACCCCGAGCTGCCGATGCTCACCCTCGCCGACCTCGGCGTGCTGCGCGACGTGGACGTCGTCGGCGAGGGACACGTGGTCGTCGACATCACCCCGACGTACTCCGGCTGTCCCGCCATGGCGACGATGCGCGACGACCTGGTGCGCAGCCTGACCGAGGCCGGGTTCCCGCGCGTCGACGTGCGCGTCAGCCTGCACCCCGCGTGGACCAGCGACTGGATCACCCCGGAGGGACGCGCGGCGCTGGCCGCCGCCGGGATCTCGCCGCCGGGTCCGGCGCCCACGCACGGCGGCCCGATCCCGCTGACCCTGCAGCCCACCGCGCGCGTCGTACGGTGCCCGCAGTGCGACTCCCCGGCCACCGAGCTGGTCTCGGAGTTCGGCTCCACGGCCTGCAAGGCGCTCTACCGCTGCACCGCCTGCCTCGAGCCGTTCGACCACGTGAAGGAGATCTGATGACGACCGCGGTGCGCGAGCGGACGGCGTTCCACGAGCTCACGGTCGCCGACGTGGAGCGGCTCACCGACGACTCCGCGGCGATCACCTTCGACGTGCCCGAGGAGCTGCGTGGGGCCTTCGACTTCGCGCCCGGTGAGGCGCTGACCGTACGGCGGGTGGTCGACGGCGTCGAGCACCGCCGTACCTACTCGATCTGCGCCGCTGCGGGGGAGCGGCCCCGCATCGGCGTGCGGGAGATCCCGGACGGGCTGTTCTCGACGTGGCTGGTGCGCTCGCTGAAGTCCGGGGACCGGCTCGATGTCGCTCCCCCCACGGGCAGCTTCCGCGCCGACCCGACGACGGCGGGACGACACCTCTGCATCGCGGCCGGCTCGGGCATCACGCCGATGCTCTCGATCGCCGCCTCCGTGCTCGCCAACCCCGACAGCTCGGTCACGCTGCTCTACGGCAACCGCGAGACCGGGTCGGTGATGTTCGCCGAGGAGCTCGGCGACCTCAAGAACAGGTACGGCGCGCGCTTCGACGTCGTCCACGTGCTGTCCCGCGAGCCGCGGGACGTGGAGCTCTTCTCCGGCCGGCTCGACGCCGACCGCCTGCGCCGGCTGCTCGCCGTGAAGGTCCCGGTGGCGAGCCTCGACCACGTCTGGCTGTGCGGCCCGCTCGGTCTCGTCCAGGACGCCCGCGCGGTGCTCGCGGAGCTCGACGTCCCGGAGGAGAAGGTCCACTTCGAGCTGTTCTTCGTCGACGAGCCGCCGCCGGTGCTGCGGCACCCCGACCGGGTCGTGGAGGGCGTCACCAGCGACGTCACCCTCGTGCTGGACGGGCGCTCGTCGACCACGCCGATGCCCCGCGACCGCACCATCCTCGACTCCGCGCAGGCCACGCGGAGCGACCTGCCCTTCGCCTGCAAGGGCGGTGTCTGCGGCACCTGCCGGGCCAAGGTCGTCGGCGGCGAGGTCGACATGGTCCGCAACTACGCCCTCGAGCCGGCTGAGGTCGCGGCGGACTTCGTGCTGACCTGCCAGACGTTCCCGGTGAGTCAGGACGTGACGGTCGACTTCGACGCCTAGCCCGTTGTCGGGCCCGTCGTCGGGCCCGTCGGCGTCTGCTCGGCCCGCCGTACGCCGCGGGTGAGGCCGTCGAAGGCCAGCGTGCTCACGGCGTCGGCCAGCGCGGCCGCGTCGGTCCCGGACGATCCCGACGTCCCGCGGTCGCGGCGGACCCACTCGGTCAGGGAGTTGACCATCCCGAAGACCAGGCGGCTGACCAGCAGGGGGTCGAGGTCGTCGCGCACCCCGCCCTCGTCCACCGCGTCGCGGACCATCGCGGCCAGCCGGCGGTCGACCTCGCGACGACGCGCGAGCGCGGCCTGCTCGACGGGGGTGTTGCCGTGCACGCGGAGCAGCAGCGTGACCGCCGGGAGGTGCTCGACGAGCACCGTCACGCTGCTGCGCACGGCGTGCCGCAGGCGCTCCTCCGCGGTGAGCCCAGGCCGGCCGGCCACGTCGTCGAGGGCGGTGGTGAGCGCGTCGAGCGCCTCGCCGACCGCGAGCTCGAGCAGGTGCTCCTTGCTCGGGACGTGGTGGTAGATCGCCGACTTGGTGAGCCCGAGCTCGCGCGCCAGGTCGCCCATGCTCGTGCCGTCGTACCCCTGGCGGTTGAAGAGGTCCACCGCCACGCGGAGGACGGTCTCCTGGTCGTGGCCCGGACGGCCGCGCCGCGCGCCGCCGCCGACGACGCCCACCGCCTCCCCATCAGCCATGGGGGACACGCTCTCACGCGGATCCGGACTGCTGCTCGAGGGACGCCGTCCGACGCGCAGGCACCTCGCGCCGCGCCGCACGTGACCTGGGTTACCGCTGGTCGCCGGGGGAGCGGTATCGTTCGCTGCAGCGCTCCGCCTGTGCGGATGACCCGCCTCCCGCTGGTCAGCCGGACAGCTCAGCGGAGCCAGCTCCACGCCTCTGCGCTTCGCGCCCCGGGAGCCGGCACGCACGTCGTGCCGGCGTCGGCCCGTCCTCCCGACCCGCGCCCGGCGTCGTACTGACTCCTCACAGGGGGATCCTTTGGCCCAGCGCCAGCGCCAGCGCGGCAACCGCCGCACCACCACGCACGCCCGTCACAAGGACAACGAGGGCATCGTCCCCGTCCTGGCGCGCGCGGTGCGCGAGCTCGAGTCCGCCGTCCAGCGCGGGCCGCTGTCCCCGGGGCAGCGGATCCGGTTCCAGGTCGTCGCGCTGCTCGCCCGCGAGCACCGTCACGAGGTCAAGGCAGACACCGAGCTCACCGAGGCGCAGAAGGCCGACGAGCTCAAGCGCCTCGACGGGATCGCCACGATCCTGGCGAAGACCGCCACCCGTGACCCGAACCTGTTCACCCTGCTCTCCGAGGACGCCGTCATCAGCGACGGCGCCAAGGAGCTGCGGGTCGAGATGCTGCGCAAGGCCGGCGTCGAGGTCGCGCCCGAGGAGCCGAAGCCCGACGACGAGGCCGGTCCCGGTCTCGGGGAGCGCCGGGTCATCCCGCAGTCGGTGGTCCAGCGCCAGCTGGCCAACCCGTTCCTCGTCCCCGACTTCGACATCGCCCGCACCCGCCGTACGACGTCGCAGCGGCTCGCGACCTGGGAGCTGCTCGGACCCCTCTTCCGCTCCTTCGAGCTCGGCGGCGCCTCGTCCTGCATGGACCTCCCGGAGGCGACCTCGCTCAACGCGCCCGGCGACCTCGAGCTGATGCCCCACCAGGCGCGGCTCATCGCCGCAGCCGCGGAGGGCCACCGCACGTTCCTGCTCGCCGACGAGCCCGGCCTCGGCAAGACCGCGCAGGCCCTGCTGGCCGCGCAGGCCGCCAACGCGTTCCCGCTGCTCGTGGTGTGCCCGAACGTCGTCAAGACCAACTGGGCCCGCGAGACGCAGCGCTGGACCCCCCGCCGGCGCGCGACCGTCATCCACGGGGACGGCGACCAGGTCGACGCGTTCGCCGACGTCATCGTCGTCAACTACGAGATCCTCGACCGGCACGTCGGCTGGCTCGGCGACTTCGGCTTCCGCGGGATGGTCGTCGACGAGGCCCACTTCATCAAGAACAAGACCTCGCAGCGCTCGCGCCACGTGCTGGAGCTGTCGGAGCGGTTGCGGGCCCGGACCGCTCGGCCGCTGCTGATGGCCCTCACCGGCACCCCGCTGATCAACGACATCGAGGACTTCCGCGCGATCTGGCAGTTCCTCGGCTGGATCGACGACGTGAAGCCGCTCCTGCCGCTGATGGACGCGCTCGAGGAGACCGAGCTGACGCCGGCCGATCCGCCGTTCTACCCCGCCGCCCGGAAGTCGGTCATCGACCAGGGCATCGTGCGCCGCCGCAAGGTCGACGTGGCCGCCGACATCCCGGCTCGTCGCATCGCCGACATCCCGGTGGAGCTCGACGAGGACGACAGCCGCTCCATCCGCGCCGCCGAGAAGGAGCTGGCCCGCCGGCTGGTGCAGCGCTACAAGGCAGCCCTGGAGACCCGCCGTACGGGCTCCGTCGTCGACGGCATCGACCACGAGCTGGTCCGCCGCGTCGCGACGTGGGAGCGCGAGGAGATGGGCTCGAGCACGACCGGCGAGAACGTCTTCTCGATGCTCCGCCGCATCGGCCAGGCCAAGGCCGGCCTCGCCGCCGACTACGCCGCCCAGCTGGCGCGCAACGTCGGCAAGGTCGTGTTCTTCGCCCGCCACGTCGACGTCATGGACATCGCCGAGGAGACCTTCACCAAGCGGGGTCTCAAGCACACGTCCATCCGCGGCGACCAGACGCCCAAGGCGCGGGAGAAGGCCATCGACGGCTTCGTCAACGATCCCGACGTGCAGGTCGTGGTGTGCTCGCTCAGCGCGGCCGGGGTCGGTGTCAACCTGCAGGTCGCGTCCAACGTCGTGCTGGCCGAGCTCTCCTGGACCGACGCCGAGCAGACGCAGGCGATCGACCGGGTGCACCGCATCGGCCAGAGCGACCCGGTGACGGCGTGGCGGATCATCGCGGCCCAGACGATCGACACCCGGATCGCCGAGCTGATCGACTCCAAGGCCGGGCTCGCCGCCCGTGCCCTGGACGGCTCGGACGAGGAGGTCACCTCGTCGGCCGACGTGCAGACCGAGGCGCTGGTCGTGCTGCTCACCGAGGCGCTGGAGCGCGAGCTCGGCTGACGCCCAACCGGTCCTGGCAACTTCTCGGGCGCTGTCGCCGTCACACCTCGGACAGCGCAGCTGACATCCGAGGGCGCGGCGATGCCGGGGTCGACCACATCACGGCCGCGGGGGCCGGCACGACGGTCCAGGGAGGCGGCGCCGATGCCGTCGAGGGCCGGGCGGGGGTGGACATCCGCTCCGGCGACGGACCCGACTCCATCCAGTCCCACCTGGGTGCGCGGCGGCGGCACGTGGTGGACGGCGGCCGGGGCGACGACGTCCTGGCGCTGTTCGCGCCGCGATCGAGGTTCGACCACAGCAGCCGCTGGCTGGTGGACGTCCCGCGCGAGAAGATCCTGGTCGACGGCCGCAGGGCCCTGGTCTACCGGGCCGTCGAGGGCCTCGGCCTCTCCGGGTCGGGTGGTCGCCTCACGTTCCTCGGCGGTCCGGGGCGCGACGGGCTCTCCGTGCCGCGCGCGATGAGGCTCGAGGCGTTCGGCGGCCCGGGCCGCGACACCTTGACCGGAGGCAGGCTCGCCGACCGTCTCGTGGGCGGCCCCGGCCGCGACCTGCTCATCGGCAACGACGGCCGCGACCACTGCCTGGAGGGTGAGCGGCTCCGGAGCTGCGAAGTGAGGCGCTGACCCGGCCTCAGCTGATCTCCGGCAGCTCCTGGGCGGCGCCGAGCAGCACGCGGAACGGGTCGCCGCGCTCGGCCAGGCGGTCGAGCACCGTGCGGATGGTCCAGCGGTCGGGCCGCAGGTCGGGGTCGTCCAGCTCGTCCCACGTCAGGGGCACCGATACGGGCGCTCCGGCGGCGGGCCTGGGGGAGTAGGGCGCGACGAGGGTCTTGTTGATGGCGTTCTGGGTGTAGTCGAGGCGTGCCAGTCCCTTGCGCGCCTTGACCTCCCACTTCCAGCTCACCAGCTCCGGCACCACCTTCCCGACGGTGCGCGACAGCTTCTCCACCCAGGCGCGCGTGTCGTCGAACGAGTAGCCGCCGACGACGGGCACCCAGATCTGGATCCCGCGACGGCCGGTCACCTTCGGCCGGGCGGTCATGCCGAGGTGCTCGAGCGCCGTGCGGTGCAGCCGCGCGAGGACCAGCAGGTCGTCCCACGAGGTGCGCTCGCCCGGGTCGAGGTCGACCAGCGCGTACGTCGGCTCGTCGGGCGCCTCGGTCCGGGAGGTCCACGGATGCCACTCCAGCGCGCCGAAGTTGGCCGCCCACACCAGGGCGGCGGGCTCGTCGGGCACGACGTACGTCCTCGTCTCACCGGGGTCGGCGTCCGGGTTGTCCCATCCCGGCAACCACTCGGGCGCGTGGCCGGGTCGCTCCTTGTGCCAGAAGCCCTTCGCGCCGGCGCCCTCGGGGTAGCGGTGCATGTTGAGGGCCCGGCCCTCGAGGTAGGGGAGGGCGACCGGCGCGATGCGGGCGGCGTACGCCAGCAGCTCGCGTTTCGTCACGGGCGGCTCGCCGGGGAACAGCACCTTGTCGAGGTTGGTCACCTTGAGCCGGCGGCCGAAGACCTCCCACGTGCCCTGCTGACCGAGTGACTCCAGCTCGTCGATCGCGCTGTCCGGCAGGGGCTCGGGCAGCAACGACACGCTCGCCTCGGCCGCGGGGGCGCCGGACCGCCAGAGGTGGTGCGGGTCTGCGAGGACCTCGTCGTTCGTGCGGCCGGTGAGCACCGAGCGGGGGTGGTCCTCGGGGTCCCAGCCCTCCACGGCGTGCTCGTCACGCTTGTGCAGCAGCATCCACGGCTCCCCGCCGTCCTCGGCGTCGCGGCGCACCAGGACCAGGCGACCGCGGAGCTTCCGGCCGTTCACCTCGGCGTGCAGCTCGCCGCTGTCCACGGCGGCACGCGGGTCGCTCGTCCGCACCGGCTCCCAGGTGCCGATGTCCCACACGACCACGTCGCCGCCGCCGTACTCGCCGGAGGGGATCACGCCCTCGAACTCGAGGTACTCCATCGGGTGGTCCTCGACGTGCATCGCGAGGCGCCGTGCCTTCGGGTCGAGGGTCGGGCCCTTGGGCACCGCCCAGCTGACGAGGACGCCGTCGATCTCGAACCGGAGGTCGTAGTGCAGGCGGCTGGCCCGGTGGCGCTGGACGACGAACCGCCGCGCGCCTCCGGCCTCGGCGACCGCGCCTGCGGGCTCGGGAGTGCGATGGAAGTCGCGCTTGCGCCGGTAGGTCTCGAGCGGGTCGCTCATGCCGTCACGTTCCCGTCCTCCTCACCCGCCATGCACCGCTCTTATGGTTGTGCACTTATTCGAACACGTGTACGATAGGCGAAGCACGCCGGTCCAGAACGGATCGATCATCTGAGGTGATGATCGGTCCCGGGATCGGGGCAGTCACCCAGAGAACCCGCCGTGGTGCAGCGGGACGCCGTACGGCTCACAGGTGACGAACTCCTCCATGCCTCACCCCCGCCGCCCGACCGGGCGCCGGTGAGTCGTCGAGGAGGTGGGGCATGCATCCGATCGTGAGCTGCGCGTCCGACATCTCGTCCGCGTTGAAGGACGTCGACGGCGTGGAGCCGTGCTTCATGTCGACGGCCGACAAGGAGGCGGCGCTCGTCGCGCTGGCCGCGGCGCGGTCGCAGCTGGAGGCGCTCGCGTTGCGCGTGCTGGCGTCCGCCGACGACGTGGCCGAGCGCCACGGCACACGCGACGCCGCGGTGTGGCTCGCGCACGCGACCCGGATGACCCGGCCCGCTGCCTCCGGTGAGCTGCGGCTGGCGCGTGCCTTGGAGCACCACCACACGGTGACAGCTGCCCTGGCCCGCGGGGACGTGCGGCGGGAACAGGCTGCGGTGGTCGTGGAAGCGGTCGACGCGCTGCCGGCCCGGGTCGACGACGCGGTGCGCGACGACGCTCGCGAGGCACTGCTCGGGCTGGCCCACCGTCACGACGCGCGCGAGCTGCGTCGGATCGGCAAGCGCATCCTCGACATCGTGGCGCCCGAGGTGGGCGAGTCCCACGAGGCCCAGGTGCTGGCCGAGGAGGAGGCGCTCGCCGCGGCGACGGCGTCCCTCACGGTCGTGGATGACGGTCACGGTCGCTGCCACGGGCGCTTCACGGCGCCCTCCCACATCGGGACGATGCTCCGCCGCCACCTCCAGGCGCTCGCCAACCCGGCACGGCACGACGTCTCCGAGCTCACCACGGAGGACGGCGACTGGAAGCCCTCGTCGCAGCGGCTGGGGGAGGCCTTCGTCGAGTACGTCGAGCGCTACCCCGTGGACCGCACGCCCGAGTCCGGCGGCGTGAGCGCGACGGTGGTCGTCACGATGACGATGGCGCAGCTGCTGGGGGACGGCGGCGCGGCGGTCCTCGACGACGGGAGCCGCATGACCGCGGCCCAGGCCCGACGGCTGGCGTGCGAGGGCGGCATCATCCCCGCCGTCCTGGGCACCGCGTCCGTGCCGCTCGACGTGGGCCGCCGGAGTCGGCTCTTCACCAAGTACCAGCGCATCGCCCTCGGCCTGCGCGACGGCGGTTGCACGGTCCAGGGCTGCGACGTCTCCGCGTCGGGCTGCCACGCCCACCACGACCGGGTGCCGTGGTCACGCGGCGGGCGCAGCGACCTCGCCAACGGCCGGCTGCTCTGTCCGCGGCACCACCGCCACGCTCACGACGCGCGCTACGACGTACGCAGCCACGGCGACAACAGCGTGACGTTCCACCGGCGGGTGTAGGCCGACAGCGGCGCCGAAACCGCTGTGGCAGCGTGTCCCCATGAGCGTGACCACGCGCGTCGCGACGACCGCCGACCTTCCCCTTCTCCGGGACGTCGACCTCCACATCGCTGCGGAGGTCCTTGCGGACGTCGTCTCCCTGGGTCGGGTGATGGTCGCCGAGGTCGCCGGAGAGGGTGTCGGCTTCTTGCGGTGGGGCCTGTTCTGGGACCAGGTCCCGTTCATGAACCTGCTCTGGGTCCTGCCCGGTTCGCGAAGCCGCGGCATCGGCACGGCGCTGGTCGACGCATGGGAGGGGTCCTGCCTCGCCGCGGGTCACGAATGGGTGCTCACCTCGACGATGTCGCACGAGCGGTCCCAGCACTTCTACCGGCGGCTGGGCTACGTCGACACCGGCGCACTGCTGCTGCCGGGCGAGCCGGCCGAGCTCATCCTCCGCAAGCCGCTCGGCCAGTGATCCGCGGACCCCGCTGACGCGGTCGAAGCGTACCGCTCGTCGATGACGTCGCTGCCGAGCCACCTGACCGTCACCGGGCCGAGCAGGCCTCCTGCACCCGGGGCGCGTCCCAGGGCTTCAGCGGGCGCAGGGTGATGCCCCGTCCGTCCGGGGCCTCGTGGTCAGGCGCTCGCGCATGACGGCGACCCTGTCGAGCGTCCGCCGGACGGGATCCTCAGCCCATCATCCGGCGCGCGACCGGCAGCGGCAGGTGCTCCAGCGCGAACCCGACCGGCACCCACGGCCAGGCAGGCACCCGTGCCGACGCCTTCTCCTTCTCGATCGCGGCGACCATCGCGCGGACGCCCCGCTCGGTCGACGCGACCAGCGGTGTGGCCTTCGACGTGGCCGACATCTCCGAGACGATGTAGCCGGGGTAGAGCACCGTGACCTTGACGGGCGTGCCGAGCATCTCGGCCCGGAATCCCTCGGCGAGGTGGGCCACGCCGGCCTTGGTGGCGGCGTACGTCGTGGTGTTGCCGGGCATCCCGCGCAGCGCCGAGATGCTGGAGACCATCACCAGGTGCCCGGAGCCCTGCGCGCGGAAGGCCTCGGCCGCCGCCTCGGTCTGGGCGAGCGCGGCGACGAAGTTGGTCATCGCCGTCTCGCGGTTGGCGTCGAACCGGCCGGTCCCGAGCGGCTGCCCCTTGCCGAGGCCGGCGTTGACGACGACCCGGTCGAGCCGCCCCAGCTCGTCCCTGAACTCGCGGAAGACCCGGAAGACGGCGTCGTGGTCGTTGACGTCGAGCGCCTTCACGACGACCCGGCGGTCGGGGTGAGCGGTGGTCACCTGCACCGCCAGCTCCTCGAGCCGGTCCGTACGACGCGCGCAGAGCGCCAGGTCGTAGCCCGCTGCGGCGAGCTGGCGGGCCATCTCGGCGCCCAGGCCGCTGGAGGCGCCGGTGATGAGGATCGTGCCGCGTCGTTCCATGGCAAGGGCTCCTATCGGTAGGTGAGGAGGTCGGGGGAGAGGTGGTCGTGGGCGTTCCAGGTGACGAGGGTGGCCCCGCGGGAGCCCACGACCACCGTCGAGACGCCGGTGTTCACCGACACGGGGTTGAGCCGCATCCAGAGCGACGTACGGGCGGCGTGGTCGTCCGCCAGCAGGGACGCCGCCGCCCAGGCGACCGGACCGCCGCTGGTCAGCACCACCGCGGTGCCGCCGCGGGGCAGGTCCGCGGACAGCCCGCGCAGGGACTCGGCCACCCGGGTCCCGAACACGCCGAAGGGCTCGTCGTAGAGGCGGTCCTCCGCTCCCGAGGTCCACCGGCGCGTGGCCCCCTCGAACCAGCGCTGGAACGCTGCCTTCTCGTCGACGTCCTCGGCGCGCTCGCTCTCCGGCGGTGTGTGCACCGACAGCACCTGGAGGTGGTCGAACTCGTCCCACCCGGCGTCGACGGTGACCGGGACGTCCCAGCCGCCGCCGGCGAGCAGCGCCGTCGCGGTCTGCTCGTGGCGACGCATGCGGCCAGTGAGGACGACGTCGGGGACCAGCCCCCGGGCCGCCAGCGCCGCCCCGAGCACGCGTGACTGCTCGACGCCGGTGTCCGAGAGCTGGTCGTAGTCCGCCGCCCCGAACGAGGCCTGGCCGTGCCGGACCAGCAGGATCCGGCTCACGAGTCCCCGACCGGGCCGGCACCGTCCGGGTCGACGAGGCCGTCGAGGCGCCGGCCGACGATCTGGACGGCCGGCCCGAAGACGGCGTACGCCTCGTTCGTGGTCTGGCCGTGGACGTAGCGGTAGTAGATCTGCTGCGCGATCACGGCGAGGCGGAACAGGCCGAACACCTCGTAGAAGCGCCACTGGTCCGCGGTGACCGTGCGACCGGTGCGCTCGGCGTACGCCGAAACCACCTCGTCGCGGGTCAGCATGCCGGGGAGGTGCGTCGGCACCCGGCGCATCAGCTGGAAGTCCTCGGGGTCGTCGGCCTGCACCCAGTAGGCCATCGAGCCCGCGAGGTCCATGAGCGGGTCGCCCACCGTGGCCATCTCCCAGTCCAGGACCCCCACCACGCGGGTCGGGTCCGCACGGTCGAGGACGAGGTTGTCGAGCTTGAAGTCGTTGTGGATCACGCAGGCGGCGACGTCGTCGGGCTGGCGGCGGTCCAGCCACGCCATCACCCGCTCGAGGTCGGGCACGTCGTCCGTGCGGGCGTTGCGGTAGCGGGTCGACCAGCCCTCGACCTGGCGCCGCACGTAGCCGGCGCCCCTGCCCAGGCCCTCCAGCCCGGCCTCCGCGGGGTCGACCGCGTGCAGCTCGGCCAGCACGTCCACCGCGGCGAGGCACAGCGCGCGGGCCCGGTCGGGTGGGAGGGGCACGTCACCGGGCCACTCGCTGCGCGGGATGACCCCGTCGATCCGGTCCATGACGTAGAAGTCCCCGCCCAGCACCGTCGCGTCGTCGCAGAACGCGACCATGCCGGGGACGTAGGGGAACGTCGCGGAGAGCGCCGACTGGATCGTGTGCTCGCGCCGCATGTCGTGGGCCCCCCGCGCCTTGGTGCCGCGCGGCGCCCGCCGCAGGATCAGGTCGCGCCCCACTCGATCGCCGGACGGGGGGTAGCGCAGCAGGAAGGTGAGGTTGGACGCCCCGCCCGAGAACTGGTGCACCTCCGGGATGCCCTCGACGCCGCTGCTGTCGACGGCGTGCTCGCGCAGCCACGCCGTCACGGCCGCCTCGTCGAAGGCGTCCTCGGCCCGCACGGGCCGGGTGTCGCGCGGCCGGCTCATCCCCGTCCCGCCTCGTCCAGCCCCGCCTGTTCGAGCCCCGCCTGTTCGAGCCCCGCCTGTTCGAGCCCCGCCTGTTCGAGCCCCGCCTGTTCGAGCCCCGCCTGTTCGAGCCCGGCCTGTTCGAGCCCGGCCTGTTCGAGCCCGGCCTGTTCGAGCCCGGCCTGTTCGAGCCCGGCCTGTTCGAGCCCGGCCTGTTCGAGCTTGGCGGCCTGGGCGCGCATCACCGCGTCGTACGCCACCCGGTCCTGCTGCTTGAGCTGCCAGGCGCCGCGGGCGAGGTCGTCCGGCACGATCAGCTCCTCACCGGCGTCCAGCCCGGCGAGCACGGCGGCAGCGACGTCCTCCGCCGTGACCGGCGAGCCCTCGACCAGCCCGGCGACGATGCGACCGACGGCCTCGTCGGACCCGCTCATCGAGCTCATCAGGTTGGTGCGGAAGTAGGAGGGGCACACGGCGTGCGCCGTGACGCCGTACGACGCCAGCTCGTGGCCGATCGTCTCGGTGAAGGCGACGACGGCCGCCTTGGTGGCGTTGTAGGAGCCCATCCCGGCCGGGTGGACCAGGCCCGCCAGGGAGGCGACGTTGACGACGGTGCCCGACCGCTGCTCCTTGAGCAACGGCGTGAACGCCCGCACGCCACGGACCGCGCCGAGGAGGTTGACGTCGATGATCGAGCGCCACTCCTCGAGGGTGCAGACGTCGACGCGTCCACCGCCGGCGATGCCGGCGTTGTTGACGAGGAGGTCCAAGCCTCCCCAGCGTTCCCGGACGTGGCGCACCGCGTCGTCCCAGTCGGCCTCCGAGGTGATGTCGAGGACGAGGTCGATCTGTCCGTCGGTGCCGTCCCCGGACACCCGGTCGGTGGCCAGGACGTCGTCGCCGCGCGCGAGGAGCGCCGCGGTCAGCGCGGCGCCCAGCCCGGAGGCCGCACCGGTCACCAGCGCCCTCATCGCGCAGCCTCCGGCGCTCCCGGTGTCGCCTGGTGGCGGCCGAGCTCGATCTTGGCGACAACGTTGCGGTGCACCTCGTCCGGCCCGTCCGCGAGGCGCAGCGAGCGGGCGCCGACCCAGGCGGCGGCCAGCGGCAGGTCGTCGGACATGCCGGCGCCCCCGTGGAGCTGGATCGCCATGTCGATCACCTCGAGGGCCATCCGGGGCACCTCGACCTTGATCTCGCTGACGGCCGAGATCGCCTCGACGCCGAGGCCCTGGTCGAGCAGCCACGCGGCGTGCAGGACGAGCAGCCGCGACCGGTTGATCGCGATCCGCGCCTCGGCGATCCGCTCCCGGTTGCCGCCGAGGTTGGCCAGCGGCTTGCCGAAGGCCGTGCGATCGAGCGCTCTCCGGCACGCGAGATCGAGCGCGCGCTCGGCGAGGCCGATGGCGCGCATGCAGTGGTGGACGCGACCCGGGCCGAGCCGGCCCTGGGCGATCTCGAACGCGCGGCCGGGGCCCAGCAGCACGTTCCCGAGCGGCACCCGCACGTCGTCGAACGACACCTCGCCGTGGCCGAGCGGCTCGTCGTGGTACCCCATGGTGGTCAGCATCCGCTCGACGGTGACGCCGGGGGCGTCCCGCGGGACCAGCACCATCGTGTGGCGCGAGTGCCGGTGGGCGTCCGGGTCGGTGAGCCCCATGAAGACCAGGACCTTGCAGTCGGGGTTGCCCACCCCGGTGGACCACCACTTCCGGCCGTTGACGACGACCTCGTCGCCGTCGAGGACGGCGGTCGCTGCCATGTTCGTGGCGTCAGAGGAGGCCACGTCGGGCTCGGTCATGCAGAAGGCCGACCGGATCTCCCCGCGCAGCAGGGGCTCGAGCCACCGGGCGCGCTGCTCGTCGGTGCCGTAGCGCAGCAGCACCTCCATGTTGCCGGTGTCGGGAGCGTTGCAGTTGAACACCAGGGGCGCCAGGAACGAGCGTCCCATCGCCTCGGCGAGGGGTGCGTAGTCGACGTGGGTCAGGCCCTCCCCGCCGTCGGTGCCGAAGTCGGCGGCGTACCGGCCGGCGTGCTGACGCGGGAGGAAGAGGTTCCACAGGCCCTGCGCGCGAGCCTTCGCCTGCAGCGCGGAGATCACCGGGTCGGGCGTCCAGGGGTCACCGCCGGACTCGCGGGCTCGCACCAGCCGCTCGTGGACGCCGCGCTCCGCGGGCTCGACCTCCTCGGCCACGAACGCCCGGACCCGGTCGCGGAGGTCGGCGGCGCGGGGCGAGAGCGAGAAGTCCATGCGGTTGACCCTAGACCCACTGTTGAGCAATGCTCAACAACGTGTCCAGCCAGTCCGTACGACGCCGCCTGAGCGCCGACGAGCGCCGGCGCCAGCTCCTCGGCATCGGGCTGTCGCGGATCGTCGACACCCCGATCCAGGACCTCTCGCTCGACGAGGTGGCGGCGGATGCCGGCATCTCGCGCGGCCTGCTGTTCCACTACTTCCCGACGAAGACCGACTTCTACCTCGCCTGCGTCGCCGCAGCGGGCCGGCGGATGCTGCGCACCACCGCCCCGGACGAGGACGCCCCCGGCCGCGAGCAGGTGGAGACGATGGCTCGGCTGATGATCGAGCAGATCGAGCGCCGCCGCGCGTTCTACCTCGCGCTGGTGCACGGCCGGGTCGCCGGGGGAGAGCTCGCCGGGCAGCCCGTGGCCGAGGTCTACGAGTCCGTGCGCGAGGTCAGCACGGACCGCGTCGTGCGGGCGCTCGGCCTCGCTCCCGACCGCCGCCCGGTCGTGCGGGCCTGGTGGGCCTACGTGGAGGACCGGGCGCTCACCTGGTCCGCCGTACCGGCCGGGGATCGCGAGCTCCCGCTGGCCGGGCTGGTCGGCGAGTGCGTCGAGGCCCTCGACGCGCTGCTGGCGATCAGCGGACGCTGACCGCCTGGGCCGACACCGAGAAGGGCAGGTTGTCGTCGACCGCCCGGCCGGCGCAGGCCAGAGAGGTCCTCGTGCGACAGCGCATCCTCGACGAGGCGTTGACGAGGGTCACCGAGACCGCGTCCACGGACTCGTGGGCGAACGGCACCGACAGGACGCCGTTCCCCGTCCGGTCGAGGGTGACCACCGTGGACTCCACGCTGCCGTCGGGACGGTGGACGGTCACGTGAGCACCCGGCGACGTCCGCAGCGGTGGCCCGTCCACGGCGATGGCGAGCTGCCAGGTCGGCCCGGCGAGGTCGGCGCCCGGGACGAACCGGTAGGTCCTCGACGACATGTGCGACTGGCGGGCGGTGTAGCTCTTCGCGCTCTTGGCCTGGCTGAGCACCTTGCGGCGGCTCGGCCGAACGGTCTCGTACGTCGGGCCCTCGGGGTAGGTCAGCTCGGGGACGGCGTTCGCCCCGGCGAACTGGGTGTAGACGGCGGCCAGCCCGCCCTGGCCCTGCAGGACCTTGTCCAGCGCCCGGAAGCTGTACTTCCCGCCGTCACCCCGCAGGGAGCCGGCCTGGTCCCAGACGTCGCTCACGACGGCATTCCCGTAGCGGGTGCTGAGGTACTCCCAGAAGATCCAGTTGCCGTACTGGTAGAACGCGCTCGCGACGAACATGTCGAGCGGGAGGTAGGGCGCGTAGAGCTGGCCGTAGGGCAGGTACTGGCGGTTGTCGTCCACCTCGGTGGCGACGCGCTCCTCCATCCACGTCGCCGTGGACTCCATGAGCCAGGGGTCCTCGGCGAAGTCGTAGGCGTACTGCACGGCGTGGAAGAACTCGTGCGCCGCGGTGACGCGGAGGTTGCCCCGGGGGGTGCCGAGGGGGAACTGCCGCCGGGCGAAGTCGTTGTCGAGCACGCAGAAGCTCGTCGCGGTGCGCCCGGCGCCGCGCCGCTCGGTCGCGCAGTAGCCGTAGAGCTTGGCGGCGCCGAGGTCCTTGAGGTAGACGTCGAACTTGGGCGAGCCCCCGCGTCCGCGGTCGCGGAGCGGGGCGCGGTAGCCGAGGCCGTCGACCTCGACCGACCAGGCCTCGTCCATCACGGCGAGCGTGCGCGCCGCCCACTTCGGACGGGTGTGGTCGGGGTTCCCGCGGCGCGGGACCGAGTGGACGCACAGGCGCGCGTTGCACCTCGCCTTCGACGGGGCGGTGTAGCCGAACCCCTGCGGGTCGCGCGCACCGTCGGTCGGCCGGGCGAGGAGCGCGTCGGCCTCGAACCGGGCGTCGCCGCTCAGCCGGGCGCGTGCCATCCAGAGGTCGCGCAGGGCGAGGCTGGGCTCGGGGTCGTGCGGGAGGGCGCGGCCGGCCAGGACGCGCCGGGCCCGCGTGAGCGAGACCACCGGGGCGGGCGCGACGGCGCCGACCTGGGCCGGTGCGGGCTCGGGCTCAGCCGGCTCGCTGACGGCCGGGGCGGTGGGCTCCGGCGTCGCCGGGTCGTCGGCGTACGCCGTCGGGGCGCTGAGCACCCCGGCGGCCGCCAGCGCCACGGTCGCGGCTGCGGCGATGAGCTTGCGCATCGATCTCCCTGGGTCGTGATGCAGTCCGAGGAACCCGGCGCACCCAGGGGCGTCCGCGTTCGGCGCCGACCATAGCCCAGCGGGCCAACGGTCAGAGGTCGGCGATGTGCTCGATGATGGCCGTCGTCGAGATGGCCGGTGTGCGTGTCAAGTACTTTACCTCGCACACGTCGCCGAGGTCGTCGAACCTCCCGGCCCAGTCGTCGCCCATGACGAGCACGTCGGCGCCGTGCTCGAGGATGTAGTCCCGCTTCTGCTCGAGGCTCTCCTCGAGGAAGACCTCGTCGACCACCTTGAGCGCACCGACGATGGCCAGGCGCTCCCGCTCGCTGAACACCGGCACGCGCCCCTTCTTGCGCTCGTTCAACGCGTCGGCGGACACGCCCACGACGAGGCGGTCCCCCAGGTCAGCCGCCCGCTCGAGCACCCGCAGGTGGCCGACGTGGAACACGTCGAAGGTGCCGAAGGTGATGACCGTGCGAGACATGCGCGGCATTGTGGCACGGGGGTCGCCGGCGCCGGGCCGGTGCGACACGCGTCGGATGAGCACGGAAGGGGAGCGGCGGGCGTCGGGCACCGGCGTCCAGCGCTGGGGGATGATGGCTGGCATGCCTGCCCCCACCTCTGCGGCCACGTCAGGAGACCGGGCGACGAGGTCCACCACGGACCGGCCGACCATCCCGCTCATCACGCCCGACCCCGGTGCCGACGAGGCGCGCCGCCGGGGGTTGCGGCAGATGCGCACCGTCGCCGTCGGGCTGCTGGTCCTGGCCGCGGTGGTCTACGTCGCCACGCTGGGCCGGGAGGAGGGCTTCTGGGGCTTCGTCAACGCCGGGGCCGAGGCGTCGATGGTGGGCGCGATCGCCGACTGGTTCGCGGTGACGGCTCTGTTCAAGCACCCGCTGGGGCTGCCGATCCCGCACACGGCCCTCGTGCCCAAGCGCAAGGACGAGCTCGGCAAGGGCCTCGAGGAGTTCGTGGGGGAGAACTTCCTCCAGGAGGACATCATCCGGGACCGGGTCGCCGCGGCGGCGATCTCCGCCCGGGTGGGCGACTGGCTCACCGACCCGCTGAACGCGCGCCGCCTGGTGGACGAGGTGTCCGACATGGCGGGCGTCGCGCTCGGCAAGGTGCGCGACGACCACATCGCCGACCTCGTCACGGAGGCGTTCGTGCCGCGGTTCCGCGAGGAGCCGATCTCCCCGCTGCTCGGATCGATGCTGATGGAGGTGCTGCGCGACGACCTCCACCACGGCGTGGTCGACCTGGCGCTCGCGGAGCTGCACGGCTGGCTGCTCGACAACCCCGAGACGTTCTCGACGGTGCTCGCGGAGCGGGCGCCGTGGTGGGCGCCGCCGAAGCTGAACGACGCGGTCACCGGTCGGTTGCACGTGGAGGCGCTCCGCTGGATCGAGGACATCCGCGACGACCCCGACCACCACGCGCGCGAGGCCCTGGACTCGATGCTGGGCCAGCTCGCCCGGGACCTGCTCACCGACGCGGTGACGCAGGAGCGTGCGGAGGCGTTCAAGAACCGTCTGCTCGACCACCCGCAGGTGGTGACCACGGCCATCTCGCTGTGGAAGGCGATGCGGGCGGCGCTGCTGGCCTCGCTGCGCGACCGTGAGGGCGCCGTGCGCCGGCGACTGCTCGCGGAGGTGGGTGCGTTCGCGGACCGCCTGGCGAGCGACGAGCAGCTGCGGTCGAAGCTCGACTCGATGGCCGCGGACGCCAGCGTCTTCCTCGTGTCCCGCTACGGCGCGGAGGTGACCACTGTCATCACCCACACCATCGAGCGCTGGGACGGTCGCGAGGCGGCCCGGCGGATCGAGCTGCACGTGGGCCGCGACCTCCAGTTCATCCGCATCAACGGCACGCTCGTGGGTGGCCTGGTCGGCGTCCTGATCCACGCCGGGTCGGTGCTGCTGCACTGACCATCCCCCACGGCCAGGCTGGCAGTCCCCGCAGCCAGGCTGGCAGTCCCCGCAGCCAGGCTGGCAGTCCCCGCAGCCAGGCTGGCAGTCCCCACAGCCAGGCCGGCAGTCCCACAGGGAGCTCGCACGCGGGACCTCGGCACGAGCCCGTTCTGCGGGGGACTGCTTCGCACCGTCGGGCGGTGGGGGAGGATCGGGGCGTGAGCGAACCGGTGCCCGTGCCCATCCGTGACGAGTCGATCCGGCTCGGCCAGTTCCTCAAGCTCGCCAACCTCGTCGAGAGCGGTGCCGAGGCCAAGCCGGTCATCGCTGCGGGAGAGGTGCGCGTCAACGGCGAGGTGGAGCTGCGCCGGGGCCGCCAGCTGCGGGTCGGCGACGTGGTGGAGGTGGGCGGCGCACGGACCCAGGTCGCAGAAGGGAACGCCGAGATCGACGTGCCCTGGTGACCTGGGTCAGCGGACCTCGAGCAGGTCCACCACGAAGATCAGCGTCTCGCCCGGGGCGATGGCGCCGCCCGCGCCGCGGTCGCCGTACCCGAGGTGCGGCGGGATGACGAGCCGGCGCCGGCCGCCGACCTTCATCCCCTGGACGCCGGTGTCCCAGCCCTGGATGACCTGGCCGATGCCGAGGCGGAACTTCAGCGGCGTGCCGCGGTTGTAGGACGCGTCGAACTCCTCGCCGGTGGAGTGGGCCACACCGACGTAGTGGACCGAGACCGTGGACCCCGAGGTCGCCTCGGCACCGTCCCCCTCGACGAGGTCGTTGATCTCGAGGTCGGCGGGTGCGTCGCCGAGGTGCGGGTCGACGTCGGGCTTGTCGGTCACGGGTTCTCCTGGGGGTCGGGTGCAGCGGGGGTCGGGTGCAGCGGGGGTCGGATGCAGCGGGGGTCGCGCGGGGACAGGGACCAGCGGGGGAGCGGG
>CADCUM010000123.1 GCA_902805885.1 uncultured Nocardioides sp. | reverse complement strand
CCAGGAACCTCGCCCCGCTCTGCACCAGGCACCACCGGCTCAAGACCCACGGACGGTGGCGCTACCGCGTCACCGGACCCGGCCGGTTCGAGTGGACCAGCCCGTTCGGCTACACCTACCGCCGCGACCCCACCGGCACCACCGCCGTCGACGACACCACCGCCCTGGACCCGCCACCGCCCCAGGTGCCCCGACCGCGCCGACGATGACCCCCGGCCCCACACCCCGCTGAGCTGACGCCCGCGGGGCCACCGGCACGCGCGGACCCGGGAGGGGCGGCCCTCACTCGTCGACCGCAGCGAGGCCCGCACTGACGGCTGCGGCTTCCGCGTCCAGCAGCGCCCGCTCCCGTTCCTGCCAGTCGGCGTCGATCGTGAAGCCGTCGCCCGCGTAGCGCGGGAACACGTGCAGGTGGAGGTGGAACACCTCCTGGAACGCCGCCTCGCCGTCCGCGAGGAAGACGTTGATCCCCTCGCAGCGCAGGCCCGAGCGCCGCAGGGCCCGTGCCATCCGGTGCCCGAGCGTCCAGACGTGCGCCCCGGTGGCCTCGTCCAGGTCCTCGAGTCCCACGGCGTGCGTACGCGGCACGACGAGGAGGTGGCCGGGGGTGACCGGGTTGAGGTCCATGAACACGACCGCGATGTCGTCCTCGTGGACGATGCTGGCCTCGAGCTGCCCCGCGACGATGGCGCAGAAGACGCAGGCGTCCTCGGCGGCGGCGATCGGCTCGGTCACGTTCCCATCGTGGCAGCGAGCGTCGGCGGCCGCGCACCCGCGCGGCGGACGCACCTGTCTGAGAGCATCGGTCCATGGACGTCGAGGTGCTGGGCTCCGAGCGGCTCCGCTACCGCGACGGCGCGCCGGTGCGCGCGGCGTCCGCGATCGTGCCCCTCGGGGACGGCCGCCTCGTCGTGTCGGACGATGCCACCCGGGCGGGATGGTTCCGCGACGGGGCGGCGACGCGCGTACGGCTCCTTCCGCCGATCGAGGGCCACGACGTCTTCGACGACGCGTCGGGGACCAAGCACCTCAAGCCCGACCTCGAGTCGGCCTGCCAGGTCGAGGTCGACGGATCCCTCGCGGCCCTGGTCATGGGCTCGGGCTCCTCACCCGCCCGGATGCGCTGGTGCCTGCTCCGCCTCCAGGAGGGGCGCCCGGAGGTCGTCGACGCGGACATGACCGAGGTGTACGCCGCCGTCGCCTCCGCCCTGGGCGTCGAGCCCGAGGAGCTCAACCTGGAGGGTGCCTGCGTCGTCGGCGACACGCTGCGCTGGTTCCACCGCGGGCTCCCGTCGGCCGGGCTGCCGTCGGGGAGCGTGGACCTCGACGCCCGCGTGGCGGTCGCGGCGGCGCTGGGGGAGCGGCGCGCCGGAGAGGTGACCCCCCATCGACCGGTGCACTACGACCTCGGCGAGGTCGACGGTGTCGGCCTCGCGATCACGGACGTGGTGGCCCTCCCGGGTGGCGACCTGGTCGCGAGCGCGGCGGCCGAGGACTGCCCCAACCCGCGCGACGACGGGCCCGTCGTCGGCTCGGCGCTGGCGCGTCTCCGCGGCGACGAGGTCGTCGATGTCGTCGCCCTCCCCGAGCTCGACGGCAGCGTCATCAAGGTCGAGGGACTGATGGTGCTGGAGGCCGACGACGAGCAGGCGACGCTGCTGGCGGTCACCGACGTGGACGACCCGGACGCCGCGTCCTGGGCGACCACGCTCCGCGTGCGCCTCTGATCGCAGCGTCAGCAGCCCGCCCGGACGCGTTGGGTGACGGCGTCGTGCACCTGCCGTGCTGCTCGGGGAGCATCGAGCGCCGCGGTGTCCACGACCAGGTCCGCGGCCCCGAGGAGCCACGGTCGCGCGGCTTCCCAGACCTCGACGTGCCGGTGCCGCCACGGGCGGACGCGCTCGGGCTCGTCGACGTCGGAGTCGATCCGCGCGTGCAGGGTCTCGGCGTCGGCGTCGAGGACCACGTGGAAGACCTCGTGCCCCAGCGCGGTCACCCCGCCCCGGATCTCGTCCCAGTAGTCCTCGACCAGCACGGACTGGGCCGCCACGAGGTGCTGCCCCGTGAAGCGGGCGATCTCGTCCGCCACGACCGGGACGAGCCGGCGCCAGGACGGGTAGTGCTGGAAGTCGCTGACCGGATGGTCCTGGAGGTTGTTCGCCAGCAGGTAGCCCACCCACTCCGGGTCGAACGCCCGCAGCCGGGCGTCGTCCCGCACCAGGTGACCGGTCGTGGTCGTCTTGCCGACGCCGAACGTCCCGTTGAGCCAGATGATCATCCGGGGACGCTACGTCGTCCGCGACCCGGTGAGGGATGCGACCAGAGCTCCCGACAACCCGAACCGCCTGCGCGCCCCAGCGGCCACCCCTGGCGGCGCCCACCCCGCGCGGCGCGCCACAGATAGGGTCAGCGGCATGAGCACTCGCCGGGTCGTCCTCGTCGTCGGCTCCGGCCGGAGCGGCACGAGCACGATGGCCGGCGCGCTCAAGACCCTCGGTCTGCACGTCCCCCAGCCGGAGGTCGCGGCCGACGCCACGAACCCCAAGGGGTTCGGCGAGCCGCGGTGGCTGGTCGACCTGCACGACGAGCTGCTCAAGCGGTCCAACGTCCAGGTCTCCGACGCCCGCCCGCGAGCGTGGCTCGACAGCGGCACCGTCAGCGGCGACCACGCGACCCGCGATCGGGTGGCGGCATGGCTCGAGCAGGAGCTGGCCGGCCACGACGAGCTCGTCCTCAAGGACCCGCGGGCGGCGTGGTTCCTCGGCCTCTGGCGGGCGTGCGCCGACCGCTGCGAGGTGCAGACGTCGTACGTCACCATGCTCCGCCCGCCCACCGAGGTGGTCGCCAGCAAGCAGAGCAACTACGGCCGGATGGGCGCCGGCTCCGACCGCGGCACCGTCACCCGCACCGCCGCGTGGGTCAACATGATGCTCCACACCGAGCGCGCCACCCGCGGCCAGCAGCGCCGGTTCGTCCGGTACGCCGACCTGCTCGACGACTGGACGCGGCCGGTCTTCGCGCTGGGCGAGGCCTTCGACCTCGCGAGCGTCAAGACCGCGATGGCGGTCGACATCGCCGAGGTGCACCGCTTCATCGACCCCTCCCTGCGCCGGGCGTCGGCGACCTGGGAGGAGATCGGCGCGCCCGCCCGGCTGCGCGACCTCGCCGACGAGACCTGGCAGGCGCTCGACGCGCTCGCCGAGGAGGGTGGCGACACCGCGTCCGCCCACGAGCGCTGCGACCAGCTCCGCGTCGCCTACGACGACCAGTACGCCGAGGCCGAGGCCTTCGCCCACTCCTCCGTCCTCGCCGCCCGCCGCGACGCGGCGGCCCGCGCCCGGGAGGAGGCACGCCGCGATGGAGCGAGCGGCGGAGCCGCCGAGCGCCGGGGCGTCGACCGGGTGCCCCACGCCGTGCGGGCGATGGTGCCCCCCGCCGCCCGCCAGGGCCTGCGCAGGGCCCTGGGCCGGGAACGCGGGGGACAGCAGGACAGGGACCACGACGGGGGCGGAGCCTGACGTGGTCGACATCGCCTCGCTCGAGGGGCTGGCCGAGTACGACGTCACGTGGCCGTGGTCGTCCGGCGAGCCGTTGAGCCCCGGCCTCACCTGCGTCTTCCGCGTGCGCAACGAGGCCCGGAACCTGCCGTGGGTGCTGCCACCGATCCTGTCCGCCGTGCAGCACGTCGTGTTCGTCGACAACGGCTCCGACGACGGCACCCCGGACGTCGCGCGACGCGTCGCCGAGGAGGCGGGTGCCGCCGACCGGCTGACCGTGCTCCACTACCCCCACCGCGTGGCCCGCGCCGGCTCCGAGCACCTCGAGACGCCCGCGACGAGCGTCCACTCGCTCACCCACTTCTACAACTGGTGCTTCTCCCACGTCCGGACGACGTACTCGATGAAGTGGGACGGCGACATGGTGCTCACGCCCGAGGGCGCCGGCATCCTGCGCGACCTCGCGTGGCAGCTGGAGGCCACCCGGGCCGTCGTGGCGATGCCGCGGCACCCGCTCACCGTCGTCGACGAGTCGACCGGCTGGCTGGACCTCTCGCTGCGCTTCCTCGAGCCCTGGATCTACCCCATGGGCCCGGACACGACCTTCGTCAAGGCCTTCGACTGGGAGCTGCGCGAGCAGCCGCCCGGCATCGAGCGGATCGTGCTCCAGCAGGGCCTGGTGGTCGAGGTGAAGTGGCTCGACGCCGACGAGTACGCCCACTGGCGCACCGAGGGCGTCGACTTCACCAGCACGCGCCTCTACCGCAAGCTGCGCGAGTTCGAGGTGGACGAGGCGATCAGGAACGGTCGCGCGGAGGAGCTGGGCGGCCTCGTCGAGGTGACCGCCCCGCCCGGGGTGCACGTCATCGACCACGTCAGCCGCGACTGGCTCTGGCGTCAGCCGCGTCCCCTGGTCACCCACTCGCTGCCGACGTCGCTGAGGGAGCGGGTGCGGACATGAGCCACCCCCACAGCCATCCACTGCACGACGTCCGGATGCCTGGACCGACGCTGGTCCTGGTCGACGACTCCGACTCCCTCGCCCTCGACGCGCTGCACGGCATCGAGGACGTGCCGGGCCTCGAGCCCCGGATCGTCGCGATCTCCGAGCTCGACGGCCCCCTGAAGGGCTGGGGCTCGGTCCTCGTCGTCGCCGGCGACCGCGCGCGGCTCCGGCGGATGGCGAGCGCCGTACCCGCCCTCGGGCAGTGCAAGGTCGTCGGGTGCTGGCTCACCGACACCCCCGTCCCGTGGGTGCTGGTGCCGCGGCCCGAGTGGCCCGCGCTCAGCCACCTCGCGGCGCGCGGGGCCGGCGACCGGGGCGTGCTGACGATCGCGCGGTTCACCGGCGGCGCTCGCGCGCAGCTCGTCGTCATGGAGATGGCCCGCCAGGCCGCCGGCCCGGGCGAGACCACCCACGGGGGACTGGTGACGGCGTACGCCGGCCGCAGCGCCGCCGCCGGGCTGGACCCGCGCAGCATGCTGGTCGGCAAGCTCGACGAGGCCGCGGCGCAGGAGCACGACGTGCCTCCGGACGTCGTCGTCGTGCGCGGGCGGGTGCCGGCGGGCCTCCCGCCCCACCACGTCACCGACCGGCCTCCGGTGCTGGTCACCGACCCCGGGCCCGAGCCCTACGACGAGCGCGTCTTCAACCCCATGGGCTTCCGCAAGGACTGGGACTCCGGGGTCGTCGACCTCGGGCGGCTGGCTCCCGGCCCCGTCACCGAGGCGGTCGTCGCGGTCGTCCGCGGCCACCAGGGGGTGCGGGTCGACGAGCGCATCCCGGTCTCCGACCTGCTCGCGCTGGCCGCGTCCGGCGTGCCGCTGGCCGTCGACCGCCGCAGCGACGCCCTGGCCGCGCTCGCGGCCCCGCTCGCCGAGGCGCTGCGGGCGGAGGTCGACCTCGACGACCCGCTCAGCCGCGAGGAGCACAGCCTGGCGGTGCGCCGGGCCGCGTTCGACCACCACTCCAGCCTGGCGTGGCGTACCGCGCTGGCCGCTCGCGCCGGGGTGCGGCACGTGGGCCTCCCGGCCGTGTCGGCACTGCTCGCCACGAGGCGCCCCGACATGCTCGACTTCGCGCTCCGGCAGGTGGCGAAGCAGCGGGGCGCGGACGTCGAGCTCGTGCTCGCCGCCCACGGCTTCGAGCCCGACCGCGACGCCGTACGACGCGCGCTGGGCGAGCGGCCGCACCAGGTGCTGTCGTTCGGGTCGGACGTGTTCTTCGGCGACGTGCTGACCGCCGCGTCGCGGGCGGCGTCGTCCGAGGTGCTGCTCAAGATGGACGACGACGACTGGTACGCCCCCGACGCCGTCCACGACCTGCTGATGGCACGCCGGTTCTCCGGCGCCGACGTCGTCGGGATGCCGGCCGAGTTCGTCTACCTCGAGCAGGTCGACGCGACGGTGCGGCGCAACCACCCGAGCGAGGTCTTCGCCCGGTTCGTGGCGGGTGGCACCCTCCTGCTCGACCGGGGGCTGCTGCGGTCGGTGGGTGACTTCCGGCGGGTGCGGAAGTACGTCGACGCCCAGCTGCTGTCGGCCGTGGAGGCCGCGGGCGGGCGGATCTACCGCACCCACGGGCTGGGCTACGTCCTGCGGCGCGGCGCCGGCGGTCACACCTGGGAGCGGGACGCGGAGGAGTTCCGGCGCGCCGAGATCCTCGACGCGGAGTGGCCGGGGTTCACTCCGAGCCGGGCCGTGGAAGTATCTGCCGCGGACCGGCCCGGTGGGGACAGGCCGGATCCGGACAGGGGGGACTGATGCCGAGGCAGCCGGTGGTGCGTCACAACGACTGGAGCACGCTCACGCCGCCGGTCCTGGGTGAGTGGGCGCCGACGCTCTCGGTGAGCGTCGTGATCCCCACCTGGAGGGCCGGGCGGACGCTGCCCTTCGTGCTCGCCGGCCTGGCCGCCCAGAGCTATCCCGCCCACCTCCTCGAGGTGCTGGTCGTCGACGACGGCAACGAGCCCGCCGTCGAGCTGCCGGAGGTGCGACCCGAGCACACCCGCGTGGTCCGGGTCGAGACCGGGTGGGGCCGGGCCACGGCGTGCCACACCGGGGCGGCAGCGGCCGAGGGCGACGTGCTCCACTGGCTCGACTCCGACATGCTCGCCTACCGCGAGCACGTCGAGGCCCAGGTGCGGTGGCACCACCTCGTCGACTACGCCGTCGTGCTGGGGACGAAGCGGTTCGTCGACCCCACCGCTCTCCTCGACCGCGACCCCGCCGAGGTCCGCGACACCGTGGCCGCCGGGCAGGCGGACCGGCTCTTCGACATCGAGGACTCCGAGCCCCACACGTGGGTCGAGGGGATGTGGCGGCGCAGCCACGACCTGACGACCGCCGGCCCCCGCGCCTTCCGCGCCCATGTCGGCGCGACCGGCTCCCTGCGCCGGGCCTTCTACGAGGAGATCGGCGGGATGGACACCTCGCTCGTCCTGGGCGAGGACATGGAGCTCGGCCACCGCTTGCAGCGCGCCGGCGGGGTCCTGGTCCCCGAGCACGCGGCGCAGTCGTGGCACCTCGGCCGGAGCCACGTCATGGAGAGCAAGGACGCGGTCAACCGCCACAACGACACCTTCCTCGCCGACCTCGTGCCCTCGATGCGTCCCAAGCGCAACGTCCACGGCCGGACCTACCAGGTGCCCTACCTCGAGGTCGTCGTGCCCTCCGGCCCCGCCGACGCCACGATCCGGCTGGTCGACTCGCTGCTCGACGGGACGGTCCCGGACCTCCGGGTGGTCGTCGTCGGCCCCTGGTCCCAGCTCCACCGCGAGCGGGTCAGCCCCCTGGCCGACCCCGTGCTCGAGACCCGGCTGGTGCACCGCTCCTACGTCCACGAGCCGCGGGTGCGGCTGGTCGAGGAGGCGCCGGCCGAGACGGACGCCGAGTTCCGGCTCACGCTGCCAGACGTCTCCCTCGCGCCGTTGCCCGCGACCCTGGCGGCGCTGCTCGACGACGTCGAGCGCACCCACCACGGCGCGCGGCTGCTGACCTATCCCTCCGGCGCGGTCGCCCGCCTCGAGCGGCTCGCAGCCCTGGCCCGGGTGGCGCGGCTGGTGGCGCCCGGCGACGACGCCGAGGCCCTCCTCGACGAGGCCTTCGGCCTGCGGACGTACGACGCCACGGAGACAGGGTTCGTCCCGGTCGAGGCCCGGCTGGTCGAGCGGTTCGTGCTCACCGTGCGCGCGCCGATGGAGCCTGCCGAGTCCGAGCGGCGGCTGCGCAAGGCGTTGCGGAAGGCGGCGGGCAAGGTGCCGGCCCCGGAGCTGGGCGTCGTACCCGCCCCGGACGAGGAGCCCTCGCACGAGCGGCGCGGCCTGTTCACCCGCCGCCGCTGAGGCCGAGCGGGCACTTGGTTCCCCTCAGATCGGTCGAGCGGGCACTTGGTTCCCCTCAGACCGGCCGAGCCGGCACTTGGTTCGCGAGAAGGAGGTTCCCGTGCCTGACCCGTACGAGGGCGTGGCGGCGGACGGGACGATCCGGACGGGCGCGCGACGCGACCGCGTGCCGACGCTGTTCGAGCCCGTCGTCGCCGACGCCGTCGAGCTCGCGCGCGGCTCGGGAGCGTCCCTCTACGTGTACGGGTCGGTCGCCACGGGCACTGCCCGCCCGCCCGCCTCCGACGTCGACCTGCTGTCGATGGGCCTGCCGGACCCCGTGGCGGTGGGCCGGGTGCTCTCCGAGCGGTACGCCGACAGGTGCCGTGCCGTCGAGGTCGCAGCCGGGGCCCCCGATGACCTGCGTGGCGACGGGGACGAGGCGTACGGCAACAGGGTCTTCCTCCGCCACTACTGCGTGCACCTGGCCGGGCCGGACCGCGCCGCTGACCTCCCGGCGTACCCGGCGGACGCTCGTGCCGCTCGCGGCTTCAACGGAGACCTGCATCGCCACCTCCAGCGGTGGCGTGCCGGGCTGGAGGGGAGCACGCAGCCCGCGGAGGAGATCGGCGTCCGGGCCGCCCGGAAGACGCTGCTGGCCGTCGCCGGACTCGTGAGCGTCCACGACCGCACGTGGACGACCGACCGGGCGATCGCCGTCGAGCGCTGGAGCGCCGTCGACCCCACGTTGGCCGCGGACCTGCTGCGGCTGCACGGCTGGGCCACGGGGCAGCGGGTCCCGGTGCGTCACGAGGTCGCCGCCGCGGTGTCGGAGGGCGCGGTCATCGCTGCCGTGGTCGACCGGTTCCGGTCTCGGGTCGGCCTCTGGGACGACTGACCGAGCACGCGACCCGGGCCGTCAGCTCCTTCGCGAACCAAGCGCCCGTTCGGCCGGCGTCAGTCGGAGCCGAAGAGGTCGCGCGTGTAGACCAGGTGCTCGACGTCGCGCAGCTCCTCGACCATCCGGTTGGCCACGATCAGGTCGACGCTCGCCTTGAACTCCGCGAGGTCGCGCACGACCGGAGAGCCGAAGAATTCCGCGTCGGCCAGCTCGGGCTCGTAGAGCACGACGTGGACGCCCTTGGCCTTGAGGCGCTTCATGATCCCCTGCACCGAGGACTCGCGGAAGTTGTCCGAGCCGGCCTTCATCAGCAGCCGGTGCACCCCGACGACCTTCGGCCTCCGGGCCAGGATGTCGAACGCGACGACGTCCTTGCGCGTGGTGTTGGCGTCGACGATCGCGCTGATCAGGGTCTGCGGCACGTCGGTGTAGTTGGCGAGCAGCTGCTTGGTGTCCTTGGGCAGGCAGTAGCCGCCGTACCCGAAGGACGGGTTGTTGTAGTGCGTGCCGATCCGGGGGTCGAGGCCGACGCCGTCGATGATCGAGCGCGTGTCGAGGCCCCGGGCCATCGCGAAGGAGTCGAGCTCGTTGAAGAACGCGACCCGCATCGCGAGGTAGGTGTTGGAGAAGAGCTTGATCGCCTCCGCCTCGGTCGGCGCGGTGAGCAGGACGGGTACGTCGTCGGCGTCGGCTCCCTTGACGAGGAGGTCGGCGAAGAACCGCGCCCGGTCGGACTGCTCGCCCACGACGATCCGGTCGGGGTGGAGGTTGTCGTGCAGTGCCCGCCCCTCGCGGAGGAACTCGGGCGAGTGGATGACGTTGTCGGTGTCCAGGCGCCGGCGCACGTCCTCGACGTAGCCCACCGGCACCGTCGACTTCACGACCATCGTCGCGTCCGGGTTGATCCGCAGCACGTCGCGGATGACGACCTCGACCAGCGAGGTGTCGAAGTAGTTGGTCACCGGGTCGTAGTTGGTCGGCGTCGCGACGATCACGAACTCGGCGTCGCGGTGGGCCTGCTCCGCGTCGGTGGTGAACGTGAGGTCCAGGTCCTCCTCGGCCAGGAAGCGCGAGATGTCCTCGTCGTGGATCGGGCTCTCGCCGCGGCGCAGCATCTCGATGCGCTCGGGGTCGACGTCGAGGGCGCGCACCTTGTTGTGGCGGGAGAGCAGCACGGCCATGGAGAGGCCGACGTAGCCGAGCCCGGCGACGGAGATCGTGGTCACGGGTCGATCATGCCGCACCCAGCGCATGCGCCATCCGGCGCACGACCTCCCTCATCCGATCCGGGGACGTCGCGATGTTCAGGCGCACGTGCCCGGCCAGACCGGGGTGGTAGTCCGCGCCCTCCGCGACCCACACCCGCCCGACGGTGAGGCACTGTCCGGCGGGGGACTCGTACCCGTAGGCGCGCAGGTCGAGCCAGGCGAGGTACGTCGCCTCGAGGGGCCGCATCCGCGCCAGCGGCAGGTGCTCGGAGAGCAGCTCGGCCAGGAGGTCGCGCTGGTCGCCGAGCCGCTCGCGGAGCGCGGCGAGCCAGGCGTCGCCCTCGTCGTACGCCGCCACCGACCCCACGACGCCGAGGCTGGACCAGGAGTCGTTGCGCGCCAGCGGCACGCCTGCGAGGAGGTCGCGGGTCGCCGCGTCGCCACAGACGACCTGGGCGCACTTGAGCCCGGCGATGTTGAACGCCTTGGACGCCGAGACCAGCGCGACGGCGTGGTCGGCGGCGCCGTCGAGCGAGAGGTAGGGCACGTGCTCGGCACCGGGCAGGACCAGGGGCGCGTGGATCTCGTCGCTCACGACGCGCGCGCCGTGCCGGACCACGACGTCGCGCACGCCCTCGAGCTCCTCGCGGGTGAAGACCCGGCCCCACGGGTTGTGCGGCTGGGTGAGGAGCAGCGTCCGGGCGCCGCCGGCCAGCAGCGCGTCGAGGCGGTCGAGATCGATGCCCGCCCGCTCGTCGTCCGGGTCGACGACGAGATCCACCCGCTCGCGGCCAGTGATCTGCGGCACGGCGAGCTGGGGCGAGTAGGCCGGGACCGGCATCACCACGGGGCCGGGCTCGCTGAGCACGTCGAGGGCCAGCCGCACCCCGGCAGTGACGTCGGCGACCGGCAGGACCAGGTCGGGGTCGACGTCGTGCCCGAACTGCCGCCGCGCGAAGCCGGCGTACGCCTCGGCGAGCTCGCCGCCGTGGCCGAACACGGGGTAGCCGAGCACACCCTCGTCCACCGCGCGGTGCAGGGCTGCGGTGATCGGCTCCGCGACCGCGAAGTCCATCTCGGCCACCCAGGCGGGCAGCACGTCGGGGTCGGCCGTCCCCCACTTGAGCACCAGCGCTCGCCGCGCCTCGTCGTCGGTGTAGTCGCGGATCACCTGGTCGAACCTAGCCGACGAAGTCATGGGGAGCGGCCGCCCCGGCAGCCGCCCCCCATGAGTCCCTCCCCGTTCCCTCCCCGGGGTGCCCCTGGATCAGGGGCGGTCGCTGGAGTCGCCGGTGACGACGACGTAGAAGCGCTTGCGCGCTCCGCTCGTGGTGAAGCTGCCGTCGCTGTTGCGCGGGCTCACGACGAGGTGGTTGTTGTTGTCGGTGCCGGGAGGCGCGCAGTTGACGACGCCCGGGGTGCACATCGCGACGGCGATCTCGCCGGAGAACTCCGGGTTGGCGTCGGGGCCGGCCGCACGACCGCCGGTGACCCCGTCGCCGTTGAGGTCGGTGGTGTTCTGCAGCGCGATGGTGGCGACGATGCCGTTGTTGGAGAGGTTCTCGCCGGCGTTGATGTAGACGTTGCCGTTGGCGCGCTGGCCGGTCGGGTCGGTCGCCGTCGGAGCGAGCGTCGGGTAGCCGGCAGCGACCGTGAAGCCACCGGACTGGGCGATGATCGCCCCGGTGGCGTCCACGAGCGCCCACCGCGTGTCGCCCTCGTTCAGCACGCCGGGGGCGAGGTCCTTCTCCTTGACCGAGCCGTTCTTGATCCGGAAGGAGCCGACGGCGCCCTTCTTGAGGTCCTTGCCCTGGACGGTGCCGTTGCGGATGTCCTTGGACCGGACCGAGTTGTCCTTGATGTCGTCGGAGCTGATCAGGCCCGCGGCGTACGACGTGCCGGTGGACGCCACGACCAGCGCGAGGATCGACACGGCCATGGACGGGGACGGCCGGGTGGAGAGGGAGGGAAGACGCACGGTGGGAACCCTTCGTCAGTGGGGCCGCCCGAGCGGCGGCTCAACGGTGTTCGGAGCGGTCTGATCGCCGGATTGGTCGAAGACGCGTGGTGTTTCTCATGGACCTCGAACGGTGGTGAGACGGACCCGCGGACGATCGACCTCCTCGCGCCTCCTGGGTGAGTTCTCACCCGGTCCCGCCGCTGCCTATGCTCGCGGGATGACCATCCACCAGCCGACGGACCTCACGCACGCAGCGATGCTCGGCCTCGGCGTCTACCGCCCCGAGCGGGTCGTGACCAACGACGAGGTCTGCGAGGTCCTCGACTCGAACGACGAGTGGATCCAGACCCGGTCGGGCATCCGGACCCGACGCTTCGCCGGTGAGGGCGAGACGCTGATCAGCATGGCCACGGCCGCTGCCGAGGGGGCGTTGAAGGTGTCCGGCGTGACGGCGGACGAGCTCGGGTGCATCCTCGTCGCCACGTCGACGCACCCCGAGCACACCCCCGCCTCGGCGGCCCAGGTCGCCGACCAGCTCGGGGTGAAGAAGGCCGCCATGGACATCTCCGCCGGCTGCGCGGGCTTCTGCCACGCGCTCAACCTGGCGGCGTCGATGGTGCGCTCCGGTGCGGAGAGGTACGTCCTGGTCATCGGTGTCGAGCAGCTGAGCCGCTTCATGGACCCGACCGACCGCGGTACGGCGTTCATCTTCGCCGACGGCGCCGGAGCGGTCGTCGTGGGACCGTCGGACGCCGCGGGGATCGGCCCGACGGCGTGGGGCTCGGACGGCTCCCAGGCCCACGTCATCACCCAGACCCCCAGCTGCATGGGCAGCCGCGACCACACCGACTTCGACCACCCCGTGGTCCAGATGGAGGGCACGGCCGTCTTCCGCTGGGCGCCGTTCGCCATGGCCGAGGTCGCGCACGAGGCGCTCAGCCTCGCCGGGGTGGCGGTCGACGACCTGGACGCCTTCATCCCCCACCAGGCCAACCTGCGGATCACCCAGACCCTGGCGCGCAACATCAAGCTACCGGACTCCGTCGCCGTCGGCACCGACGTCGTGGACGCCGGCAACACCTCCGCCGCGTCCGTGCCGCTGGCGATGGAGGCCATGCTGCGCAAGGGCGAGGCGAAGGAGGGCGACCTCGCCCTGCTCATCGCCTTCGGCGCGGGGCTCAGCTATGCCGGTCAGGTCGTGACGCTCCCGCCGTTGGGCTGACCGCGGCGGTGGGACCCGTCCCCGGTCGCTGACCCGGCAGACTGGGATGATGCGACGCGGCCGAGCCAAGGACATGCTGCTCGGCGCTGTCGCCATGCTCCTCCTGCTCCTCGTCGCGCTGGCGGCCCTGTGGTGGCTCGTCACCGACCCGGTCGACGACGACGCGCCGCGTCCCGTCCCGTCCGCGATGGACACCGGCAAGGTGTGGGGTCTCGAGCCCCCTGCCGACCTGCGCGAGGGCGAGGCGTGGTTCGCGGAGCTGGACCTCGAGGCGTGGACCATGGTGGCCGCGGGCTCCGAGCTGCGTGACGTGACGGCCCTCGGCCAGGACGTGGTCACGAGCCCCGACGCCATCGTCGCCGCTCGGATGTCGGTGGAGGCGACCGTGCCGTTCGAGGTCGTCATGGACGAGATCGGGGACGGGGTCGTGGTCTCCGCCGCACCCGACGGCCAGGCCACCGTCGTCCGCTCGGTCGAGGTCCAGGGCCGCGAGCTGAGCGTCACCGCGACCGGCACCGTGGAAGCCGCAGCGGGTCGTCTGCTGCTCGAGCCGCTCTCCATCGACGTCGGCGGGCTCGAGTCGGTGTCCGACGAGCTCGCCGACGTCGTACGCCGCCTCGTGACGATCGAGCACGAGGTCGAGGGCCTTCCCGAGGGGCTGGTGCTGGAGGACGTCGCCGTCCAGGGCGACGGCTTCCGCGTCATCCTGCGCGGGGAGGACGTCGAGCTCGTCCCCTAGACGGAAGGCGGAAGTGGCTCCGCCCGCGTGACAGCCCGAGGGTCTGGTCCCGGGTCGATCCCTGCTCGGTGGGTACCGGCGACGCGACACAGCTGGCGAGCCGGTGAGGAGCAGCCCATGAGCGTCGGGACGAGGACGACCCCGGACAGGCCGCAGGACATCGCCCTGCCCCTGCAGGACGCCGCCGACCTGGACCCGCTGCT
>CADCUM010000122.1 GCA_902805885.1 uncultured Nocardioides sp. | reverse complement strand
GGCCTCGAGGACCGCGACCTCCGCCCGCCGACGCGCCGCCATCGCGTCGACCGCACGACCCAGCACGGCCCGCGGGTCGCGGGTCCTGCGCTCGGTCGCTGTCGTGGTCACAGCACCACCTTGGCAGGACCCACCGACACTCGATCCCTGCGTGTGAAGGTGCCTGTGGACAACGGTTTCCGCTAGGCGACGATTGAATGCCCGCCCTGCAGGGGCGCGAGGCGCGGCCGCCGAGTGACGGTCGGCAACGGAAGGTCGGCAACGGACGGCTGACAAGGCGGTGGCCGGCACCGCACGGGTGACCCCCCTCGGTCCGCCTGACTACCGTGTGCCCGTGCCGTCCGACTTCCCCAGCGCCGTCGTCGCCGAGGACGGGGTGACGCTCAGGCTGGCGCGGGACAGCGACGCGGAGCTCATCAGCGCGTGGACCCAGGCCCCGGAGGTGCACCGGTTCTGGGGCGGTCGTGGGCTCACGGTCGAGGAGGTGCTGATCAAGTACACCGGTCGCCGTGCGCCGGCGGTGATCTCGTACGTGGTGTGCGAGCGGACAATGCCCGTCGGCTACGTCCAGGCGTGGCGTCGCCCCGACCGCTGCGGGCTCGACATGTTCCTTGCAGCGGAGGCGCAGGGTCGCGGCATCGGCCCTCGAGCGGCGCGAGCGCTGGCCGCCGAGCTCACGGCGTCCGGCTGGACGGGGCTCACCGTGGATCCGGCCCTCGACAACCCGCGGGCGATCGCGGCGTGGGCTGCCGCGGGGTTCGTCGCCACGGATGAGGTCGGCGTGGACGACGGCCGGCCGACCCGGATCATGGAGCTCGCGCCCCGGACAGTCGATGCGCAACGACGATGACCCTTGGTCCGCCGGACCGCCCCGCCAGTCAGTCACCGAGCGAACGCCGGGCGATCTCTACGCCGACGGCCGCCAGCGCACGCAGAGCGCGTCGTGCGAGAGCGGTACGGCGGCGGTCCCGGCCGCCGAGCAGGCGCGCGTGACCAGTCGCTCGGTCTCGGCGAGGGCGTCCTGGCACTCGTCCTCGGGGAGCAGCCGGACGTGCGAGACGGTCGAGACGAAGCCACGCCACTGCTGCGGGGTGAGCGACCAGGTCCAGCGGAACGCCCGCTGCTCCGCGACGCCCGTCGAGAGCCCGAGTCGGTCCAGCGGGTCGAGGTCGCGGGGGAGCGCGAGGGCGGGATCGAGCCGGAGCGCCTGCCACTGCCAGTCGTGCTGCAGCACGGGGACGTTCCACACGCAGCCGAGCCACCCGCCCGGCCGCAGCACCCGGGACACCTCCGGGGCGGCGTCGTCCTTCGCAAACCAGTGCCATGCGTCGGCGACCAGGACCGCGTCCACGGAGCGGTCGGGCAGCGGTAGGCCGGAGATGTCTGCCTCGTGGGTCGCCAGCTGCGGATGGCGCTCGCCGATGAGCTGCAGCATGCGTCCGTCCGGTTCGACCACGTCGGGCCGGATCCCGCGCTCGACGAGGCGGTCGGTCAGCTTGCCCGTCCCCGCACCGACCTCCGCGACCCTCGGGTCGCCCGGCGGGACCAGCCAGTCCACCGCGGCATCGGGATAGGTGGGACGCCACGCGTCGTACTCGTCCGCCCACGCCCCGAACGACGTCGCGCGCACCGTGCTCACCGGGAACCCCTCAGTCCTCGGCAGGTGCCGACGCCTCGTCCAGCCGCCTCCGTGCGCCGTCCAGCCAGTCCTGGCAGATGCGGGCCAGGGCCTCGCCGCGCTCCCACAGCGCGAGGGACTCCTCGAGGGTGGTGCCGCCGGTCTCGAGGGTGCGGACGACCTCGATGAGCTCCTCGCGGGCGGCCTCGTAGGTGGGGGTCTCGTCAGTCATCGGTGGTCCCTTCGCGGGGGGAGGCGGGATCGGGCTCGGTGCGGACGGTCGTGGCGTGGACACGTCCGTCGGCCACGCGGATCGACACCGCGGCTCCAGGCGCGGCCTGCGCGACCGAGGTCAGGACGTGGCCGTCGGCGTCGAGCGCGACGGCGTACCCGCGCTGCAGCGTCGCCAGCGGGGACAGGCCGCGCGCTCGCGCGCGGTGGTGACCGATGTCGTCGGCAGCCCGGTCGAGCCGGTGGCCCACGCAACGCCGCGCGCGGCCGACCAGGTCGTCGACCTCACGGGACCGGTCGTCCAGCAGGTTGCGCGGGTCGGCGAGGGCGGGCCGCAGCCGCAGGTCGCGGAGCCACTGCTCCTCCCGAGCGACCCGCTGGTCGACGAGCTGACGCAGCCGGTCGCGGGCCCACGTCACGCCCCGCACCTCCTCGGCCATGTCGGGGACGACGAGCTTGGCGGCGTCGGTCGGGGTGGAGGCGCGCACGTCGGCGACCAGGTCGAGCAGGGGCTGGTCCTGCTCGTGGCCGATCGCTGACACGACGGGCGTGCGCATCCCGTGGACGGCGCGGACGAGCGCCTCGTCGGAGAACGGCAGCAGGTCCTCCACGGAGCCGCCACCGCGGGAGACCACGACGACGTCGACGCGCCGGTCGCGCTCGAGCCGCTCGAGCGCCTCCATGACCTCGGTCGCCGACCGCGGACCCTGCATCGCCGCGTGCAGCACCACGAACTGCACCGACGGCCAGCGGCGACGGGCGTTGTCGAGCACGTCGCGCTCGGCCGCGCTGTTGGGCGCGGTGACCAGGCCCACGCACTCGGGCAGGAAGGGCAGGTCGCGCTTGAGGGCGGGAGCGAAGAGCCCCTCGGCGGCCAGGAGCTGGCGGCGACGCTCGAGGCGGGCGAGCAGCTCACCGAGCCCGACCATCCGGATCTCCCGCGCGGCGAGGGAGAAGCTGCCCCTGTTGGCGTAGAACGTCGGTCGGGCGTGGACCACGACGCTCGCGCCCTCGACCACCGGCGGGTCGAGGGAGTCGAAGAGCGAGCGCGGGCAGGTCAGGGTCACCGAGATGTCGGCCACGGCGTCGCGCAGGGTCATGAACACGGTGTTGACGCCGGGCCGCCGGTTGACCTGGGCGATCTGACCCTCCACCCACACCGAGCCGAGCCGGTCGATCCACTGGCTCACCGCGTTGGCGACGGCGCGGACGGGCGCCGGCGCCTCGGGGGTCGCGTCGCGGAGTGAGGCCACGCGGCGACTCTAGGGGAGCCCTCCGACGGCCCACCCCCGTCCCGCGCCGTACGACGACGGGTGCGGGCTTCCACGAAGCGGCCGATGCGCGCGGACGTCCGTAGACTCGACCCCATGACCGACTTGGGCCTGCCCCCGGTGCTCGACCCCGAGAGCGCCAAGAACGTGCTGCTGGCCGCCCCGCGCGGCTACTGCGCCGGCGTCGACCGGGCCGTCATCACGGTGGAGAAGGCGCTCGACCTCTACGGCGCCCCGGTCTACGTCCGCAAGCAGATCGTCCACAACAAGCACGTCGTGGCGAACCTCGAGTCACGTGGTGCGATCTTCGTCGAGGAGCTCCACGAGGTGCCCGAGGGCAAGACGGTCGTCTTCTCCGCCCACGGCGTGTCGCCGGCGGTGCACGCCCAGGCCGCCGACCGGGGGCTGAAGACGATCGACGCGACCTGCCCGCTGGTGACCAAGGTGCACCACGAGGCCCGGCGGTTCGCCGCGGAGGACTACGACATCCTGCTCATCGGCCACGAGGGGCACGAGGAGGTCGAGGGGACGGCCGGCGAGGCGCCCGAGCACATCCAGCTCGTGCAGTCGCCGGACGACGTCGCCGGCATCGTCGTGCGCGACCCCGCCCGCGTCGCGTGGCTCTCGCAGACGACGCTCTCGGTCGACGAGACCCTCGAGACCGTCGCCGCGATCCGCGAGCGGTTCCCGCTGCTGCTCGACCCGCCGAGCGACGACATCTGCTACGCGACCCAGAACCGCCAGCTCGCGGTCAAGGAGATCGCCCAGGACGCCGACCTCGTGATCGTCGTCGGCTCCGGCAACTCCTCCAACTCGGTCCGCCTCGTCGAGGTGGCGCTGGAGGCCGGGGCGAAGGCGTCCTACCGCGTCGACGACGCCTCCGAGATCGACGAGGCCTGGCTCGAGGGCGTGCGCAACGTGTCGGTCACCTCGGGTGCGTCCGTGCCCGAGGAGCTCGTCGAGGGAGTCCTGCGGTTCCTCGCCGAGCGGGGCTACCCCGACGCCCGGGCCGTGCAGACGGCCGAGGAGTCGCTGATCTTCGCGCTGCCCCCGGAGCTGCGCCGCGACCTCCGGGCCGCGCAGAGGGCCTGACCGGCTCCGACGTCCCCCCAACCCCGACCGGAGGAGGTGCCTCGTGGCGCGCTACCTGGACATCCACCCCGTCAACCCGCAGCCCCGCCTGGTCACCCAGGTGGTCGACGCGCTGCGTGACGACGCGCTGATCGCCTATCCGACCGACTCCGGCTACGCCCTCGGGTCGCGGCTCGACAACCGGGACGGCCGCGACCGCATCCTCGGCATCCGCGAGCTCGACGACAAGCACCACTTCACCCTGATGTGCCGCGACTTCTCCCAGCTCGGGCAGTTCGTCCACGTCCACAACTCGGCGTTCCGAGCGATCAAGGGGGCCACCCCCGGCCCCTACACCTTCATCCTCCCGGCCACCGGCGAGGTGCCGAAGCGGCTGATGCACCCCAAGAAGCGCACGGTCGGCGTCCGCATCCCCGACCACTCGCTGGTGGCGGCGATGCTCGAGGAGCTCGGGGAGCCGATCCTCACGAGCACGCTGATCCTCCCCGGCGAGGACGAGGCCCGCACGATGGGCTGGGAGATCAAGGAGGAGCTCGACCACGTCGTCGACGTCGTGGTGGAGTCGGGAGACGTCACGGCGGAGCCGACCACGGTGATCGACTGGTCGGAGGACGAGCCGGTCGTCGTACGGCGCGGCGCGGGCGACCCGGCCCGCTTCGAGGCCTGAGGCGGCTCGGACCAGGCAGCCCGGACCAGGCAGCTCAGACCAGGACCTCGCGCACCTCGCGGCGCGCCCGCCAGCCCAGGCAGGCCAGGCACAGGGTGTAGCCCGCGAGCAGCGCCGCGCTGTGGTGGGCCACCCCGGACACGACCGCCTGGACGGTGTTGTCCCGCGGGTCGGCGATCGTGTCGCGCGCGATGATCGCGAGGAACGTGAAGACGGCGAGCATCAGCAGTGGCGGCAGCAGGCCGACCGTCCAGAAGTCCCCGCGGCGGACCAGGACGGCGAGCGCCAGGCAGAGCGCCACGAAGGCCAGGTCGAAGAACATCGTCAGCCGACCGACCAGCACCACGTCGATGGTCACGGCGGTCAGGGTGGCAGCGACCCCCAGGGCCACCACGGCCCGGCCCGGCTCGGACCCGACGTCCCAGAAGGCATCGGCTGCTTCGGCCCGGCTCACGCTGCTCAACCTAGGACCACGCTCAGGCGCCCCGGGCGCGGCGCGCCGAGTCGGAGTGGTCGCGGTGGGCCGAGTCGGCGGGGTCGCTCGGGGTGAGCTCGGGCGCCCCCATCGAGCGCGGCAGCACCTCCACCTGGCCCGGAGCCGGCAGCTCGTCGTCGGTCACCCCGAGCTCGCTGAACCGACGAGCGGTGACCAGCACCCGGCCCTCCAGCGACCCGACGGCCGCGTTGTAGGACGTCACGGCGCCCCGCAGCGAGCGGCCGACGCGGTCGAGGTGCTGACCCATCGTCGCCAGCCGCTCGTGGAGGTCGCGGCCGAGCCGCTGGACCTCGGCGGTCTGGGCGGCCAGCGTCTCGTGGGACCACCCCTGCGCGACCGTGCGGAGCAGCGCGATCAGGGTCGTCGGCGTGGCCAGCACGACGTGGCGGGCGGCAGCGTGCTCGATGAGGTCGGTCTGCTCGTCGAGGGCCGCCGAGAGGAACGCCTCCGCCGGCACGAACATCACCACGAACTCGGGGGTCCCGGGAAGGGAGCGCCAGTAGGCCTTGGCGGCGAGCTGGTCGACGTGGGTGCGGAGCTGGCGGGCGTGCCGGGCGAGGTGGTGCTCCCGCTCGTCGTCGTCGTCGGCGCGCGTCGCGTCGAGGAACGCGTCGAGCGGGACCTTGGCGTCGACGACCAGCGACCGGCCCCCGGCGAGGTGGACCACCAGGTCGGGGCGCAACGCCCCGTCGTCGAGGCGCGCCTGCTCGCTGAAGTCGCACCGGGCGACCAGGCCGGCGAGCTCGACGGCGCGGCGGAGGTGGAGCTCACCCCACCGGCCGCGGACCTGCGGCTTGCGCAGCGCGGAGGCGAGCGACGAGGTCTCCTGGCGCAGCGTCTCGGCGGTCCGCCGCATGTCGGAGACCTGCTCGCTGAGCTGTCCCTGCCAGGTGGCCCGGGCGTGCTCGAGGTCGCGCACCTGGTCCTGCAGCCGCTCCAGGCCCTCGCGGACGACCGCCTGGTCGGCGGCATGGTCGATCGCGCGCTGCTGCAGGCCGGCGGCCGCCGGGTCGGTCGCGGCCCGGCTCCGGGTCCACAGGACACCGACGAGCGCGCCCAGCCCGAGGCCGAGCGCCAGGCCCAGCAGCAGGGCGAGGAGGGGGATGTGGTCCATGGGGACACCATGGACGAGCCCACCGACAGTCAGGCGGACGGTGACGGTGCGGCGTCCGCGCCGCGGGGGATGCCCCGGAACGTGCGCCGGTAGGCCGACGGCGACACCCCGACGCTGGCGCGGAGGTGCTGGCGCAGGGACGCGGACGTGCCCATCCCGGCGCGGGTGGCCACCTCGTCGACGCTCAGGTCGCTCACCTCGAGGAGGTGGAGGGCGTGGCGGACGCGCTGCTGGGCCACCCAGGCGCCGGGGGAGAGGCCCGTCTCCTCGCGGAAGCGGCGGGTGAAGGTCCGCACGCTCATCGAGGCACGGTGCGCGAGGGTGGCGACGTCCAGCGGAGCGTCGAGGTGGGCCTCGGCCCACGCACGCACGTCGGCGGTCGTCTCGTCGGCACCCTGGGGGACGGCGCGCTCGATGAACTGCGCCTGTCCTCCGTCGCGCCACGGCGGCACGACCATGTGCCGCGCCACCGCGTTGGCGACCGCCGTGCCGTGGTCGCGCCGTACCAGGTGGAGGCACAGGTCGATCCCCGCGCTGAGGCCGGCCGAGGTGAGCACCCGCCCGTCGTCGGTGAAGAGGACGTCCTCGTCGAGGGCGGCCGCGGGGTAGAGCCTTCGGAAGTCCGCGGCGTACTTCCAGTGCGTGGTGGCGCGGTGGCCGTCGAGGAGGCCGGCGGCTGCCAGCACGAACGCGCCGGTGCAGATCGAGACCCAGCGCGCGTCCGCCCGCACCGAGCCGAGCGCGGCGCGCAGGTCGTCGGGCAGCGTCCCGTCGGTGCGCGGGCCCGTGATCATGGTGCCTGGCACCACGACCGTGTCGGCGACGGTCAGCGCCTCCGGGCCCGCGGACGGGGCGATGCCGTAGCCACGGCTCGCGGCGACCGGCCGGCCGTCCACCGTGACGACGTCCACCTCGTAGAGCGGCTCCCCGTCGGCGCCTCTTGCCTCGCCCAGGACCTGGGGCGGGATGGTGAGGTCGTAGCCGATGACGGGCGGGACGGCGAGGACGGCGACGCGGTGGGGGACGAGCCTGGGGGTCATGGCCGGATTCTTTCACATGTTGGCATTCCGGCCACTCGTCGACCGGGCGGGCGTCGCTCGACACTGGACCGCGTGACCACCACGAGCCCCGCCGCACCCAGCACCGCCCCCTCATCGAGCCGCGTCCACCGGGCTTGGGTCGTCGCCGCCGTCGCCTTCGTCACCCTGGTGGGGGCCGCGGCGTTCCGCTCCGTGCCCGGTGTGCTGATCGAGCCCCTCCACCAGGAGTTCGGCTGGTCGCACGGGCTCATCGGCTCCGCGGTCTCGCTCAACCTGGTGCTCTTCGGCCTGATCTCGCCGTTCTCCGCCGCGCTGATGGACCGCTTCGGCGTGGTGAAGGTGGTGACGTTCGCGCTGGTGACGATCGCCGCGGGGAGCGGCCTCACCGTGTTCATGACGGAGCCGTGGCAGCTGGTGCTCTGCTGGGGGCTGCTGGTCGGGCTCGGGTCGGGCTCGATGTCGATGGCCTTCGTCGCGACGATCACCAGCCGTTGGTTCGTGGCCCGGCGCGGCCTGGTCAGCGGCATCCTCACCGCGGGGAGCGCGACCGGTCAGCTGGTCTTCCTCCCGCTGGTCGCGTGGCTGGCGACGCACCACGGCTGGCGCGCCGCCGCGGTCATCGCCTCCCTCGCCGCGCTGGCCGTCGTACCGCTCGTGCTGCTCCTGCTGCGCAACCACCCGGCCGACATCGGCCTGCGGGCGTACGGCGCCACCGACGCCGACCCGGGGGCGCCGCCCCACGTGCAGACGGGGTCGAGCGCCGCGCGGGCCGTGGGAGTGCTGCGCGACGCCGCACGCAGCCGCACCTTCTGGCTGCTCTCGGGCGGGTTCGCGATCTGCGGGATGACCACCAACGGCCTGATCGCCACGCACTTCGTGCCGGCGGCGCACGACCACGGCATGCCGGCCACGACGGCCGCCTCGCTGCTCGCGGTGGTGGGGGTCTTCGACGTCGTCGGAACCATCGCCTCGGGCTGGCTCACCGACAAGGTCGACCCGCGGCTGCTGCTGGTCGGCTACTACGCGCTCCGTGGGGTGGGGCTGATGACGCTGCCGGTGCTGCTGTCGCCCCACGTGCAGCCGAGCATGTGGGTCTTCATCGTCGTCTACGGTCTCGACTGGGTCGCGACCGTGCCGCCGACGGTGGCACTGTGCCGCGAGCACTTCGGCGCCGGCACGGGGCCCATCGTCTTCGGCTGGGTCTTCGCCAGCCACCAGGTCGGCGCGGCCGTCGCAGCGACCGGCGCGGGCGTCGTCCGCGACCTCACCGGCGGCTACGACCCGGCGTTCTACTCCGCCGCCGCGCTGTGTGCCGTCGCCGCCGTCATGTCGTGGGCGATCCGACGCACGCCGCAGCCGGCCGACGCCCCTGCGCCGGTGGGGGCGATGTGAGGCCCGGCCGGTGACCCGGCGCGGTCGCCCCTAGACGAGGTCGACGACGACCGGCGCGTGGTCCGACGGCGACCCGGTGCCCTGGGCGGGGTCGCGCTCGTCGCGGTCGATGAGGGCCCCGGTGACCCGCGAGGCGAGCGACGGCGAGCACAGCGCGAAGTCGATCTTCAGCCCCCGGTCGCGCTCGAAGCGCTGGCGGTAGTAGTCCCAGTAGGTGTACCCCGCGGCGTGCGGGCGCGTCACCTCGACGTACCCGTCGTCGAGGAACCCCTGGAACGCCGCCCTCTCCGGTGGCGTGACGTGGGTGGACTTCTGGAACTGCTTGGCGTCGAACACGTCGTCGTCGGTCGGGCAGATGTTCCAGTCGCCGACCAGGGCGGTGTCCGTCGCCAGCCACTCGCGGGCGGCCTCCCGGAGCCGGGCCAGCCAGTCGAGCTTGTAGACGTAGTGCGGGTCGTCGGGCTTGCGGCCGTTGGGGACGTAGAGCGACCACACGCGTACGCCGCCGCAGGTCGCCGCGATCGCCCGGGACTCACCGACGGACGGGTCGCCCCACTGCGGCATGCCGTCGAAGCCGACCTGCACGTCCTCGATCCCCACCCGGGACACGATCGCGACGCCGTTCCACTGGTTGGTGCCGGCGACCACGACGTCGTACCCGAGCCCCTGCAGGCCCATCAGCGGGAGCTGGTCCTCACGGGCCTTGGTCTCCTGCAGCGCCAGCACGTCGACGTCGTGGCGCTGCACGAACGCCTCGACACGATCGATGCGGGAGCGGAGCGAGTTGACGTTCCAGGTGGCGATGCGCACCCCCACACCCTAGGAGGGGATCTGTGCACAAACCGGGCCGGACCCTTGCCACCGGCGCCGTCCCCGGGAGATGTTGCTGGTCACGCACTTCATCTCGGGAAGTGTTGCGTGATCGATCGCGTCACCCCGGGAGAGCTGCGGCCCACACCCACCCACCCGGAGGTTCCCCATGATGCGCACTCGACTCGGGTCGATCGCTCTCTCGTCCGTCGCAGCCCTCGGAGTCGCCCTCGCGGCTCCCGCGTCCGCCATGACCGAGTCCGGCACGAACGTGCCGACGTACAAGGAGTTCAAGGCGAGCACCCTGCAGGACGCCGACAACCAGTACATCGTCAACGGCGACGAGCCGGTCGGCGACGACGGCGACCTGCAGAAGTTCTACGACCGCATGGTCGACGGCTCGGGCTACGAGTCGGGCCTCGTGGTGAACACCGTCTACGGGGCGGACGACAAGTGGTCGGCCTCGCAGGCGCTCAACCTGACGTACTGCATCAGCAACCGGTTCGGCACCCAGAAGGCCAACATCGTCAACGCGATGAACCAGGGCGTCGCGCTCTGGGAGGGTGCCACGTCCCGGGTCAACTACACCTACGTGCCGTCCCAGGACTCCAGCTGCACCACCCGCAACAACAGCGTCCTGTTCTCCGTCGAGCCGACGACCACGACGCAGTACATCGCCCGGGCGTTCTTCCCCAGCACCTCCAAGCGCAGCCGCAACATCCTCGTCAACGCGTCGTCGCTGATGAGCTCGGGCTCCTGGACGCCGGGCAACATCATGGGCCACGAGCTCGGGCACACCCTGGGCTTCCGGCACGAGCACACCCGCCCCGAGGCCGGTCAGTGCTTCGAGGACAACAACTGGCGGCCGCTGACGCCGTACGACCGCGCGTCGATCATGCACTACCCGCAGTGCGGCGGCAGCTCCAGCGACCTGTCGATGACCGACACCGACCGCGCCGGAGTCCGGAACCTCTACGGCTCCTGAGCCCGTCCGACCCTCAGCGCGAACGCCTCTCCTGTCCCGAACAGGAGGGGCGTTCGCCCTGTCCGGGACCTAGTCCGAGGGCCTGGTCCGTAGGCACCAGGAACGGCGTCAGCAGCCCCGGCGTCGTGGCGTCCGCCAGCGCGACGCCCACCGCGACCGGCACGTCCCGCACCACGACCCGCTCGGCGCCCGCGGCCGTGGTCACCACCAGGTGGGCCAGCCCGATCCGTCGCTGCCACCACGACTGGGTCAGCACCCAGCCGATGACCCCCTCGGTCTCCAGCACCGTGCGGACCCGGGCCAGGCTGCCGCTGCCCGCGACGAGGTGGTCGCCGGCGAGGGCGTGGCCGAGGTGCCGGTACGCCGCCTCGCCCACCACGGCCGCCAGCGGGACCGTCACGGCTGCGACCACGAGCGGCCACCACCACGCGAGGTCCCACCGCCAGACCGGGACGACCGCGAGGGCGGGCAGGACCAGCACGCCCCTCACCGCGGCGAACCAGGCCCGCCGGCGGGCGCGGGGCCCGTGCGGGACCAGGGGCACCCGCAACGGACGGACCTCGCCGAGCACGTCACCCCCGACGCCCACCGCGACCTCCCGGGGGCACGGTGGGAGCACCTGGGTCGTCCCGTTCTCCAGTCCCGTCGTGAGCGTGCGGAGCTCGGCGCCGCCCACACCGCGGAGGAGCAACGGCTCACCCAGCTCGACGCCCCTCACCTTGGCCTCCTCGACCGTGACCGAGCGGGTGGTCACCAGTCCGGACCGCAGGTGCAGCGACCCCGCCTCGCGGGTCAGCCGGAAGCCCCACCACTGCACGACGTAGCCCAGCACGGCGATCAGCACCCAGCCGACGAGCGCGCCCACCGCGAGCACCACGACCACGAGGGCCACCGCGAACTGGCGCAGCCACTCCCACGCGGACCGCGCCTGGTCGGCATCGAGGATCGGCAGGTCGTCGGCGAACTGCGACAGCACGCCGAGCGCGCCGGCCACGACGACGAGCCGGGCGAGGCTGAACGGTGCGAACCGCAGCCACGACCAGTCGATCGCCGCGAGCTCCTGCGGCGGCACGGGACGTCGTACGACGGGTGCCGACGGGTCCTGCAGCCAGCCCTCCGGACGACCCGGCCCGGCGGGCCCCGAGGTCGTGGGCGTTCCGGCAGGAACGTCCGGCCGCGTCCGAGCGAGCAGGGTGGCGCGGAGGCGCGCGGCGTCGAGCCGGGCCAGCGCGTCGAGGGTGATGCGCTCGTCGTCGACTCCGGTGCCCACCTGGACCTTCTCGAGCCCGAGGACGCGGTGGAGCAGGGACGCCTCGAGGTCGACGCTGCGGACCCGGTCGAGGGGAGCCGTGGACGTGCGCTTGTTGATCACCCCGCTGCGCAGCTGGAACTGGCTCTCGGTGAGCCGGTAGGTGGTGGTGAGCCAGGGCAGGGCACCGAGGAGCAGCGGCCCGATCACGACGACCGGCAGCAGGAACGGCCAGTAGCTCGTGTCGCTCCGGCTGATGCCCACCAGCGCCACCAGCACGGGCACCACTGCCTGGCCGATCGCCTTGACCGGGTCGAGCAGGAGCTTGCGGGGGTCGAGCCGGATCCACCCGTCTTCGGGTGCGGCGATCACGTCGCGTCGCCCTCGCTGGTCGCCGTGACGGCCGTGAGCTGGGCGACCAGCTCGCGCGCGGTGTCGGCGTCGAGGCAGTCGATCGTGATGGGTCCGGCGGCCGACGCCGTGGTCACCGTCAGGGAGGCGAGGCCGAAGGCGCGCATCAGGGCGCCCTGCCGCGAGTCGACGGTCTGCACCCGGCTGATCGGGGCGATGCGGGTCTCCCGGCCGATCCACCCCGACCGGGTGTGCACGGCGATGGGGGTGACCTCCCACCGGTGCACGTCGTACCGGATCCTCGGCATGACGACCGCGTGCACGACGGCCAGCACGGCGAGGACGACGAGCAGCCACGTCGTCCAGCCCGGCACGCCGGGGACCAGGAGACGGGCCGCGACGCAGGCGGCGAGGAGGACCTCGTCGCCGACCAGGGCCGAGATGGTCCAGTAGGGGACCGCCCGCGGTGACACCTGGTTGAGCGGCGCACGCAGGAGCGCCGTCGTACCCCCCAGCTCGCTCATGCGCCGAGTCTGGCAGGTGGCTCCTCACGTTTCGTCGCGCCACCGAGCGCCGCCGTAGACTCCCCGCCCGTGGCTCTCACCATCGGCATCGTCGGTCTCCCCAACGCGGGCAAGTCCACCCTCTTCAACGCCCTCACCAAGAACGACGTCCTCGCGGCGAACTACCCGTTCGCCACCATCGAGCCGAACGTCGGCGTGGTCGGCGTGCCGGACGAGCGGCTGCCCCGGCTCGCGGAGGTGTTCGGCTCGGCGAGGCAGCTGCCCGCGACCGTCGAGTTCGTCGACATCGCCGGCATCGTCCGTGGCGCCTCGCAGGGCGAGGGCCTGGGCAACAAGTTCCTCAGCCACATCCGCGAGTCGTCCGCGATCTGCCAGGTGACCCGCGTCTTCCGCGACGAGGACGTCACCCACGTCGACGGCGAGGTGAACCCCGCCAACGACATCTCGACCATCCAGACCGAGCTGATCTTCGCCGACCTGGAGACCGTCGACCGTGCGATCGCCCGACTCGAGAAGGAGTCGCGCAAGGTCAAGGACCTGGTGGCCAACCTCGAGGCCGCCCGGGCCGCGAAGGACGCGCTCGAGAGCGGCACGCCCGTCATCGCGACCGACATCGACCGCTCGCTCCTGCGCGAGCTCTCGCTGCTGACGGCCAAGCCGTTCATCTACGTCTTCAACTGCGACGCCGACGAGCTCGCCGACGACGACCTCAAGCAGAGGATGCGCGACATCATCGCGCCCGCCGAGGCGATCTTCCTCGACGCCAAGTTCGAGTCCGAGCTCGTGGAGCTCGACTCCGACGAGGAGGCCCACGAGATGCTGGCGGAGATGGGGATCGAGGAGTCGGGGCTGGACCAGCTCGCCCGCGTCGGCTTCGACACCCTCGGCCTGCAGACCTACCTCACGGCCGGTCCCAAGGAGTCCCGCGCGTGGACGATCCGCAAGGGCGCCACCGCTCCCGAGGCCGCCGGGGTCATCCACACCGACTTCCAGAAGGGCTTCATCAAGGCCGAGATCGTCTCCTTCGACGACCTGATGGCGGCCGGCTCCATGCAGAAGGCCAAGGAGGCCGGCAAGGTGCGCATGGAGGGCAAGGACTACGTCATGAGCGACGGCGACGTGGTCGAGTTCCGCTTCAACGTCTGAGACGAGTCTGTTGTTTAGTCGGACAGCGTCTAGGTGTACCCGGCCATGACGTTGGTGGCGCAAGAGGCTGGTTGACGTGAGGAGAACCCCCGAGTGGGGTGTGGC
>CADCUM010000121.1 GCA_902805885.1 uncultured Nocardioides sp. | reverse complement strand
GCACAGTGCGGTGCACTCGGCAATCGGCCTCCCGAGGAGCTCGACCAGCGCGTCGCGGATGCTGGCGTTCGTCACGCCTCCAGAAGTGAGCAGAAGCTTCACGGTTCCTCCTGGGAGTGGGGTCATCGACACGGGTCGGCGACACCGGCGGGCTTCGCTGCTCCACCAACAGCCGCACCCCGAGGGCATCATCTGAGCAGATTTCTCGAGGGACGTCTCCACGCAGCGTGAAGACGCGGCGCCTGGCCGGCATCGCCGACACGGGTCGCGCCGAGCTTGCCGATCTCGCGCCGTGGGTCGGCGACCGAGCCGCCGCAGCGACAGCGTGCCTACGCTGCAAACGGGTACCCGGTGAACGAGCCGGACCTGTCCCCGAACCCGGGGCCGGCGCGCCCCCAGGAGCAACGATGAACCAGAACTCGACGCACCGCTACGAACGCACCGTCCTCCTTGGCGCGGAGCGGATCGAGGCACCGATCGTCGTCACCTCCGCCGAGCTCGACGACCGCTTGGGCGAGGTCTACCGGCGCACGCGCATGCGCGCCGGCCTCCTCGAGGGTCTGGTCGGCATCCGTGAGCGGCGGCGCTGGGCCGACGACGGTTCGTTCATCGACGGTGCGGTCGCGGCCGGGCGAGCGGCTCTCGCCGCCAGCGGCGTGGCAGCCGGGGACGTCGGCCTGATGATCAACTCCTCGCTGAGCCGCGAGTGGCTCGAGCCCTCGACGGCAGTGGTCATCCACGATGCCATCGGCCTGTCGCCGGCGTGCCGGAACTTCGACGTCACCAACGCCTGCCTGGGATTCATCAACGGCATGGAGATCGCTGCGTCCATGATCGAGGCTGGCCTCATCGACCACGCCCTGGTGGTCGACAGCGAGGACTCGCAACCGGTCCAGGAGGCGACGATCAAGCGTCTGTCCTCGACCGACGTCACCGCGAGTGACCTGATGCAGGAGTTCGCCGCGCTGACGCTGGGCTCGGGTGCGGTGGCGATGGTCCTCGGCCGTGCGGACCAGCACCCTGAGGGCCACCGGCTCGTCGCAGGCGTCAACCGCGCGGCCACCCAGCACCACGAGCTCTGCGTGGGCGACAACGACGTGATGAAGACGGACCTCAAGGGGCTCCTCGAGGCAGGCCTCGAGCTGTCCGGCGACCTGTGGAGCGAGTCGGCTGCTGAGCTCGGCTGGGACGACGGGATCAGCCGCTACTTCTTGCACCAGATCTCCCAGGTCCACACCGACGCGATCTGCGTGCGGCTGGACATCGAGCCCGACCGGGTCCCGCGGACCTTCCCGGAATTCGGCAACATCGGACCAGCCTCCGTGGCGTTCACCCTGGCCGGCGCCAGCGATGACCTGAGAAGCGGTGACCGGGTCCTGCTGATGGGGATCGGCTCCGGGCTGAACGCCAGCTGTCTCGAGATCCGCTGGTGACGCCGCTGTCGTCGACGGGCTCCGCTCGCTTCGCGACGGGCCACCGACCCACGTTGGGGGACCTGCCCGGCCTCGACCCCACCTGGTCGCAGACGGTCTCGGCACCCGACGCCGAGGGGAGACCACGGGCGTGGCACCTGCTCGACAACGGCGCCGAGCCCACGCGCGGCACCCTGCTGTGCGTGCACGGCAACCCCACGTGGTCGTACCTGTGGCGGGGGCTGCTCGGCGCCGCCCCGGAGGGGTGGCGCGTCATCGCTCCCGACCACCTCGGGATGGGGTTCTCCGAGCGCACCGAGAGCCCCCGCTCCGTGGGGCAACGGGTTGCCGACCTGGGCTGTCTCACCGAGGCCCTCGGCGTGAGGGGGCCGGTCGTCACGGTGGGGCATGACTGGGGCGGGATCCTCTCGCTGGGATGGGCGCTGGCCCACCGCGACCAGCTGCGCGGGGTGATCGTGGGCAACACGGCAGTGGCGCAGCCGCCGGGGGACATGGGTCCGCTGCTCATCCGGCTGGCGCACCTGCCAGGCGTGCGCTCCTTCGGCTGCGTGGCCACCCCGACCTTCGTCCGCGCGACTTCGGCGCTGTCCCGACCCGCCTTGCCCCGGGCGGTCCGCGACGCGCTGGCGCTGCCGTACGACACCATCGACCGGCGCCGGGCGGTCGGCGACTTCGTCGCCGACATCCCCTTCTCGCCCGGCCACCCGTCGTACGACGTCGTGGCTGAGCTGGCTGAGGGTGTGCGCACGCTCGACGTGCCGGCCCTGATGTTCTGGGGCCCGCGTGACCCGGTCTTCGGCCAGCGCTACCTCGCCGACCTGCTCGAGCGGCTGCCGCACGCCGAGGTCCACCGCTTCGAGGGCGCGTCGCACCTCGTGACCGAGGACGCCCCGGAGTACACCGACCTCGTGGCGCGCTGGGTGGCGGATCTCGAGATGCCCTCGTCTGCGCCACAGGAGGCGAGCGTCGCTGGACCGACGTCTTCGCGGCCCGAACCCCTCTGGGGCCCGCTGGACCGCCGCGCTGACGACGCCAGCCCGATCATGTCCGTGCGAGGCGCCACGGTGAGCTGGGCAGCGATGTCGCGGCGCGTCTCCGAGCTGGCCGCCGGGCTGGCCGAGGCAGGAGTACGGCCGGGCGACCGCGTCGGGCTCCTGGTCGAGCCGTCCGCGGACCTGACGTCGATCGTCTACGCCGTCTGGCGTGCGGGGGCTGTGGTCGTGGTCGCCGACAAGGGACTCGGGTTCGCAGGCATGCGCCGCGCCCTCCGCGGTGCGGGCATCGACCACCTCGTGGCGGCGGAGCCCGGCCTCGCCGCAGCCCGGGTGATGGGGCTGCCCGGCTCGCGGATCGCCGTACGCGCACTGCCCGCAGTCTCGCGCCGCGCGCTCGGGGTCGACCACGACCTCGACGAGCTCGCGCGTCGGGGTCGCAGCGCGCCGCCGCCACCGCCGCCGGGACCTGACGCGGACTGCGCGGTCGTCTTCACCTCTGGAGCCACAGGTCCGGCGAAGGGGGTCGTCTACCGGCACCGCCAGGTCCGCGCCCAGGTCGATCTGGTCCGAGCGACGTACGGCCTCGGTCCCGACGACACGTTCGTCGCCGCGTTCGCGCCCTTCTCCCTCCTCGGACCCGCTCTGGGGCTCGGGTCGTCGGTGCCTGACATCGACGTCACCGCACCTGACACCCTGACGGCGCCGCTGCTGGCTGACGCGGCGGCCGCCGTGGACGCCCGCGTCGTCTTCGCCTCGCCCGCGGCGCTGCGGCGGGTGGTCGCCACGAGCTCCGACCTGGAGGCGAGCCAGCGCGACGCCTTGGCGCGAGTCAGGCTGCTGATGTCGGCCGGAGCGCCCGTGCCTGCCTCGTTGCTCGCGGCCGTGGCGCAGGTGCTCCCGAACGCCGCCCTCCACACGCCGTACGGCATGACCGAGGTGCTGCCGGTCACCGACGTCTCGCACCAGCAGATAGGGGAAGCGGGACCCGGCGAGGGAGTGTGCGTCGGCCGACCGCTTCCTGGGGTCGAGGTCGCCGTCGAGCCGTTCGAGTGCGAGGGTGGCGGTTTGACCGAGGACGCCGGGGTGACGGGAGAGATCTGCGTCCGCGCCGCGCACGTCAAGGACCGGTACGACGCCCTGTGGGCGACCG
>CADCUM010000120.1 GCA_902805885.1 uncultured Nocardioides sp. | reverse complement strand
GCGCTCCGGTGGCACCCATCGCGACCACGACGCGCGGCTGCACGGCCTCCAGCTCGGCCTCGAGCCACGGGTGGCAGGCGGTGACGTGCCGGGTGTCGGGCTTCTGGTGGATCCGTCGCTTCCCGCGGGGCTCGAAGCGGAAGTGCTTGACCGCGTTGGTGACGTAGACCGCGTCGCGGGCGATGCCGGCGGACTCGAGCGCCTCGTCGAGCAGGCGGCCGGCGGGGCCGATGAAGACCTCGCCCTGCTTGTCCTCCTGGTCACCGGGCTGCTCGCCGACCAGCATCACGGACGCCGAGGGGGAGCCTGCGGAGAACACCACCTGCGTCGCCGGCTCCCACAGCTCGCAGCCCCGGCAGTCGTGGGCCGCGGTCTCGAGCGCGCCGATGTCGCGCGACCCCGGCACCCAGGGTGACGCGTCGGAAGCGTCGGACCGGCCGGCCATCAGGCGTACCTCGCGGCCACCGACCCGGCGCGTGCGCCGTACCCCCCGCCGAACATGCACGCGTGCACGAGCAGCGGGAAGAGCTGGTGCAGCCCGAGCCGGTCCTCCCAGCCGTCGGCGAGCGGGGCGGCGTCCTGGTAGCCGGCGACGACGCGGGGCAGGTGGGTGAGGCCGAAGAGGTGCAGCATCGCGAGGTCGACCTCGCGGTGGCCGCCGTACGACGCGGGGTCGATGACGTGGACGCGGCCGTCGTGCCCCCACAGGCAGTTGCCGTTCCAGAGGTCGCCGTGGAGCCTGGCCGGCGGCTCCTCGGGGAGGAGGGCGGTCAGCCTCCCGATGACCGCCTCGACGGCGGTGGCGTCGGTCTCCTCGATGGCGCCGCGGTCGCGGGCCAGCTTGAGGTAGGGGAGCACCCGGCGGACGGCGTAGAACTCGGCCCACGTGTCGCAGGCGCCGTTCGGCATCGGCAGCCGGCCGACGTAGCCGTCGTGGTCCCAGCCGAAGCCGTCGGCCCCTGCCGCGTGCGTCGTGGCGAGCTGGTGGCCGAACGCCGCAGCGGTCTCCACCGACGTCTTCGCGGTCTGCTCGACCCACGCCAGGATCACGCACTCGTCGTCGGCGGCGAGGACCTCGGGCACGGGCACCCCGCCCTCGACCTCCGCGAGCCAGCGCAGCCCAGCCGCCTCGGCCCGGAAGAACCCCTCGGGCGGGTGCGGAAGCGTCTTCATCAGGGCGGTCTGGCCCGTCGAGAGCCGCAGGCGGGTCGCGGTGGCGATGTCCCCGCCCGCGACGGGCGAGGTCGCCACGACGGCCGAGCCGAGGAGCTCCTCGGCGCGCTTGGCGACGAGCGGCTGCCGCGCCATCAGCCGGGCGCCCTCGTCGAGACGATCCGCCGCAGCTCGGCGACGATCGCATCGGTCGTGCGCTCGACCATGGTCAGCACCTCCTCGAAGCCGTCGTGCCCACCGTAGTACGGGTCCGGGACGGCCGACCCCGGTTCGACCGGGTCCAGGTCCCGGAAGAGCCCGACGCGCTCGCTGCGCCCGCCGACGTCGGCGAGGTTGGACTCGTCCATCACCAGCACCAGGTCGTACGACGACGCCCCCGCCGTGTCGTACTGCGCCGCGCGGTGCCGGGTGGCGTCGTACCCGGCGGCGGTGAGGGTGGCGGCGGCCCGCTCGTCCATGGGGTTGCCGACGTGCCAGCCGCCCGTGCCGCTGCTGGTGACCTCGACGGCGTCCGCCAGCCCCGCGTCGGCCACCCGGCGCTCGAGGACGACGTGGGCCGTGGGGGAGCGGCAGATGTTGCCCAGGCAGACGAGGTGGATGCGGTAGGGACCGTCGGTGCGCTGGGGAGGCAGGCTCATCCCGACGACCCTAGCCGCGGGCCCGTACGTGCCCTGCTGCTCGTTCATTCAATTGAATGAACGAGCGGCTGGATGAACGAGCGGGCGCGTCGCCTGTCCCAGCAGGTAGTCGCCGCCGGTGACGACGTACGTCGCGACGTCCGCCGCGAGCACGAGTCCGGTGAGCACCAGCAGCACCGTGACGGCTGTGCGCACCCTGGGGCCGAACCGGCTCGGGAGCCGCTCGAGCGCGGCGACCGCCGCGTGGTGGCGGTGGATGAGCACGGCGATCCCGGCGACCACGAGCGGTGCCTGGCTGAGCAGGCTCCACAGCACGTGCGCAGCCAAGCTCCAGCACGGGTCGATCGTGCCAGCCGCCCGTTCATCCAGCTGACCGGACGGTCGATAGCCTCCCTGACGTGGTGACGGTCGGCGGCACGGGCGCGATGGCGATCGGCGGTCTCGTCGCCGCGGCGGTCGCGGTCCTCCTCGCGCTGGCCCTGGGGCGCCGGCTCGGCTGGGCGTCGGCGGCGTCGGTCGCCGGGTTCTGCTGGTCGCTCGTCGCGATAGCCCTCGTCACGCTGCTGCCCACCCGGGCCGACGTCGGCGTCGTGCCCGCGGAGTCGCGCAGCACCGGCTGCTCGTGGGACTACGGCGGTCCGACCGGGGTCGCGTTCGAGGCGCTGGGCCTCGACCAGCGGACGCTGAACGTGCTGCTCTTCGTGCCGGCCGGCGCCCTGTTGGTGCTGGCGCTCGGCCGGTGGCGCTCCGTCTGGCTGCTCGCGCCGCTCGGCCTCGCCGGGCTGGCGGCGTACAGCCTCGCGATCGAGTTCGTGCAGCTCCAGCTCGCCCGGCTCGACCGGGCGTGCGACGTCACCGACATGGTCGACAACGTCCTCGGTGCGGGCATCGGGTTCGTGGTCGGGGCGGTGCTGCTGGCTGTGGTGCGGCCGTGGCGGGGCGGGCGCCGGGCGGGGAGGCCCGAGGCGGGCCGCTCCCGCTAGCCTGCGAGGCATGCCGACCACCCCGCAGCCCCGGCCGAACGTGCTCGCCATCCCCACCTACGTCGCCGGCAAGCCGCCCGCCCCGCGGCCCGGCCTCACGCCGTACAAGCTCTCCTCGAACGAGAACCCCTACCCGCCGCTGCCCGGCGTGGTGGAGGCTGCCACCGAGGCGGCTGCGGTGATGAACCGCTACCCCGACATGGGCAGCACGGCGCTCTACGCCGCGCTCGCGGAGACGCTCGGGGTGCCGGTCGAGGACCTCGCGGCGGCGACCGGCTCGGTGGCGCTGATCTACCAGCTCGTCAACGCCTTCTGCGAGCCCGGCGACGAGGTCGTCTACGCCTGGCGCTCGTTCGAGGCCTACCCCATCGCCGTCACCGCCGGGGGTGCGCGCAGCGTCCAGGTGCCGCTGACGGCCGACGGCCGCCACGACCTCGACGCGATGGCGGACGCGGTCACCGACCGGACCAGGGTCGTCATCGTCTGCACCCCCAACAACCCCACCGGCCCGGCCGTCTCGCAGGCCGACCTCGACGCGTTCATCGCGAAGGTGCCGTCCCACGTCGTGGTCGTGGTCGACGAGGCCTACCTCGAGTTCGTCCGCATGGACGACGCCATCGACGGGGTGGCGACCTACCGGCAGCACCGGAACGTCGTGCTGACGCGGACCTTCTCCAAGGCCTACGGCCTCGCCGGCTTCCGGGTCGGGTACGCCGTGGCCCCGGCGCCCCTCGCCGGCGCCCTGCGGGCGGTGTCGCTCCCCTTCGGCGTCAGCCACGTCGCGCAGGCCGCGGCGATCGCCTCGCTGGCCGCCAAGGACGAGCTGCTCGCCCGCGTCGAGGACCTGGTGGCGCGCCGTACGGACCTGGTGACGCGCCTGGGCGAGGTCGGGTGGGACCTGCCGGAGGCCCAGGGCAACTTCGTGTGGTTCCCCCTCGGGGACGCCGCCACCGACTTCGCCGCCGCGTGCGGCGAGGTCGGGATCTCGGTCCGACCCTTCGCCGGCGACGGCGTCCGGGTCAGCATCGGGGAGGCCGAGGCGTTCGACCGCGTCGTCGAGGTCGCCGCCCGCTTCGCGCCCTGAGGCGACGGTCCGAACGGCCGGCGGGGCGATGGAGCGGTGAGTCAGCCACGTTCCGCGGCTCCAGAAACGTGGCCCACGCACCGCTCGGCGTCCCAGTCGGCTGGGCTCGCTAGGGTTGAAAGGTGAACGACTCCTCGGGATACGTGAAGCCAGGCGCCGAGTTCGAGCGCGACATGACCTACCTTCCCGACCGGGTCCTCAGCGGCGAGCGGTCGGCGGACCCGCTGGACGACCGCTTCCCGAGCGGCTCGGAGGACAGCCCCCGCGACGTGCAGGTGTGGCCCGCCGAGCCCGGTCGCTACCGCCTCGTCGCGGCGCCGGCGTGCCCGTGGGCCAACCGGTCGATGATCGTGCGCCAGCTGCTCGGCCTCCAGGACGTGATCTCGCTCGGCACCCCCGGCCCCACGCACGACGAGCGCAGCTGGACCTTCGACCGCGACGAGGGGGGCCGCGACCCGGTCCTCGGCATCGAGCGCCTGCAGGAGGCGTACCTCAACCGCGTGCCCGGCTACGAGCGGGGGATCACGGTCCCGGCCCTGGTCGACGTCGAGTCGAAGGCCGTGGTCACCAACGACTTCCCGCAGATCACCCACGACCTGTTCTTCGAGTGGCGCGAGCACCACCGCGCGGGTGCGCCGGACCTCTGGCCGGAGGACCTGCGCGAGGAGATGGAGCAGGTGATGCGCCGGGTCTTCACGGAGGTCAACAACGGCGTCTACCGGTGCGGCTTCGCCGGCTCGCAGGAGGCGTACGACGCGGCGTACGACCGCCTCTGGACGGCGATGGACTGGCTGGAGGAGCGGCTCGCCGACCGCCGCTACCTCATGGGCGAGGCGATCACCGAGGCCGACGTGCGGCTCTTCACGACACTCGCCCGGTTCGACGCGGTCTACCACGGCCACTTCAAGTGCAACCGCCAGAAGCTGACCGAGCTGCCGAACCTGTGGGGCTACGCCCGCGACCTGTTCCAGACGCCCGGCTTCGGCGAGACCGTCGACTTCGAGCAGATCAAGCAGCACTACTACGTCGTGCACACCGACATCAACCCGACGCAGATCGTCCCGGCAGGACCGGAGCCGGCGGCCTGGCGGACGCCGCACGAGCGCGCCTGACTCGCTCCCCCCGGTTCCTCAGAGGGGCCGCCCCCGGCTTCGCTGCAAGGTCTGGTCAAGCGCTTCACAAGAGCGCTCGCTATTTCGACACCGGCTTCGTCTGCAGTGGGTCACATCTGCCTCCCGTGGGCTGACAGTGATGTACGGACTCGGGCACCGTGGGGGCGGTTCTCTTGAGGATGCCCCGTCGACGACCAGTCGGCCGCCGGCATCAGCTGAACAGGGGATGGAGCACGACATGGCACGAGAGCAACACTCGACCCCCCGGGTCGCACAGGGATCGGGGCCCGACGCAGGGACGTCAGGCCACTGGCGGCGCCTGCGGCGTCACGTCGCGCTGGCGATGATGCTGCCGGCGATGGTCGCCGTCAGCGCCGCCCCGGCGCAGGCCGACGGCAACATGGGCACCATCGAGGTGCATGCGCAGGGTTCGCCCGACGGCACCGAGAGCAACGAGCCGCAGACCCCGCCCGACGTCACGGCGCTGGACCGGTGCGAGCCCTCGGGCTCGACGGATGACCGCATCCTGATCCCCGCCTCCGACTTCTTCACCTACACGGTGAACGGCGTGCCTGTCGCGGCTGGTCGGTTCAAGGCCACCGGCACCACGTACGTCGTGGAGGCCGTGCCCAAGCCGGGCGTGGAGGTCGAGGAGGGCGCGACGACCCGGTGGGAGTTCACGTTCACCAAGGACGCGTGCACCACGACGCCGCCGGTGCAGCCGGCGGTCGTCACGGCCTCGGACGTGTGCGAGCCCGCCACAGGTCCGACCGGTGACCGCATCACGATCCCGGCCGACGCCAACTTCACCTACACCCTGGACGGCGCGCCGGTCGCGGCCGGCCAGGTCGTGGCCGTCGGCACCACCCACACCGTGGACGCCGTCGCCAACCCCGGAGTGGTGGTGTCGCCGGCTGCGACGACCCGGTGGACGTTCACGTTCACCAAGGTCGCGTGCGTCACGACCACGCCGGTCCAGCCGGCGGTCGTCACGGCCTCGGACGTGTGCGAGCCCGCCACGGGTCCGACGAACGACCGCATCGCGATCCCGGGGGACGCCAGCTTCAGCTACATGGTGGACGGAGCGGCCGTCGCGGCTGGTCCGGTCGTGGCCACCGGCACGACGCACACCGTGACGGCCGTCGCCCGGGCGGGAGTCGTCGTGCAGCCTGGTGCGACGATGCAGTGGACGTTCTCCTTCACGAAGGTTCTCTGCGCGCAGGTCCTGGGCGCCAACGCCGTCCGCGTCAAGGGCGCGGTCAGGGAGATCGACAAGTGTGGTCGTGCAGCTGACGCGTTCATGGCGAAGCGGGTCAGGGGAGTGACCTACCGGGTGAAGGGCGCTGCCATCCGTGAGGGTGTCTGGCTCAAGGCCAGGACGCGCACGGTCAAGGTCCAGGCTGTGCCGTCCAGCAGCCGGTTCCGGATGGTGGGAGAGACCGTGTGGACTCTCCGGTTCACCAACAAGCGTTGCGCCGCCCCGCCGCAGGTGCTGCCGGCGACGGGAGCATGATCCCGAGGGCAGCCCAGGTGGCGGCGTCCGTCGTTCTCCTGGCCTTCATCGGCCAGGGAGCGGCGGGCGCCGCCCCGGGGCGCCTCGACATCCCGTCGCTCGACGTGCGGGCACACGTCGTCGAGGTCGGGCTCACCAGCACCGGGTCCCTGGCGGTCGGTGACCGGCTCCGCGGAACGGTCTACACCTGGCGGGCAGGTGATCCGCCGTGTGACCGCACGGGCACCACCGTCTACGCGGGACACGCGTGGCGTGCCGGCAACGGTGTGGCTGATCGGTGGGGAAGCCTGCGGCGCGGGGATGTCATCCGCGCCGGCGGCTGCACCTTCACCGTGACACGACGGGAGTACTGGGCGGCTGACCGGTCGATGCGGCACCTCTTCACTGTCGGCGGCGCGCCGCGGATCGTGCTCATCGGCTGCAAGGCCGACGACTACGCCCGGCGGGTCGTGGTCTTCGCCGAGAGGGTCGACCCGGACCCAGGGTGAGCTACCCGGTGGGCGTAGGAACCGTGGGCGTCAGCGTAGGCGTCGGCGTGGGCGTGGGCGTGGGCGTGGACGTGGGCGTGGGGGTCGGCGTCGGCGTCGGCGTGGGGGCCGGCGTCGGCGCGGGGCTGGGTGGCGGCGTCCACGCCGGACCCTGGGCGAAAGCCCCGAGCCGCGGGCCCTTGCGGGTCCACAGCACGCGAGCGACGTACATCGCGCGGTGACCGGCGCCGGCGGTGTCGGTGTGCAGGGAGTAGCCCGACGGGCACGGGCCGTTGGCGCCGTGGCAGACCCAGCCGTGCAGGAACACCCGGTCGACCCCGCCCGGCGTGGCGTCGACGTGGTCGGCGCCGCCGGGGCCGCAGATGCCGGTCGTGGCGCGGTCGACCAGGACGTGCTCCTCCGCCTGCTGCCAGCGGCGCTTCAGCGAGGACGCCTGCCGCCAGACCGTGCTGTAGCCGCAGCGCCCGTAGTCGCCGCGGCTCATCAGCAGGTGGTGCCGGCCGTCGCGGTCGACCATGACCGGGTTCTCCAGGATCCCCTTGTCGCGCAGCAGCTGCACGCTGCGGCCCGCCACCCCGAGGCCTGACGGGTGCAGGCGGACCATCCGGATGGACGACGGCGTGCCCTGGGTGCGGTAGAGCAGGAAGCGCCGGCCGTCGGCGGTGACGTACGACGACGGGTCGATGACGCCGCGCGACGGGATCCCGCGCTCCTTCGGCACCGGGTCCCCGGCCGGCGGTGCCGTCGCTCGCGACGGGCAGATCAGCGGGGCCGTGTGGACGGGGGTGAAGGGGGAGCCGAGTGCGGGCGAGGTGGCGACCCCGATGCAGCGGCTCTGCGCGTGCGGGAGGCCCGGGACGGGGACGGCGTAGTAGGCGAGCCACGTGCCGTCGACCGCGCGCTCGACGTCCGGCGCCCAGACGTCCCCGTTGGTGGCCCAGGCCGGACGACTGTCGAGCAGCGGTGCGCCGGTCGTCCACGGACCCAGCTCCTGGGCGCTGCTGCGGGTGCCGCCGCGCCACCCCGTGCCGCTCGCGAACCAGCCGCCGGAGTGGTTGACGACGGCGGGGTCGGCGAGGGGGGCGTCCCAGAACAGGGGACGCGGGGGGAACACCGGGTCCGGGGCCGCGGCGCCGGACAGCGCGGGAGCGAGCACAGCAGCCGGGACCGCGACCAGTGCCGCGAGGACCGTGCCGGCGCGCCGGAGGATCGTCAGGGTGGTGGTCACGTGGTCCTTCCGGCGCAGTGTGGTCTGGTCCAGGGCGGCCCTTGACCAGAGTGTCCGACGGAGGTTCCGTCAAGAGCAGCTCCGATAGTGCCGCATGTTGCCACTGGCCCTCGCGCTGTGGGCCCGAGCGGGAGACGCTACCTCTGAGCGAGGACGCCGTCTCGGGTGTGGCCGCGACGTCCGGGCGTCGCGGCCGGTCAAGGGGCTCGGGATCGGCGATCGCACGTGCTTGCGATGGGAGAGGACAAGTCCAGCATGCGCAGTGAACAGGCACACACACGTCGTACGGCGCACGGGGCGCACGCCGCCGACCGTCCCTGCGCCCCGACAGGACGCCATCGATAGGGGCCCCGAGACCGGGTCCAGGGCCGCGTCGGCTGCGCCACGCCCGCCCTGACCCGCAGGTGGCGCTGGGCGCCACCGGCCCTCCCCGCCCCCCGAGGGGAGGGGAGCCGGCGTCGGCGGGACACCCCATGTCCCCGCCGGCGCCGGCTCGTCGCGGGCCCGGCCGGCCTGGCGGGACGGACCGGCCCCGGCCTGATTGGCGGTCGGGTGCGCCCAACGGATACCGTTCGCCTCACCTTGTGGTCGGGGTCACACACGCCGACGACCACACCGAGCCGTCGGCGCCGCGGCGATCCCGCGCCGCCGCTAGCGAAGGAGAACGCGTTGTCCGATCCTGCCGGTTTCGGCCCCGACCTTGCGGAGGTCTTCGGACCCTCCCAGTCAGACGGCGGTCCCGAGCTCGTCCAGCTCCTGACCCCCGAGGGCGAGCGGGTGCACCACCCCGAGTTCGACCACGACTTCAGCGCCGACGAGCTGCGCGGGCTCTACCGCGACATGGTGCTCACCCGGCGCATCGACGTCGAGGCCACCGCGCTCCAGCGCCACGGCGAGCTGGGCATCTGGGCGCAGCTGCTCGGCCAGGAGGCCGCGCAGATCGGCGCCGGCCGCGCCCTGGCCCCCCAGGACTACGTCTTCCCGACCTACCGCGAGCACGGCGTCGCCTACTGCCGCGGGCTCGACCCGCTCAAGCTGCTCGGCCTCTTCCGCGGTGTCGACCAGGGCTCCTGGGACCCCAACGAGGCCAACTTCGGTCTCTACACGATCGTCATCGGCGCCCAGACCCTCCACGCCACCGGCTACGCCATGGGCCTCCAGCGCGACGGCGTCGTCGGCACGGGCGACCCCGGGCGCGACGCCGCGGTCATCGCCCACTTCGGTGACGGGGCGTCCTCCCAGGGCGACGTCAACGAGTCCTTCATCTTCGCGGCGTCCTACAACGCGCCCGTGGTGTTCTTCTGCCAGAACAACCAGTGGGCGATCTCGGAGCCGATCGAGCGCCAGACCCGCATCCCGCTCTACCAGCGGGCCCTGGGCTTCGGGTTCCCGGGCATCCGCGTCGACGGCAACGACGTCCTCGCGACGTACGCCGTCACCAAGGCCGCGCTCCAGCGCGCCCGCGAGGGCAACGGCCCGTCGTTCGTCGAGGCCTACACCTACCGGATGGGCGCGCACACCACGACCGACGACCCGACCCGCTACCGCCTCAACGACGAGCTCGAGCACTGGAAGCTCAAGGACCCGATCGAGCGGCTCAAGGTCTACCTCCGCCGCAACGGCCTCGTCGACCAGGACTTCTTCGACGCGCTCGACGCGGAGGCCAAGGAGCTCGGCCACCACCTGCGGGAGGGGTGCAAGGCGCTGCCCGACCCCAAGCCGCTCGACCAGTTCGGCTACGTCTACACCGAGATGACCGAGGAGCTCGAGGCGCAGCGCGCCGGCTTCGAGGCCTACCTCGACTCCTTCGAGGGGAGCCACGCATGAGCACCAAGATCACCCTGGCCAAGGGCCTCAACATGGGCCTGCGCAAGGCCATGGAGGCCGACGACAAGGTCCTGCTCATGGGCGAGGACGTCGGCAAGCTCGGCGGCGTCTTCCGCATCACCGACGGCCTGCAGAAGGACTTCGGCGAGGACCGCGTCATCGACTCGCCGCTCGCCGAGTCCGGCATCGTCGGCACCGCGGTCGGCATGGCGCTGCGGGGCTACCGCCCGGTGGTGGAGATCCAGTTCGACGGGTTCGTCTACCCCGCCTACGACCAGATCGTGTGCCAGGTCGCCAAGTACACCTTCCGCTCCCAGGGCAAGGTGAAGATGCCGATCGTCATCCGCATCCCCTTCGGTGGCGGCATCGGCGCGGTCGAGCACCACTCCGAGAGCCCCGAGGCGCAGTTCGCGCACACCCCGGGTCTCAAGGTCGTCGCGTGCTCCAACCCCGTCGACGGCTACTGGATGATCCAGCAGGCCATCGCCCACGACGACCCGGTGATCTTCCTCGAGCCCAAGCGGCAGTACCACGCCGACAAGGCCGAGCTCGACGAGGACGCCGCCCCGGAGCCGCTGTTCAGGTCCCGCGTCGTGCGCGCCGGCGACGACGTCACCGTGCTCGCCTACGGACCGACCGTGAAGACCGCGCTCAAGTGTGCCGAGGCCGCGGAGTCCGAGGGTCGCAACCTCGAGGTCATCGACCTCCGCACGCTCAGCCCGCTCGACATGGCCCCGGTCTACGAGTCCGTGCGCCGCACCGGTCGCTGCGTCGTCACCCACGAGGCCCACGTCAACCTCGGCATGGGTGCCGAGCTGGCCGCGCGGATCACCGAGGAGTGCTTCTACTCCCTCGAGGCGCCGGTGCTGCGGGTCGGCGCCTTCGACACGCCGTACCCGCCGTCGCGCATCGAGGAGGAGTACCTCCCCGACCTCGACCGCGTGCTGGACGCCGTGGATCGCACCTTCGGGTACTGAGACTGTGTCCTTCTGCGCCTCCGCTTCGCTTCGGCGCGTGTCCGCGGCCCTCGAGGCCCGCTCGTTCGTCGTCGCGGCTGCGGACTCCTCCGCTTCGCTCCCCCGTCCCTGCCGCTCCTCCTGCACTCGCGGGCGCGCCGCGGACGAGACCCCCCGCAAGCGTGGCCGCGCCGCGGACGAAACCCCCCGCAAGCGTGGCCGCGCCGCGGACGAAACCCACCGTTGGTCGAGGAGGTCGCGCAGCGACCGTCACGAGACCCGGTTCCGAAAGGTGTGTCATGTCTGAGTTCCTGCTCCCCGACGTCGGCGAGGGCCTCACCGAGGCCGAGATCGTCTCGTGGAAGGTCAAGATCGGCGACGTCATCGAGATCAACGACGTCATTGTGGAGATCGAGACCGCGAAGTCGCTGGTCGAGCTGCCCTCGCCCTATGAGGGCACGGTCCTCGCCCTGCTGGTCGACGAGGGCGAGACCGTCGCGGTCGGCACCCCGATCATCTCGGTCGGCGACCCCTCGGAGGCACCTGAGGGTGCCGCACCCGCTCCCGCCGAGGTCGCCGCCGCGGCGGCGGGCGCCGAGCAGGTCGACCCCAGCTCGATCGACCTGTCCAACCCTGCGGCCTCCGGGTCCATGGAGGGCGCCTCCCTCGTGGGCCGCATCAAGGCCGACCGTGGGCCCATGCGGCGGGCCCGTCGTGGCTCGGCGTCGCCCAGCAGCGACGCGGGCGCCCAGGCGCAGATGCAGGTGCAGGGGGCCTTCGCTCCCGGCGGCGCCCAGTCGCAGGAGGTCGTGCCGGCCGAAGAGTCCCCGGTACCGGCCCGCGACCAGCGTCAGGCTCCGGCGTCCGCGCCGGCCGAGGCACTCGTCCCGGCGCAGGCGCAGGGCGAGCCGGGCGCCGTGCGCGCACTGGCGAAGCCCCCGGTCCGCAAGCTCGCCAAGGACCTCGGCGTCGACCTCACCACCCTGTCGGGCACCGGTCCGTCCGGCTCGATCACCCGCGACGACGTCCAGTCCGCAGCATCGGGCTCCGGCGCCGTCGACGGTGCAGCAGCCGATGCGGGTGCCGGTGCGCAGCTGAGCGGTGTGGACGCGCCCGGGGCGTCGTACGGCGGCTCGTCGCAGCGCGGCCTGTCGGGCTCTGCGTCCGGCGGCGCCCGCGAGACCCGCGAGCCCATCAAGGGCGTGCGCAAGATGATGGCCCAGGCGATGAGCCAGTCGGCCTTCACCAGCCCGCACGTCACCGAGTGGATCACCGTCGACGTCACCGCCACGATGCAGTTCGTCGAGCGGCTGCGCAAGCACCGCGAGTTCCGCGACGTCAAGGTCAGCCCGCTGCTGGTGCTCTCGCGTGCCGTCATCCTCGCGATGCGTCGTACGCCCGAGATCAACTCCTACTGGGACGACGCGGCCCAGGAGGTCGTCTACAAGAGCTACGTCAACCTCGGCATCGCCGCGGCGACGCCGCGCGGCCTGGTCGTGCCGAACGTCAAGGACGCCGACGCGCTCACGCTCCGTGAGCTCGCCGACGCCCTCGGCCAGCTCACCGCCACGGCGCGGGAGGGGAAGACGCAGCCGGCCGAGATGGCCGGCGGCACCTTCACGATCACCAACGTCGGCGTCTTCGGCGTCGACGCCGGCACCCCGATCATCAACCCGGGCGAGTCCGCGATCCTCTGCTTCGGCGCGGTCAACAAGCGGCCGTGGGTGGACGAGGCGACCGGTGAGATCGTGGTCCGCGACGTCACGACGCTGGCGCTGTCCTTCGACCACCGTCACATCGACGTGGAGAAGGGCTCGCGGTTCCTCGCCGACGTCGCCGGGGTCCTCTCCGACCCGGGGACCGCACTGCTGTTCTGACGCTCCCCCGGCTCCGCCGGAAGCGGTGAGTGAGCCACATTCCTGACGCCCGGGAAGGTGGCCTACTCACCGCTGAGCCGGGACGGTCCGCGTCAGCGGTGAGCCAGCCACCTTCCAGCCACCTCCCCGGGCGCTGAGATGTGGCTGGGCCACCGCCGGCCCAGCCGCTCGCCGGCCCAGCGGCTCAGAGGTAGCGCCGCGCGCGGGACTCGGCGGTCCCCGCCCCGGAGGCGAGGAGGGCGGCGAGCTCGTGCTGCAGCACCAGCCCGACGCGGCGGCAGAACGCCTCCGGCTCGTCGGCGGCGTCCGGCTTCTCGGCGACGACGCGGTCCACGACCCCGCGACGGTGTAGGTCCAGCGCCCGCACCTCCTGCGCCCGCGCCATGTCCGGCGCGTGCTCGAGGTCGCGGTGCACGATGGCCGACGCGCCCTCGGGCGGCAGCGGCGAGAGCCAGGCGTGCTGGGCGGCGATCACCCGGTCGGCGGGCAGCAGCGCGAGTGCCCCGCCGCCCGTGCCCTCGCCCAGCAGCAGGCACAGCGTCGGTGCCCTGAGCGTGACCAGGTTCGCGAGCGACCGGGCGATCTCGCCGGCCAGCCCGCCGTTCTCGGCCGCGACCGACAGGGCGGCGCCCTGGGTGTCGATGACCGTCACGAGCGGCAGGCCCAGCTCGGAGGCCAGTCCCATCCCGCGCCGCGCCTCGCGCAGCGCCTCCGGCCCCATCGGGTGGTCCGTGGTCTGGCCCCGCCGGTCCTGGCCGAGGAAGACGCACGGCACGTCGCCGAAGCGCGCCAGCGCGATCAGCAGCCCCGGGTCGCTCTCGCCCTGGCCGGTGCCGTTGAGGGGTACGACGTCGCTGGCGGCGTACCTGAGGAGTCGTCGTACGCCCGGGCGGTCCGGTCGCCGCGACCGGGTCACGCAGTCCCACGCGTCCACGTCCGGCACGTCCTCGACGGCCGGGTCGGCGACCTGCGCGACGCCCTCGCGCGGTGCCATCAAGATCGACAGCGCGCGGTCGAGGATGTCGGCGATCTCCTCGGGCGGCAGGACGGCGTCGATGATGCCGTGGGCGTAGAGGTTCTCGGAGGTCTGCACGCCCTCGGGGAACGGTCGGTCGTAGAGCGCCTCGTACACCCGGGGACCCAGGAAGCCGACGAGCGCACCGGGCTCGGCGACGGTGACGTGCCCGAGTGAGCCCCAGGACGCCATCACCCCGCCGGTCGTGGGGTGGCGGAGGTAGACGAGGTACGGCAGCCGCGCCCGCCGGTGGGCCTCGATCGCGGCGGAGATCTTCACCATCTGCAGGAAGGCCATGGCGCCCTCCTGCATGCGGGTGCCGCCGGACGTCGGCGAGGCCACCAGCGGCAGCCGCTCCGCCGTGGCGCGCTCCACCGCGACGACGAGCCGATCGGCCGCCGCGACTCCGATCGACCCGGCGAGGAACGCGAACTCGCAGGCGATGACCGCCACCGGACGGCCGCCGATGGTGCCCGCGCCGGTGAGCACCGCCTCGTCGAGCCCGGTGCGCACACGGGCCTGCGCGAGCTCGGCGTCGTAGGCCTCGGTGCGCGGCTCGGGCTGGCGTACCGGGGTGTCCCACGACGTCCAGCTGCCCGGGTCGAGGACCCGGTCGAGCAGCTCACGGGCGCCGGGGCGGTCCAGCCCGCTCATCCCGTGCGGTCCTGATCGTCCAGCCAGGCGCGCACGTCGGTGGAGTGCTCGTCGAGCCGCGGCGGCGGGCGGTGCTGCACGGCATCGACACCGTCGAACCGCAGCGGCGGGCCGGGCAGCGTCACGGTGCCCAGGCTGCTGTGCTCGACGTCGATG
>CADCUM010000119.1 GCA_902805885.1 uncultured Nocardioides sp. | reverse complement strand
CGTGGTCGAAGTCGACGGCGTTCCGGGTCGCGGTGCGAGGGCTGTAGGGGAAGACGTCTCCGCCGGTCTGGGTCCAGACGTGGTCCTTGACGACCTCTGGGTGCTCGTAGGCGTCCGCCCGGCGCCGCATCGCCAGGTCCAGCACGGGGGTGACGGTGACATCGGCATGACCGAGGACCTCGGCCAGCTGGGACACCGCGATCGGGCCGACACCCTCGATGCGCGCGACGCCGGTGCGCGAGGTGAGCGCCGTGTCGGTCACGTGGACGAACAGCCGTCCGCGGCCGCGGACGGCGGCGAGGCGGCGGGTCGGCAACGCGCAGAGACGCTGCACGGTGTCGCTCAGGTGGTCCGGCGCCCAGGCGGGCTGGACGGGGGCGCCGGTCTCGGGCTCCGTCTCGGGCACGATGTGCTCCAGGAGGAGCCGGAGGAGGTCGGCGGGTCGGCCGAGCCAGCCGAAGGCCAGCGAGCGGAGCTCGTCGTGGTTGTGGCTCAGCCTGAGGGGTCGGCCGTCCGGGTCGAGCTGGTCTGCCAGGATCTCGGCGACCCGATCGACCATCGCGTCGACCCACGCGGCGTCGCCGGCCGTCACGCGGCTGATCACACAGCGGTAGCCGAGCTCGTCGGCGCGGGAGAGGGACACGTAGCGCTCGTGGCGCGAGCGCTCGCGCTCGGCGGCATGGGTGGCCGGGTCGGCCTCGATGACCTTGGCGCGGGCGATCTCGAGCACGGTCGAGGGGGAGTGGCCGGCGATCGCACGGGACACGGCGGCGTCCACGATCCCCACCTCGTGGGCGAGCAGCGCTCGCGATATCACCGCGACCTTGCGCGCCACCCACGGCTCGCAGTCACCGGCCCGGACGAACGCCCACGTCCGCGGCAGCCGGTCGGCGAGGTCGAGCGCGTCGGCCAGGAGTGCGCGGGTGGTCATCGCGTGGGTCTCGCGCGCCATCGCCAGCTCGGGGACGGCGTGCTCGCGCACAGGCGGCGCGCCGTCCCCGGCGGGGCTGATCATCGGGTCGCGCTCGTCGACCGGGTGGCCGTTCAGTACCGCCCACTGCAGCGCCAGCTCGAGCTCGGCCACCTCCGCCAGGCGACGCGTCCGCAACGCACTCGTCGCTCGGGACAGGAGGGCGGTCGCAGACACCTCGTCGACCGCGGAGTGCGGGTCCTCGAGGAGAGCGTCGGCCATGCTCTCATTCTATCGAACACCTGTTCGACAAACCAATCGGTCGTGAGACTTCAGCGTGCTCTTCGCGTAGGCCACATCGCTCAGTTGCGCCACGCCGCCGCCTGCAGCGCACGACCCGTCGCTGTCCGCGCCGGCACCGGCCTCAGGTGAGGTCGACCACGACAATCGTGTGGTCGTCCGGCTCGCCGGCTGTGGCAACCGCGTCAGCGACGGCGTCGGCGACCTCCTGCGGAGGGGCGGCCACCGTGAGCAGCACGTCGAGGTCCTCGACGTACGAGTGGACGCCGTCGGTCGTCAGGACGAGCCGGTCGCCGGGCCGGAGGGGCACCGCCGTCCGGTCGACCGGCACGCCCGGCGTGAGGGCCCGGTTGAGGAGGTTGCGGTGCTCGTGGGAGCGGGCCTCGCCCGCGGTCAGCTGCCCGGACTCGAGCAGGGCTGCGACGACCGTGTGGTCGTGGGTGACCTGCTGGAGCTCGCCGTCGCGCACCAGCCAGACGCGCCCATGTCTCAGCGGGCGTCCTTCGGCACCGGCCGGCGCCAGCGTGCCGCGGCCTCGGTGAACCCGAGGAGGACCACCAGCCCGCCGCCCACGAGGAGGAGCAGGAACACCAGGCCGACCATCCAGAGTCCGGACTCGTCCGTCGCGGAGGCGTCCAGGGACCAAGGAGCAGCCAAGCCCGCGGTCGCCGCGGCAGCCAGCACGACTACGGCGGACGTGCCACGCACCTTCAGCTGGGCGACGACGGCGGCGAGGCAGATGCACGCCCCGCAACCGATCACCTGCCACGACCGATAGGGACCCTGCGTCTCGCCGTCGACCTGGTGGTACTCGTGGTCCCAACCCAGCCAGGCGGCCCACATCGCGGCGGCGAGCAACATCAGCCCGAGCGCTGCTACCACGAGGCGACCGCCCCGGCGGGACGAGACAGGGCTGGTGGCGAGGGTGTCGAGGTTCATCGTCCGAGTCTCGGCGTCACCCGCGTTGCCGGCGTCCGCCCGCGTACTCAGTGGGGGTGGGGGGGCCGGTCACCTCCCGGCGGCGCACGACCCGCCGTACGTCGACTTCGTGAGGCGGGGCGCCTGGGTGGAGCGTGCGTTCTTCGCGTGCAGCGTCCAGTAGCGGAGCCAGTCCATCTGCATCCGGGCCTTGTTCATCCGCTCGCCCTTCGCGGCGAGCATGGTGAACCGGACCTGGAACTTGCGGCCCGAGAGCGCCTTGGGCCGGGTCTCGGTGCGGACGACGTGGGCGTCGACGAACCAGGAGATGCGCTTGGGCGTCACCTCGACCGCGAAGGTGTGCCACTGGTCCTGCCCGAAGCTGCGACGCATCGAGGACTGGTAGAGGCGGTCGGGGCGGGTGCGGACGTAGACGTCCAGCTCGTCGCGGCCCATGGTGAACCGGTTGAGGGCGATGTTCTGCTCGCCGCAGCCCTCACTCTTCGCCGTGACGGGGACCAGCTCGGTGAGCACGCGGTAGGGGGTGTTGCCGCGGCCGTACTGGCGCTGCCGCAGCCGGGTCTCCCACCGGCCGTACGCCTGGCCGGGCCGCATCAGCGTCGCGGAGACCGTGCCCCGGCCGGCGGTGTTGAGCGTGAGCATGCCGTTCTGGTTCTGCACCACCCCGCGGCCCTCGACGTCCCAGCGCCCCGCGAGCGGGCCGACGAACGTCTCGTCGTAGACGAGGCCGCCGTCGTAGTACCAGCCGTAGGTGTTGCCGGCGTGCACGGGCCCGGCGGGACCGTTGGTGTGGTCGGCGGCCGCAGGACCGGCCGCGGCGCCGAGGGAGACGGTCATGAGGGCAGCGGTGGCACCGGCGACGGCACGGCGGGCAGCGCGACGGGGGAGCGTCCAGGCGGACATCCAGGCGGACATGGCAGTCGAACGTAGTCGAGGTCCGCCGGGAGGTCGAACCGGGCCGTCGGTCTCAGGCGCGACCGGCGAGGAACGCCCGGACGACCTCGGCGAGTGCTGGACCGTGGGTCAGCGGGACCATGTGGCCCCCCGCACCGAGGGATGTCGCGCGGCTCCCCGGTCCTGAGCGGCCCGCGAGGAGCGCCGCCCAGTCGGGCGGGCAGATGCGGTCGTGTGCGCCGCGGACGACCAGGACGGGAACGCGGACGTCGGCCAAGGTGGCGTCGATCCGGTCGTCCCGCGCGGCCTCCATGCCGCGCGCCATGCTGCGCAGCGTCGTACGCCGGTAGTCGCGGACCAGCACCGGCACCTGCCGCGGCGTCTCGTGGCTCGCCGTGGCCAGCCAGCGACGCGCGAGTCCGGGCCACGTGGGGCTGCGCGGGTCCGTCGTGGGGCCCACCAGCACGAGGGACGACACCGCCGCCGGCGCGAGGAGGGCGACGTGCGCTGCGACCTGGCAGCTCGCCGAGTGACCGAACACGGCGAACGGGCCGCCCGTCGGGTCGAGCCCGGCCACGACGCGCTCCGCCAGCGCGCGCGGACGGAGGTCGTCCGCCGGCGCTGCCGGCAGCCCGTACGCCGGGAGCGGCAGGACCGAGGACGGCAGGCCCAGGCGTCGAAGGGTCGGCGCCCAGGCGTCTCGGCCCAGCCCGAGCCCCGGCAGGGCCAGGAGCCTCACGACCCGGCGCTGCCCTCCGGGTCCTCCTCGGGCTCGAACGTGCTGCCCTCGCCCTCGGTCATGCCGACCTCCACCCCGGGCTTGTCGTCGTCCTTGTCCTGGAAGGCCTCGGCGGGGGACTGGTCGTCGGGTGTCGTGGTCATGTCACTCCGGTACCCCGCCGACGCCGAGGCATCCGGGCGCCGACGCAGCTGACGGAAGGTCACCGACCAGCGCTCCTCCTTCACGGCGGGGACGCTGTGCTGCCACGCCGACCGCGCTGCGCCGCTGAGCACGTACGCCGACCCGCGGGCCAGCGGCTGCTCGAAGACCCGGCGCTCGCCCCCGGCGGCCGTGCGCTGGAAGCGCATGACCGCGTCGGCGGCGAGCGACACGCCCACGACGACCGGACCGAACGCCTGGGCGTCGCGGTGCCAGCCGATCCCCGCGCCCGGCGGGTAGTGCGTCACCAGCGCCTCGGCCAGCGTGGCCGGCTCGACGTCGGCGAGCGCGGCCGCCAGCTCCCGCAGCCTCACCAGCTCGGCAGGGACCACCTCGGTGGGAGCGGTCCGCCACGACGCGGCGTCGTAGTGGACGCCGAAGTGCCGGACCCGGCGGCGGGACTCGACGCCGTGCATGACGACCGGCTCGGTCTCGAGCGAGCGGCACCAGTCGAGCAGCGCGGACTGCTCCGCCCGGCCGACGACGTCGGCCCGGTAGTGCAGCCCCGCCGGACGCTCCTGCACCCCGCGCATCGCCATGGCGGTACGACGTCAGCGGTCCCGCTGGGCGGTCTCCTCGAGCAGCCGCTCGGCGATGACCCGCAGCTTGACGTTGCTGTCCTGGGACAGCCGCGCCAGGAACCCGAAGGCGCGGGCCTCGTCGAGGCTGAACCGCTCCATGGTCACGCCGACCGCCTGCCCGATCAGCTGACGGGTGTGGACCGCCTCCTGGAGCTGGGTGATCTGGCGGGCGTAGGCCAGAGCCATCGCGGCCTGGTGGGAGAACAGCTCGCCGATGGCGCCCATGTCGGCGAAGGTTCCCGGCTTCTCGCTGTAGAGGTTGAGCGCCCCGTGCGAGGAGGACGCGTCGAACAGCCGGATTCCGGCCTGTGCGGAAATGCCGGCAGCGACGGCGACCGGACCGTAGCGCGGGAAGCGGTCGTCGTGCGCGAGGTCCGAGGCCGTGATGTGCACCTCCTCGGTCGCCGCCTCGTAGCAGGGCCCTTCCTGCAGCTCGTACTGGGCTGCGTCGACCTCGAGGAGGAAGTCGTGGGTGGGCGCGAAGGTCTCCAGCCGGCCGTCGGCGTGCTTGACCGTGATGCTGGCAGAGCTCACGTCGGGCAGCACCTCCACCGCGGCGGCGGTGATCCTCGCCAGCGTCTGGTCGAGGTCGCCGGGCTCCAACGCCTCGGCGAGGCGTCGGCTCGCGTCGAGCATGTGGTGATCGGCGTCCATCGGTCGCGTGGTTCCTTCCGTGCTGGGAGGAGAAGAGAAGCCCGAGAGGGAGAACGCTAGTCCCTCCCCCCTAGCGAAGCACCTCGGTCCCGGACCCGCCGCTCCTGGCGCAGCACCAGCACCGAGCGGCCCGGCAGCACGAGCTGCTCGCCGGCCCGCACGGTGGTGCCGACCGCGGGCTCGAGGCCCGTCGAGAGCACCACCTCGCCGCGACGCACCCAGGTGTTCAGCGGCAGCGTCACCCGTACGTCGTCGTCCCCGGCGTTGAACCAGAGCAGGAACGCCCGGTCGCGGATCTGCTCCCCGCGCGGACCGGGGTAGCGGAGCGGGTCGCCGGCGAGGAACATCCCCACCGTGCGGCGGCCGTCGTCGTCCCAGTCGGCGCCGGTCATCTCTCGTCCGTCCGGGTGCACCCAGACCAGGTCCTTGGGCCCGCCCTGGATCGTCGGCCGCCCCTCGAACCAGTGCCGCTGCCGGAGCGCGGGGTGCTCGCGCCGCAGCCGCAGGGCCGTCTTGGTGACCTCGTAGAGGTCGAGCCAGGCGTCGTCGGGACGCCAGTCGATCCAGGACAGCTCGTTGTCCTGGACGTAGGCGTTGTTGTTGCCCCGCTGCGTGCGGCCGCGCTCGTCGCCCGCCGTCAGCATCGGCACCCCGCTCGAGAGGCAGAGCGTCGCCATCAGGTTGGCGGCCTGCCGACGTCGCAGGGCGAGGACGTCGGGATCGTCCGTCTCCCCCTCGACGCCACAGTTCCACGACCGGTTGTTGTCGGTGCCGTCGCGGTTGTCCTCGCCGTTGGCCTCGTTGTGCTTCTCGTCGTACGACACCAGGTCACGCAGCGTGAAGCCGTCGTGGGACGTGACGAAGTTGATCGAGGCGTACGGCGAGCGCCCGTCGTCGGCGTAGAGGTCGCTGGACCCGGCGAGCCGGGTGGCGACGGTGCGGACCCCGGCCGCGCGGCCGCGCCAGAAGTCGCGCATGGTGTCGCGGTACTGGTCGTTCCACTCCACCCAGGGTGGGGGGAACTCCCCGACGCGGTAGCCCTCCATCGACGCGTCCCACGGCTCGGCGACCAGCTTGACGTGGCGCAGCACGGGGTCCTGGCCGATGGCGGTGAGCAGGTGGCTGCCCATGTCGACGGCCTGGTGGGTGCGGGTCAGGGCGCTCATCAGGTCGAAGCGGAACCCGTCGACGTGCATCTCGCTCACCCAGTAGCGCAGCGAGTCGAGGATCAGCCGCAGGCTCTGCGTGTGGGTGGCGTCCACGGTGTTGCCGCAGCCGGTGACGTCCCAGTAGGTGTCCGGGACGACCGGGAGGCCGTCGGCCTCCACGCGCTGGTAGTAGCCGAGGTCGTCGAGTCCGCGGAAGCTCAGCGTGGGACCGACCGGCTCGGACTCCGCGGTGTGGTTGTAGACGACGTCGAGGATCACCTCGAGGCCGGCTCGGTGGAACGCCCGGACCATCTCCTTGAACTCGGTGACCTGCTGCCCGCGGTCGCCGGAGGAGGAGTAGGCGTTGTGGGGGGCGAAGAACCCCATGGAGTTGTAGCCCCAGTAGTTGACCAGCCCCCGCCGGACCACCGCCGGCTCGGAGAAGAACTGGTGCACCGGCAGCAGCTCGACCGCCGTGACGCCGAGGTCGACGAGGTAGTCGACGACGGCGGGGGTGGCGAGGCCGGCGTACGTCCCGCGCAGCTCCGCCGGGACGCGGTCGTGGAGGGCGGTCATCCCCTTGACGTGCAGCTCGTAGATCACCGAGTCGCGCCAGCGCCGTCGTACCGGGGCGTCGTCGCCCCAGTCGAACTCGTCGTGCACGACCACGCTGCGCGGCACGTACGGCGCCGAGTCGAGGTCGTTGGCGACGGTGGGCTCGTCCGGGACGTGCCCGAAGATCGCGTCGTGCACCGTCAGCCCGCCCGAGACCGCCTTCGTGTAGGGGTCGAGCAGGAGCTTCGCCGGGTTGAACCGCAGTCCGCGGCGCGGGTCCCACGGGCCCTCGGCGCGGTAGCCGTAGAGCGTCCCGGGCGAGACACCGGGGACGGCTCCGTGCCAGACCCCGAGGGTGTACTCGGTCAGGGCGTGCCGGGTCTCGGTGCCGTCATCGTCGAAGAGGCAGGCCCACACGGCGCTGGCTCGTGGGGCGTAGACCGCGAAGTTCGTCGACTCCGCGGACCAGGTCGCCCCCAACGGGTAGTTGCGACCGGGCCACACCGACATCGTCTCCCCCGGGTGTCTCCAGGTTCCAGGTGTCACGCGAGCCATTGTCGCGGAGGCGGCAGATGACGGCACAATGCACGGACACACCCGACGCCCGGCCAGGAGGCAGCACATGGAGTTCGTCTCGATCGAGGTGGCCGACGGCGTCGCCACCGTCCGCCTGGACCGCCCGAAGATGAACGCCATCAGCTTCCAGGTGCAGGCCGAGCTGCGCGAGGCGGCCGCCGAGGTGACCGAGCGGGAGGACGTGCGGGCGGTCGTGCTCTGGGGCGGCGAGCGGGTCTTCGCCGCCGGCAACGACGTCAAGGAGATGGCCGACCTCTCCTACTCCGACATGGTCCGGATGTCGGCCTCGGTGAGCTCGGCGACCACGGCGATCGCGCGGATCCCCAAGCCGGTCGTGGCGGCCGTCAACGGCTACGCCCTCGGCGGCGGGTGCGAGCTGGCGCTGGCGGCCGACCTGAGGTTCGCCGCCGAGGACGCCGTCCTCGGCCAGCCCGAGGTCCTGCTCGGCCTGATCCCCGGCGCGGGCGGCACGCAGCGCCTGAGCCGCCTGGTGGGCCCCAGCCGGGCCAAGGACCTCATCTTCACGGGACGGTTCGTCAAGGCCGAGGAGGCGCTGGCGATCGGACTGGTCGACCGTGTCCTCCCGGCGGGGGAGGTGTACGCCGAGGCGCTCGCGTGGGCGGCCCGGTTCAGCGGGGCGGCAGCGCTCGCCGTACGCGCGGCCAAGGAGTGCATCGACCGGGGGAGCGAGGTCGACCTCGACACCGGCCTGGAGATCGAGCGGCAGCAGTTCGCCGGCGTCTTCGCCACCGAGGACCGTGTCCTCGGCATGACGTCGTTCGTTGAGAGCGGGCCCGGCAAGGCGACGTTCGTCGGCCGCTGAGTCCGGCACCACCCATCCATCACCCACCGAGCACGACCGAGGAGCACCAGTGGCCAAGCAGTACATCACCGACAAGGGGACCGGTGCCGGGGCGCGCGCGAAGGACGCCGTCTCGAAGCTCCGCACCACCGTCGCCCAGCTGGTGTGGCTCGTCTGCGTCGTCTGCGCGCTCCTGCTGGCCGCGGGTGCCCTGCTGATCGCGCTGGACGCCAACAACCGCAACGACCTGACCTCCTTCGTGCTGCAGGGAGCGGACGCCGTCGACCTCGGTGTCTTCGAGCGCAACGCCGGCGTCTTCGACTTCAAGGGTCAGGGGGCCGAGGTCAAGAACGCGCTGGTCAACTGGGGCCTCGGTGCGGTGGCCTGGCTGGTGGTCGGCCGGATCCTCGACCGCATCATCCGGCCCTGAGGGCGGCGCGACCATGACCGGACCCGTGCGTGGGTGCGTGGCCTGGGCGCTCGTGGTCGCGCTGGGCGGCGCCGTCCCTGCGGAGGCAGCACCCGCCGAGGCGACCTCCTCGGTCACGGCCCCTGCGCCGTCCAGCACCGGCCTGGCCGTCGAGGGCGCCGTCGTCCCCCCGGTGCAGGCCGTGCACGGCCAGCCGCTGTCGGCCGTGGCCCAGGTGAGCGTCCCCGGCGCGGTGCCCGACGGCTGGGTGTTCTTCGTCGTCGACGGCCTCGCCCACCGCACCGACCTGGCAGCGGACGGCACGGCGTCGACGACGATCGAGGGGCTGCGCACCGGGACCCACCGGGTGTCGGCGACGTTCGTGCCGCGAGACCCGGCCACGCAGGAGGGCAGCGCCAGCGCGGAGACGGTGGTGGAGGTGCAGCGCGCCGTGCCGCGGGCCGCGCTGCGCGTCACCGGCCGGCGGACCGACCGCGACCTGGCCGTCCGCGTCCGGGTGCGGACGCCGTACGGCACCGAGGCGACCGGCCGGGTCGCCGTCACGCTCAAGCGGCGCGGTGCCGGGGCGAGGCGGAGCCGGCGGGTCCTGCTGGTGGACGACGTCGCGCGGGTGTCGTGGGGGCGCGTGCCCGCAGGCACCTACCGGGTGCTGGCGGCCTACCCCGGGGACGCCGGCACCGTCGGGTTCCGCCTCGTCCGCGAGGTGAGGGTGCGCAGGCCCTGACCCGGTGCGTGATCGTGACAGCGCCACTGTGAGGGATCCCACCACCGGCCCTGTTCCGTGCGGTGTCAGGCCGCTTGTAGCCTCGACGACACACATCGAGCGCACAGGAGGGGCCGCGAGGCCACGACCATGAACATTGTTGTCTGTGTGAAGTACGTGCCGGACTCCACGGCCGACCGGCGGTTCGAGGACGACCTGACGGTCGACCGCGTGGGCGTCGACGGGCTCCTCTCCGAGCTCGACGAGTACGCCGTCGAGCAGGCCCTGCAGTTCCGCGAGAAGCGCGACGGCGAGGACATCACCGTCACCGTTCTCACCGTCGGGCCCGAGAAGGCGGTCGACGCCGCTCGCAAGGCGCTGCAGATGGGCGCCGACAAGGCGGTGCACGTCGTGGACGAGGCCATCGCCGGCTCCGACTACGTCGCGACGTCGCTCGTGCTCGCGAAGGCCGTCGAGAAGATCCGCGAGACCGAGGGCAGCGTGGACCTCGTGGTCTGCGGCATGGCCTCCACGGACGGGGTCGGCAGCGTCGTCCCGGCGATGCTCTCCGAGCGCCTCGGGCTCCCGCAGGTCACGCTCGCCTCCGTGGTCGAGAGCCAGGGCGACCAGGTCCGGATCAAGCGCGACAACGAGGGCTCCACCGAGGTCGTCGGCGCGACGCTGCCGATCGTGCTGTCGGTCACCGACCAGTCCGGCGAGGCCCGCTACCCCTCCTTCAAGGGCATCATGGCCGCCAAGAAGAAGCCGCTGGAGACCTACTCGCTCGCCGACCTCGGTGTCGACGCGGGCCAGGTCGGGCTCTCCGTCGCCTGGACGCAGGTGGAGGACGCGGCCGCGCGTCCGCCGCGCACGGCTGGGGAGATCGTCACCGACGAGGACGGCTCGGGCGCGGACGCGCTCGTCGGCTTCCTCGCGTCCAAGAAGTTCATCTGAGCCCTCCCCGAGACAAAGAGAGAGACGCCCACATGTCTGAAGTCCTGGTCGTGGTCGACCACGCCGACGGCGAGGTCAAGAAGCCCACGTACGAGCTGCTCACCATCGCCCGCCGCCTCGGCGAGCCGGCTGCGGTGTTCTTCGGCTCGCCCGACAAGGCCGACGCCGTCGCCGAGAAGGTGAAGCGCTACGGCGCCGCCAAGGTCTACGTCGTCGACGACGCGCAGATCAAGGGGTTCCTCGTCGCGCCCAAGGCGGAGGCGCTCCAGCAGCTCGCCGAGCAGGCCCAGCCCAGCGCGGTGCTGCTGCCGTCGTCGTACGAGAACAAGGAGGTCGCGGGCCGGCTCGCGATCAAGCTCGGCTCCGGCGTGATCACCGACGCGGTGGACGTGGAGCCGGGCGAGGGCGGGCCCGTGACGACGCAGAGCGTCTTCGCGGGCAACTACACCGTCCGGGCGAAGGTGACGCAGGGGACGCCGATCATCACGGTGAAGCCCAACTCCGCGGCTCCCGAGGAGGCGGAGGGCGCCGGCACGGTCGAGGCGTTCTCGGCCACCATCTCCGACGCCGCCCGCGGAGCGCAGGTCGTGGCGTCCCAGCCGCGCCAGTCCACCGGCCGCCCCGAGCTGACCGAGGCCGCCATCGTCGTCTCCGGCGGTCGCGGCACCGGCGGTGACTTCGCGCCGGTGGAGGGCTTCGCCGACTCCCTGGGAGCCGCTGTCGGAGCGTCGCGCGCCGCCGTCGACTCCGGCTGGATGCCGCACGCCTACCAGGTGGGGCAGACCGGCAAGACCGTCTCTCCGCAGCTGTACGTCGCCAACGGGATCTCGGGCGCGATCCAGCACCGGGCCGGCATGCAGACCTCCAAGACCATCGTCGCGGTCAACAAGGACCCCGAGGCGCCGATCTTCGAGCTCGTCGACTTCGGCGTGGTCGGCGACCTGCACGCCGTGCTGCCGGCTGCGACCGAGAAGGTCAACGAGCGCAAGGGCTGATCGGGCCCTCCAGGTCACACGCCACCGGGCGCCTCCCCCCTCCTGCGAGGGAGGGGGCGCCCGGTGGTCGTCTGTCCGTCGGCGTCCTGCTCAGCGGAGCGGGGTCGGCCTCTCCTCGTCCATCGAGGGCTCCACGATGCGCCCCACCGACGGCACCTCGACCCGGCGCTCGCCGGCCTTGCCGACCAGCCGGATCCGGCGGTAGGAGACGTTGTTGGTCGCGTCGCTCTCGACCAGCCGTCCGAACGGGTTGGCGTGGACCTTGAGGTAGTAGGTCCCGTTGGGCAGGTCCTTGACGGAGATCGCCTGTCCGGCGCGGTACTGCATGTAGGTGTCGCCGTGACCGGCGGACAGCTGCTGGCGGACCGACAGGGCGCTGTCGTCACCGCACATGGAGCCGAGGTCGTCGGGGCCCTGCATCCAGTCGGCGCCGGGCACCGTGAGGTCGACGGGATCGGTGTTGGCGAGGCAGAACGAGATCTTCTTGGAGACGCCGACCGTCTTCTTGTCCGCGTCGACCAGGCTGTACTCGGCGAAGTCCTCGTAGTGCCAGTGGTCGTGGTTGGCGTCGTGGTACTTCATCGACCCGACCTGCTGGTAGCCGGTCTGCTTGCCCTGGGCGTCGAAGAAGTACTGGTAGGTGTCCATGACGGACTGGTCCCCGCTGTTGCGGAAGCCGTCGAGCACGAGCGCGGAGCTCCCGGCGTTCCAGACGGTGGCGGCGAAGCGCAGCTGGGTCCGCTTCGGGTTGAGGTCGATCGCGAACGACGGCAGCGAACGCAGGTCGGGCACCGGGCCGACGGGTGCGCCCGCACGAGCCGACGTCGGCCGCGTCGCCGGACGGAGGTCGGGTGCGGCCGCCCTGCCGTGGTGCGCCCCGGCCGGCATCGGCATCGGCGGCTTCGGGCCAGCGTGACCGCGGTCCTCGCGGCGCGGCACCCGCAGCGTCGAGGTCGCCGTCGCGTCGGCGCTCGCCGCGCCCAGCGCCGCCGCGATCTCGGGCTTGATGCTCGCCGTCACGCGGTAGCGCCCCGGCTCCAGGGGCATGCTGCCGTTGACCTCGAGCGGGACGGCGTAGTCCTGCGGGATGCCCTGCACGGACCCCAGCGCGAAGGGGTGCCCGGCGCAGTAGCTGGGGTACGGCGACAGCGGGACCGCCGTCGGGGCGAGCCGCTGCGGCATCCAGGACGCGAGGCAGGCCTTGCGGGTGCGCGCGAAGACCTGCTTGCCGTCGGTCCGCGACACCGTCAGGGTCAGGAACTTCCTGAGGCCGGAGAAGTCCTTCATGGTGCCTGCGGGCAGGCGCACCCGGGAGGTGGCCGTGCGCCACTCGGTGACGATCGGGGAGTCGTAGTCGGCGCGCGTGGACCACAGCTCGAAGGGCGCGTTCTGGGCGATCAGCTGGACGCCGAGGTTCGCGCGGGCGCCGCGGGGGGTGGCGTAGGCCTCGATCTCCGACGGCATCCACAGCCGGACCGGGCTGCTGCTCACGGCCGAGCGGGACTCACCCGCGGCCGTGGCAGGGACGCCGGGCGCGACGAGCGCCGTCGCGAGGAGGGGGAGTAGGGCCAGTAGTGGACGTCGCTTCACGCGCGTGCTCCTGTGGGATGTGGGGTCGAGTGAGGTGACGACGGAGGGGCAGCGTCCCCGGTAGGACGTCCCTGCGCGCGCGTCGGTTGCCGCAGGAGGCGGTGGTACAGACCAGCGAGCAGCGCGCCATGGCTGTCGGATCGACATGCGGCACCCCCGTGACCGGACCATCGCGCCCCCGCAGGCGATGGATACCGGGTATGTGTACCACGGCGCAACGGACGGACGGTAGCGACATCCCGGTCAGTCGCGGGTACGGCGCACCTTCCAGCCGTCGCCGCGGGGGACCACCGTCAGGGTCACTCCGCGCAGCCGGCCGCTGAACCAGTAGCGAGGGAGCCCGTCGTCGTCGACGTACGTGCGGACCCGGCTGCAGCTGTCGGCCCCGGTCGGGACGCGAGGCATCGCGGTGGCGGTGCGTGTCCATCCCCCGGGGGTCGACCGCTGCAGCACCGTGGGCCAGCCGGAGTCACGCGAGGTCGTCAGTCGCACCACCGACGTGGCGGACGACGGGAGGACGGCGTCGCACGGCCGTGACGCGCCCAGGGGGATGCGGACCCGGCCCTCCGTGCGCGAGTACACGGTGGTGGAGCGCCGGCTGCTGGCCGAGACCTGTTGTCCGTCGGCCGAGAAGCCCAGCGGCCGACGGAGCGGCACGTCGTACCAGGTCCTGACGTCCGTGGAGACGAGTGCCCGCTGCCGGCCGTCGCAGCGCACCTCGGCGACGAGGACGGCGAGGCGCGGCGAGTGGACGCCGGGGTCCCAGCGGCACGGCCCGTCCAGGCGGGCGACCCGCCTCGGCGGGCCCCAGCGACGGGCGACGTCGTCGTACGTCTGCATCTCGAAGACCCGGCGGTCGGCCGACCCGAGCGCCACCAGCGGCGACCCCGGCGGGTAGAGGAACGTGGTGCGGGTCCGGCCCTCGTGCCGGCGCAGTCCCGGGGCGTGGGCCGGCGCGAGCGACGTCACGGCCCACGCGGAGGACGTGTCGGGACGCCCGATCGTCGTGAGGTGGGGCGGCGAGCCGTAGAAGTCGAAGTGGACCGTCAGCGCGTCCAGGTTGACGAGGTCGTGCTCCACGCTGCAGGCGCTCGGCACGGCGAGGCTCTCGCGCGCCGGCGGCCCACTGCCACGCTGGGTGACGACGTGGATCCGGCACTCGGACCCGCGCCCCTCGGCGTTGCCTCCGTAGAGGAACGAGACGGTGCCGTCGTCGGCGACGGTCGCCGTGACCGTGTACTCCTGGCCGGGAGCGTCGACCTGCCGGCGGACGAACCCCTCGGACGCCGTCCAGGTGACGTAGCCCTGGTGGAGGGGCCACACGGCCCAGCGTCCGTCCGGGGAGATCCCGGGCTCCTCGTGCCCCTCCCAGGAGAGGTCGTGGGCCGTCCAGGAGACGGTGTCGGGGGAGTAGAGCGCGCGCACGTCCTGGGGCTCGGAGTCCGACTCGGGGTACCCGCCCTCGTTGCACGCGGCGATCACGGCGACGGCGCCCGCGGACGACCGCGCGTCGACGGCACCGCAGAAGAGGTCGGCCTCCTGCAGCACCACCGTCCGGCCGCCCCAGGTCGACGTCGCGGCGTCGTACCGCTGGCCCCAGACCGTGCGCAGGTCGCGGGAGTGCCAGACCTTGAACCGGTCGCCCTCCGGCAGCTCGACGACGACGCCGCCGCGCACCTCCTGCGGCAGCGCGGCGGAGCTCGGTCGCGCCGCGGGTGGGGCAGGGGTCGCGCCCGCGGCGCCCACCGCCACCACCGTGGCCAGCACCGTGCACGACAAGGCCCTGTACGCCGTCCCCCGCATCGCTCGACCCTACCGCTGAGACGGCGCTCCGGGGCGCTGCGCGAGGCCTAGGCTCGGGCCATGGTCACGTCGGGAGGCACGGTCACCTCGGGAGGCGTCGAGACCGAGGTCCGCGAGGCCGCGGTCCGGGCTCGGGCGGCGAGCCACGAGCTCGCGCTGGCGACGCGAGCGACCAAGGACGCCGCCCTGTGGGCGATGGCGGACGCGCTGGTCGCGGCCCGGGAGGAGGTCCTGGCAGCGAACGCACGGGACGTCGTGCGCGCGGAGGACGGCGGCACGCCCGCCAACGTCGTCGACCGGCTGCGGCTGGACGACACCCGCCTCGAGGCCATGGCGCAGGGGCTGCGCGACGTCGCCGGCCTGCCCGATCCCGTGGGCGAGGTGCTCCGCGGGAGCACCCTGGCCAACGGTCTGGAGCTCCGGCAGGTGCGGGTGCCGTTCGGGGTCGTCGGCATGGTCTACGAGGCACGGCCCAACGTCACCGCCGACGCGGCGGGGATCTGCCTGAAGTCCGGCAACGCCGTGCTGCTCCGTGGCTCCTCCAGCGCCCGGTCGAGCAACGCCGCCGTCGTCGAGGTCCTCCGCCGGGCCGTCGCGGCGCAGGGCCTGCCGGCCGACGCCGTCCAGCTCGTCCCGGGCGACGGCCACGACAGCGTCCGGGCGCTGATGCGCGCCCGCGGCCTGGTCGACGTGCTGATCCCGCGCGGCGGCGCGGGCCTGATCCGGAGCGTGGTGGAGGGGTCGCTCGTCCCGGTGATCGAGACCGGCGTGGGCAACTGCCACGTCTACGTCGACGCCTCCGCCGACCTCGACCAGGCCCTCGCGATCGTGCTCAACTCCAAGACCCAGCGGACCAGCGTCTGCAACGCCGCCGAGTCGCTCCTGGTCCACGTCGAGGTCGCGGACGAGTTCCTGCCCCGGGTCGTCGCCGCGCTCCAGGCCGACGGGGTCCGGGTCCACGGCGACGAGCGCTTCACGTCGTACGACGGTGTCGTGCCGGCGACCGAGGAGGACCACGCGACGGAGTACCTCTCGCTCGACATCTCGGCCGCCGTCGTGGCCGACGTCGACGCCGCGATCGAGCACGTGCGGCGGTTCTCCAGCGGTCACACCGAGGCCATCGTGGCGCGGGACCAGCCGACCATCCGGCGTTTCGTCTCGGCGGTCGACTCGGCCGCCGTCGTCGTCAACGCCTCGACCCGCTTCACCGACGGGGGCGAGTTCGGCTTCGGCGCCGAGATCGGCATCTCGACGCAGAAGCTGCACGCCCGTGGCCCGATGGGGCTGCCGGAGATGACGTCGAGCAAGTACGTCGTGGTGGGCGACGGCCACGTGCGCTGACGCCCCGCACGGCGAGGGAGCGCGGCCGGTAGGCTGCGGGTCATGCTGAGCACCGTGATCACGCTTGCCGCCGAGTCGTCCGAGCACGGCGAGCCGGCCGTCCACCCCTACCTCGTGGGCGCCATCGCCCTGGGGACCCTGCTGCTGATGCTGCTCGCCCTGATGTCCTTCGGCGGCGGACGCGAGCACAGCTGAGGACGACGTCGTGCGTCGCGTGGGCGTGATGGGTGGCACGTTCGACCCCATCCACCACGGCCACCTCGTGGCCGCCTCCGAGGTCCAGGCCTGGTTCGACCTCGACGAGGTCGTCTTCGTCCCCACGGGCGCTCCGTGGCAGAAGGCCGACCGCGAGGTGTCGCCGGCCGAGCACCGCTACCTGATGACCGTCGTGGCCACGGCGGCCAACCCGCGGTTCAGGGTGTCGCGCGTCGACATCGACCGCGGCGGGCCGACGTACACCATCGACACCCTGCGCGACCTGCGGCTGGCGATGCCGGACGCCGAGCTCTACTTCATCACCGGTGCCGACGCCCTGGCCGACATCTTCACCTGGCGCGACGCCGACGAGCTCTTCGAGCTCGCCAACTTCGTGGGCTGCACGCGCCCGGGCTACCCGATGGAGCCCGGCACGATTGCCAAGATCCCGTCCGAGCGCGTGACCATGGTGGAGATCCCCGCGCTGTCGATCTCCTCGAGCGACTGCCGCGAGCGCAAGCGCCGGGGCGAGCCGGTCTGGTACCTCGTGCCCGACGGCGTCGTCCAGTACATCGCCAAGCACGGGCTCTACGAGCCGCACCCCGCTGCCGTCAGCCCCGACCCCCCAGAGAAGGACTCCGCATGACCGCCACCGACCGAGCCGTGGAGCTGGTGGGCGTCGCCGCCCAGGCCGCCCACGACAAGAAGGCCGAGCAGGTGCTGGCCTACGACGTCAGCGAGCAGCTGGCCATCACCGACGCCTTCCTCCTGGCCAGCGCGAGCAACGAGCGCGCGGTCGGCGCGATCGTCGACGAGATCCAGGCCAAGCTCAAGGAGGCCGGCGCCAAGCCGATCCGTCGCGAGGGCCAGCGCGAGGGACGGTGGGTGCTGCTCGACTACGGCGAGATCGTCGTCCACGTCCAGCACGAGGAGGAGCGGGTCTTCTACGCGCTCGAGCGGCTCTGGAACGACTGCCCCGTCATCAAGCTCGACCTGACGTGACCCGGCTCGTCCTGCTGCGGCACGGACGGACCGCCTGGAACCACGACGGCCGCGCCCAGGGGCACGCGGACGTCCCCCTCGACGCGGAGGGCGAGGCGCAGGCCAAGGCGGTGGCCCCGGTGCTGGCCGCGCTCGAGCCGGCCGCGCTGTGGTCGTCGGACCTGGCGCGCGCCGCGCAGACAGCGGCGTTCGTCGCGGCCGAGACCGGGCTCGACCCCGTCCTGGACCCGCGGCTCCGCGAGTTCGACATCGGGCCCCACCGGACCGGGTTGACGCTGGCGGAGTACGCCGCCGCGCACCCGCAGGAGGCGGCCGCCCTGGCGGCCGGCGACTGGGGCGCCATCCCCGGCCGGGAGACCCACGACGACGTCATCGGCCGCTTCGTCCCCGCCCTGACGTCGTACGCCGCGGCACTGGGACCGGGCGAGACCGGCGTGGTCGTCACCCACGGTGCTGCGCTCCGCGTGGCCACCGCCGCGTTCCTGGGCTGGTCGGTGGACGTGACGGCGAGCCTGGGCGTGCTCGCCAACTGCGGGTGGATCGAGCTGGAGCTCGGCACCTCGTCCTGGGACGGCGGGACCCCGCGATGGCGGCTGCGCGCGTGGAACCGGGTGGTGATGTGACGCTCGGGGCCGGATTTCCGGTCGCGTCGGGCGTCGGCTAATGTTCTCCGCGTTGTCCTGAACGGGACGACGAAGGGGGCTGTGGCGCAGCTGGTAGCGCATCTGCATGGCATGCAGAGGGTCAGGGGTTCGAGTCCCCTCAGCTCCACCGAACGAGAGGCCGGGTCGTCGACCCGGCCTCTCGGCACGTCCGGCTCAGGCGATGGTGAGCCCGCCGTCGACGGGGATCGTCTGGCCCGTGACGTATCCCGCCGCGTCCGAGGCCAGCCAGACGGCGGTGGCCGCGAGCTCGCGCGGGTCGCCCTTGCGCCCCGCCGGGACGCGGACCATGACCGCGTCGAGGTAGCCCTCGGGGTACTGCTCCGTCATCTCCGAGCCGAAGAAGCCGGGCGCGAGCGCGTTGACCCGGATGCCCTTGCGGCGCAGCCACTGCTGGGCCAGGTCGCGGGTCAGGCCGCTGAGGCCGGCCTTCGACGCGGAGTACGCCGCCTGCGGCAGGCCGCCGGTCGTGATGCCGAGGATCGAGGAGATGTTGATGATGCTCGACCCCGGCTGCATGACCCGCCCGCACGCCTGCGCCATCCAGTAGCAGCCGTTGAGGTTGACGTCGATCACCGAGCGGAACTGCTCCGGCGTCTCGCGGGTGGCCGGGACGGCGGTGCCGACGCCGGCGTTGTTGACGAGGACGTCGACGCGGCCGAACTTCTCCATCGCGGCGTCGACCAGCGCCTGGCACTGGTCGGGGTCGGCGACGTCGGTCTCGACGGTGAGCACCCGGCGACCCGTGCTGCGGACGGAGTCGGCGACCTTCTCGAGCCTCTCGACGCGCCGGGCGCCGAGCACGACGTCGGCGCCCGCCTCGGCGAAGCAGTGGGCGAACGCGACGCCCAGGCCGCTCGACGCACCGGTGACGATGACGACCCTGCCGTCGAGGCGGAACATGTCCAGGACGCTCATGGCCCGACCCTACGGCTGCCTCAGACGGGCTCGACCTGCGGCTCCTGCACCGGGGCTCGGGGCAGGTCGCGCACCGACCGGGAGCAGAGGACCAGTCCGATCACCACCACGTGCGCGACGGCGGAGGCGACCAGGACCGGGCGGAGCCCGAAGGCCTCGGCGAGCGGCCCGTAGGCCAGCTGTCCGATGGGGATGGCGATGAAGGACCCGAGGGCGTCGTACGAGTAGGCCCGGGAGAGCAGCCGGTCCTCGATGTTCTCCTGCATGGCGAGGTTCCACCCCATGCCGAAGATCTCGGTGCCCGCACCCGCGAGGAAGGCTGCGCCGGCGAGGCCCAGGAGGGTGGGGGAGACCCCGAGCAGCAGCATCGGCGGCGCCATCATCGCGTACCCCAGCATCCCGAGGAGCAGCGGCCGCTCGAGCCGGACGCGCAGCAGCACGACCGTGGTGAGCAGCAGCCCGACGGCCTCCGCGGACAGGACGTAGCCCCAGGCCTGCCGACCGATGGTGTCGTCGGCGACCGCCGGACCGAGCGTGACCCAGGCCCCCGCGTGGATGGCGTTGAGCACCGTGAAGCCCACGACGACCGTCCACAGCCACGGCGTGCCCCAGAAGAAGCTCCACCCCTCCCTGAGCTCCCGGATCGTGTCGGGCGCCTCCCCGGAGTGCGCGCGCGGAGGGATGGTGACGGGAAGGAGGAGCAGGGCGGCCAGCAGCCAGGTCGCGGCGTCCACGGCGAGGGCCCAGCCGGACCCCACCGTCACGACCAGCAGGGCGCCGACGGTGGGACCGATCACCATCATGCCGTTGCGCGTCAGGGACACCAGGGCGTTGGCCGGCTGCAGCTCGGCGCGCGGCACGAGCTGGGGCAGCACGCTCGCCATGGCGGGGAACCCGACGCCGGACACGGCGCCGTGGACGGCCGAGAGCACGACGAGCATCCAGATCTCGGCCCGGCCGGTCAGCACGAGCAGCGCGATCGCACCCTGGCTGCCGGCGGAGGCGAGGTTGGAGGCCTGGAGCACCAGCGTGCGGGGGAACCGGTCGGCGATGACACCGCCGTAGAGCAGGAGCGCCACCATCGGGATCGTGTGGGCGGCGAGCACCTGCCCCAGCGCGGTGGGGGAGTCGGTGATGTCGAGGACGGCGAACGCGAGCGCGACGGTCGCCATCATGTTGCCGAAGGTGTTCACCACGCGCGAGGCGAAGTACCACGCGAAGCTGCGGTTGCGCAGGGGCGTGAGGGAGGCGGCCCAGGTCATCGTGTCTCCTCGCGTGCAGGGCTCCAGCGGGCGTCGTCGCCGGTGAGCCCGCCCGTCATGGCGAACGCGATCGACGTGGCGCTGACGTGGACGGTCTCCGGCGTGCCGGCGGGGGCCGCGGCGTCGTGCAGCAGCATGGAGGCGTCGTGCAGCAGGTCCAGGGCCCGGTTCCACGTCTCCGCAGGCACCCAGGCTTCGAGGTCGCTGTAGTAGGACCGGCCCGGTGCGCCCTGCAGCGCCCGGCGCTCGACCTCGGCGGCCGTGGCGCGGGCGTCGGCCACGCGGTCCTGGGGGCTGGTGCCTCCGGTGCGCCGTACCTCGCGGGTCGCGTCGTAGCGGTAGCGCTTGGCCGTGCCGCCGCGGATCTTCTCCTCGGCCTCGACGACGAGCTCCCCGGCCTCGAGGAGCAGCCGGAGGTGGTACGACGCGTTCGCGTGGGTGGTCCCCAGGGCGCGGGCGACCTCGGCCGCGCTCATCGCCTCTGCCGTGAGCAGGGACATCATGCGCAGCCGCAGCGGGTGCGCCGTCGCGCGCAGGTGGGCGATGGAGTCGTCGGGCGCCGGGGTCACGGGACCTCCCAAGGGTTGTTGGAGGGTGTCAGCCTGCCGCGTCGAGGGGTCGGCTGTCAAACAGGTGTTGGGGGGTGCCGGCCAGGGCGTCCCGGATCCGCCCCTGAGACGACCCTGACCGGACCCCGGGAGGTTGGGGAAACCGCTGCCCGGCGTGCTTGAGTAGGCAGGACGAGGGGCACGGAGCCCCGCCGAGGAGCGAGAGATGTCGGACCAGCACCCGCAGCACGATCCGTCCCACCAGCCGTACGGCGCGCCCGCGCAGCCGCCCTACCAGGCGCCGCACCAGCAGTCGTACCAGCCGGGGTACCAGCAGCCCCACCACCCGGCGTACGCCGGTCCGGCCCGTCCGATGTCACCGGAGGACGAGCGCACGTGGGGTGCCCTGGGTCATGGCGCGGCGCTGGCCGCGATGGTGCTGACGGCCGGCTTCCTCGGCTTCCTCGGCTCGCTCGCCGTCTACCTGCTGCACAAGGACCGCGGGCCGTTCGTCCGTGCCCACTCGGCGAACTCGCTCAACGTGCAGATCACGATGGTCATCTGGATGGCGATCCTGGTGATCCCCTACGTCGTCCTCGGCATCGTCACGGTGGGCTTCTTCTTCGTCGTGGGGTGGCCGATCATCTTCCTGCCGATGCTGCCGGCGGGCATCCTGCACCTGGTCGGGACGATCAAGGCCTACAACGGCGAGTGGTGGAACCCGCCGCTGACGCCGCGCTTCATCCGCTGAGCTCCTCGAGCAGCTCGTCCTGCCAGGCGAACGCTGCTCTCGCCCGGTCCTCGAGGTCCGGCGCGGGCAGCAGCGCCTCCACCCGTTCCGCCATGCCGGGGGGCAGGTCCGTGCGCAGGTACCGCAGGCCGAAGTCGTGCCGCGCGGGGCAGTGGCGGATCCGGAGCAGCCGGACGAGCGGCTCGACAGCGAAGCGCAGGTGCAGTGACGTCGCCTCCGCGAGGTCGCCGCGCGCCAGGGCCCGTGCCACCAGCCAGGCGCCGGTCTGCCGCCGGGCCGCCGTCTGCTCGACCGCCTGGCGGCGCGCCGCCTCCAGCTCGGTCTCGTCGTCGTGCTCCAGGTGCAGGACGCCGTCGGGGTCGTGCAGGACGATCGGTGTGCCGTGCCTGCGAGTGTCGATGCCGAGGCGCTCCGGGAGCTCGAACACGACGAGGTCCACCAGCCGGGTGGGTCGTGACAGGTCGGCGGCACCGTGCTGCAGGTGCACGAAGCACTGACGTCCGGCGGGCCATGTCGTGGGCGGCAGCTCCCAGAGGTGGTCCACGTCGAAGCGGTCGCGCGCCCGCGCCAGGACGGCGTCGTACGTCTCCTGCGCAGGCCCGTCACACCACGCCTCGACGTCGAGGTCGGAGTGCTCGTCCCACCCACCTGTGACCGCCGACCCGTTGACGACGACCACCCGCAGCGAGGGCACCTCTCGGGGAAGCGCGCGCAGGAACGCGAGCCAGTCGTCGTAGCGCGAGAGGTCGGCGTCGTGAGGAGGGTGCTCGTGCACGAGGCGGATCCTGCCAGCCGGCGGGACGCGCTACCATGGGCTCATGCAGCCGCAGGTCCTCCTTCTTGGCCGGCCGCGCTGACGAACCGACAGGACGTCACCGCGGCACCCCTCCATGTGTGAGGGGTTTTTTCATGCCGGACGCAGGACACCCGAGGAGCCAGAGATGAACGCCGAGCAGAGCAGCGGGCACAGCACCCAGCACGAGCCCGAGACGTACGACATCGCCGCCACGGAGCGGAAGTGGCAACCGGTGTGGGAGGAGCTGCAGCCGTTCCGCGCCGACGACGACAGCCCGCGCGAGAAGCGCTACGCGCTGACGATGTTCCCCTACCCGAGCGGCGACCTGCACATGGGTCACGCCGAGGTGTTCGCGCTGCACGACGTGATGGCGCGCTACTGGTGGCAGCGGGGCTACGAGGTGCTCAACCCGATGGGCTTCGACTCCTTCGGCCTGCCGGCGGAGAACGCCGCGATCCGCAACGACGAGCACCCCGACACCTACACCCGCGCCAACATCGCGCGCTCGATCGAGTCGTGCCGCACGTACGCCGCGTCCTTCGACTGGACGCGCACCTTCAACACCTCCGACCCCGACTACTACCGCTGGACCCAGTGGCTGTTCCTGAAGTTCCACGAGCGCGGGCTGGCCTACCGCAAGAACAGCGCCGTCAACTGGTGCCCCCAGGACCAGACGGTGCTGGCCAACGAGCAGGTCGTGGGCGGCGTCTGCGACCGCTGCGGTGCGGAGGTGACCAAGAAGGAGCTGACGCAGTGGTACTTCAAGATCACCGACTACGCGCAGGAGCTGCTGGACGGCCTGGACGACCTGGCAGCCACCTGGCCCGACCGGGTCGTCACCGCGCAGCGCAACTGGATCGGCCGCTCGGAGGGCGCCCACGTCGACTTCGCGCTGCACACGGTGGGCGGTGATCGCCACGTCACCGTCTACACCACCCGCCCGGACACGCTCTACGGGGCCACGTTCATGGTCATCGCGGCTGACGCGGCGCTGGCCGCCGAGGTCGTCCACCCCGACCGGGCCCAGGCGCTGGCCGACTACCTCGTCGAGGTCCGCAAGGCCTCCGACATCGACCGGCTCGCCACCGACCGGCCCAAGACCGGCGTCGACCTGGGCATCACCGCGACCAACCCGGTGACCGGGGAGGAGATCCCGGTCTGGGCCAGCGACTACGTCCTGGCCGACTACGGCACCGGCGCGATCATGGCCGTGCCCGCCCACGACCAGCGCGACCTCGACTTCGCCCGCGAGATGGGCCTGCCGGTGCGCCGGGTCATCGACACCGGTGAGGACGACCCCGAGGAGACGTACGTCGCGACGACCGGCAACGGCACCTACGTGCGGTCCGGCGAGCTGGACGGGCTGACCGACAAGGCCGCCGGCATCCGCACGATCATCGAGCGGCTGGAGGCCGAGGGCCGGGGCACCGGCGCGGTCAACTACCGGCTGCGCGACTGGCTGCTCAGCCGCCAGCGCTACTGGGGCGCCCCGATCCCGATCGTGCACTGCCCCGAGCACGGTGAGGTCGCGGTGCCCGAGGACCAGCTGCCGGTCACCCTGCCGATGCTGCGCGGGGCGGACCTGAAGCCCAGGGGGACCTCGCCGCTGGGCGGGGCCACCGAGTGGGTCGACACCACCTGCCCGACGTGCGGCGGACCCGCGACGCGCGACACCGACACCATGGACACCTTCGTCGACTCGTCCTGGTACATGTTCCGGTTCTGCTCGCCCCACGACACCGACCGCGCGTTCGACCCGGAGAAGGTCGACGCATGGATGCCGTGCCACCTGTACGTCGGCGGCGTCGAGCACGCCGTGCTGCACCTGCTCTACGGCCGGTTCTTCACCAAGGTCCTCAACGACATGGGCCTGGTCGGCTTCCGCGAGCCGTGGTCGGCCCAGCTCAACCAGGGCTTCGTGATCAACCAGGGCAAGAAGATGTCGAAGTCGCTGGGCAACGGCGTCAACCTGGGCGAGCAGCTGGAGACCTTCGGCGTGGACGCGGTGCGGCTCACGCTGGTCTTCGCCGGGCCGCCGGAGGACGACATCGACTGGGCGAACATGTCACCCGAGGGGTCGGTGCGGTTCCTGCAGCGCGCCTGGCGGCTCAGCGGCGACGTCACGTCCGACCCCGGCACCGACCCGGCGTCGGGCGACCCGGCGCTGCGTCGTACGACGGCGCGAGCGCTGCACGACGCGTCCGCGCTGGTGGAGTCCTACCGCTTCAACGTGATGGTCGCCAAGGTGATGGAGCTGGTCAACGCGACCCGCAAGGCGATCGACAGCGGCTGCGGGCCCGCCGACCCGGCGGTCCGGGAGGCCGTCGAGGCGGTCGCCGTGATGCTCTCGCTCGTGGCGCCGTACACCGCCGAGGAGATGTGGCACCGGCTGGGCCACGAGCCGACCGTCGCCCGCGCCGGCTGGCCGGCCGTCGACGAGTCGCTCCTGGTCGAGGACACGGTCACGGCGGTGGTGCAGGTGCGCGGCAAGGTCAAGGCGCGGCTCGAGGTGACCCCGGACATCTCGGAGGCCGACCTCGAGGCGGCCGCGCTGGCCGACCCGGGGGTGCAGCGGGCCCTGGACGGGGGAGAGGTCCGCAAGGTGGTCGTCCGCGCCCCCAAGCTGGTCAACATCGTCGTCTGACACCGCGAACGGAGCCGGCCCCGTGGCAGTGAGCCACGGGGCCGGTCCGATCCGCGCCAGGCGCGGGTGTCAGGGTCGGTCTAGACCGAACCGGTAGCTGCCCGATCCCGAGTAGGACTGCACGCGCCACGAGAAGTAGCCCGTGCTCCCGTTGTAGCTGATGTTCTCGTTCGAGGTGGTCCCGGTGGCCTGCGCCACGACCACCCAGGTCGACCCGTTCCACCGCTCGAGGTAGAGGTCGAAGTCGGTGCCCGACGGACCGGTGATGCAGCCGACGTGGGTGCCGGCGGCCGAGTAGTAGTAGTCGTTCGCGCCGGGGTGGTAGGCGACCCCGCCCGAGGCGAGCGAGCCGGACTCCTGCTCCGGCAGGCTGCTGCACCCGGTCGGCTCCGGCGGCGGCGTGGTGCCGCCGGTGCCGATGTAGAGCAGGCGGTTGGGCGAGCCCGTCCCGGCGTTGGTCACCTTGTTGGGGGTGGCCGCCGAGATGAGCGCGTTGCTGACCGTGCTGGGCGTGGCCGAGGGGTTGGACTGGAGGTAGAGCGCCGCCGCGCCCGCGACGTGCGGGGTGGCCATCGACGTGCCGCTGATCGTGTTGGTGGCGGTGTCACCGGTGTGCCAGGCCGACATGATGCTGGAGCCGGGCGCGAACATGTCGAGGCAGCTGCCGATGTTGCTGAAGCTCGAGCGGGCGTCGGTGCTCGTGGTGGAGCCGATCGTCAGGCCGGCGGCCACGCGGGCGGGGGAGCCGTTGCACGCGTTGGCGCCGCTGTCGTTGCCGGCGGCGAGGGCGTAGGTCACGCCGTCGGCGATGGAGTTGTTCACCGCCGTGTCGAGGGCGCTGGAGACGCCGCCGCCGAGGCTCATGTTCGCCACGGCCGGCGCGCCGGCGGTGTGGTTCTGGGTCACCCAGTCGACACCCGCGATGACACCGGAGTTCGAGCCGCTGCCGTTGCAGTCGAGGACCCGGACGGCGACGAGGCGGACGTCCTGGGCGACGCCGTACGTCTCCCCACCGACGGTGCCGGCGACGTGCGTGCCGTGGCCGTTGCAGTCGCTCGAGCCGCGGCCGTCGTTGATGGCGGTGTAGCCCGGCACGGCCCGGCCGCTGAACTCGGCGTGCGAGGTGCGGATCCCGGTGTCGATGACGTACGCCGTCACGCCGGCGCCGGAGGTGTTGTAGGTGTAGGAGTTGTTGAGCGGCAGGTCGCGCTGGTCGATCCGGTCGATGCCCCAGGTCGCGGGCGACTGGGTCTCGCTGAGCTGGACCTGGCGGTCGGGCTCGATGTAGGCCACGTTCGGGTTGTTCCGCAGTCCCCGGAGGGCGGCGGCGGGGAGCTTGGCGGCGAAGCCGTCGAGCACCGTGGTGTAGGTGTGGGTGACCTGGGCCCCGTCGGCGCGGACCTCGGCCTTGACGCTGCGGAGGCTCTTCTGGGGCGCGTCCTTGTCGAGGACGACGATGTAGCGGCCGTCGTCGGAGGTGCCGAGGAGCGGAGCGGCGCCGTCCTGGTCGGCGGAGGCTGCGGGAGCCTCCTGGGGCGCAGTCGACGAGGACGGGTCGTCGGCAGCGTGGGTGGCCGCAGGCGTCAGGGCCAGGGCCGTGCCGGCGAGGGACGCGGCGATGCCGGCCCCCCACCGCTGGTGGGCGTGGTTCATCAAGGTGGATCCTTCCCGAGAAAAGATGGACGGACCGACCCTGGCCGCGGACCTGCTGCCCCGGCAAGGGCCGGGGCGGGTTAACAGTTAACTCGGGCCGGGCGGGGCCGTCTCCCACGACCACTGGATGCCGGTCAGCCCAGGCGTGGAGTCGGCGTGGACCAGGTGCGCGCGGTGCGTCTCGTCGAGGTCGAGCGGTCGCTCGTGCCCGGCCGAGACGGCCACCACCGAGTCCGGCAGCGCGTCCGGGTGAAACTCGATGACCAGCAGGTACTCCCGCATCGGCAGCCGGAGCCGGCGGGTGTACTCCGTCTCCGCGGGCCCGGGCTTCGGGGACACCAGCTCGTACTCCACGATCACGGTCTCCCCGCGCCGCAGCGGGCGGGAGAAGACGAGCTCGGCGCCCACGATCCCGCCCGTCGGGTCGGTCTCCACCCGGCCCAGGCGGCAGCCGCGCACCGCCCGCAGCTCCGGCAGTCCCGCCGTGACGTCGTCCTGGGCATGGAGGACGACCCGGCGGTCCGGGCCGTCGCACCGCGCCCGCATGGCCTGGCGCACCGACAGGACCTGCTGGCGCCGGTCGGCCCCCACGCGCATCACGTCGTGGACGGTGAGCCGGTCGAGCTCGGCGTCCCACCGGGTGTCGAGGCGGTCGAGCACGGCGGAGGCGGGGGCCTCGGGCCACAGCACGTCCAGCGTCGGCACGCTGCGGCGCGGCCGCTCGCGGGACGCCGGCAGGGAGTCGCGGAGCCCGCCCGGCTCGATGCCCAGCACCTCCTCGAGGTGCGGGATCGCCGCCAGCGACGCCTTGCGGCTGGGCACGCTGCGTCCCGACTGCCAGTAGCTGAGCGTGGCCACGCTGATGGTGACCCCGCGCTCCGCGAGGTGGTCCTGCACGCGTTCCAGGCTGAGCCCGCGCTCACCGATCGCGCGACGCAGCGCCTCGGCGAAGCTCGCACGCGGGTCGCCCATCGGTCCATCCAACAGGTCGGGTCGAACGGGCTGCAAGCAGCCCCGGACCGCTCGAGCCACTAGCCTTCCCTGGTGAGCAGCACCGTCGTCGTCACCGACTCCACCGCCAGCCTCCCGGCCGAGGTCGCATCGGCGCGCGGCATCCACGTCGTGCCGCTGCAGGTCGTCATCGGTGCCAAGGTCCTCGACGAGGGGCCCGCCGGGGCGACGCCGGAGGTGGTCGCACAGGCGCTCCGCGAGTTCGTCCCCGTCAGCACCTCCCGGCCCGCGCCCGCGCTCTTCGCCGACCTCTACCGCCGGCTGGCCGACGAGGGCGCCGACGAGGTCGTGTCGGTGCACCTGTCGGGGGAGATGAGCGGCACCTTCGAGTCCGCGCAGCTCGCGGCCCTCCAGGTGGAGGTCCCCGTCCACGTGGTCGACTCCACGCAGGTGGGCATCGCCACGGGGTACGCCGCGCTCACCGCCGCCGACGTCCTCGACGCCGGCGGCGACGCGGAGGAGGCGGCGGAGGCCGCGCTCGCCCGCGGCCAGGCGTCGACCTCGCTCTTCTACGTCGACACGCTGGAGCACCTGCGGCGCGGTGGCCGGATCGGCGCTGCGGCGGCGATCTTCGGTGGCGCCCTGTCGGTGAAGCCGCTCCTCGAGATCGTGGACGGCCGCGTGAGCCCGCGGGAGAAGGTGCGGACCGCCTCGCGCGCCCTGGCGCGGCTGGCCGAGCTGGCGGTCGAGGCCGCCGGTGACGACCCGGTGGACGTGTGCGTCTCCCACCTCGCCAACCCGGAGCGGGCGGCCTCCCTGGCCGAGCAGCTGGGGGAGCGGCTCGGGGGGCAGCTCGAGGGGCGCGAGGTCATGTGCGGCGAGCTGGGCGCGGTGCTGGGCGCCCACGTGGGTCCGGGCATGGTCGCGGTCTGCGTGTCGCCGCGACCCTGACGTCCCGGGGTTCTCCACAGATCGGCCGCCGGCCCTGTCGGCAGGGTCACCGACTTCCTAGCGTGGTGGGCATGCGCCGGACCCAGTCGACCTCGGACCATGCGGAGGCCGTCTCCCGCCGGCTCGCCACGCTGAGCGCCGAGCTGGCCGCCGTACGCGGCGACACCCCGGACACCCACACCCGGATCCGCGGGGCCGGGGGACCGGCCGAGGAGCCGCTCCGCCTCCCGTCCGGCCCTCCGCCGACCCCGGTGCCGGTGCCGGGCCGGCACGCGTCGCGGAGGGTCACCGACGGCTTCGGCGCCGCGCTCGTCGCGGTCGTCGCCGTCCTCGTGGCCGGCGCGGTCGGCATCGCCGCGTGGTCGGCCCTGCGCGACCGGGCCGAGCCGGTTCCCGTGTCCGCGGTCGCGGCCGACCCCACCAGCCTGGCGGTGGTCCCCCCGTCGGCCTCGGCGCCCGGGTCCTCCGCGCCGGACGCCGCGGGCGGCGCGGAGGCGGGCTCGGAGGTCACCGTCGACGTCGCGGGGAAGGTGCGACGGCCCGGCATCGCCGTGCTGCCGTCCGGCTCGCGGGTGGTGGACGCCCTGGAGGCCGCCGGCGGCGCTCGGCACGGGGTCGACCTGACCGCGATCAACCTCGCCCGCCCGCTCGTCGACGGGGAGCAGGTCCTCGTGGGCGTGGAGCCTCCCGCCGGGGTCGCCGGCACCCTCGGCTCGCCGGGGGAGGCCCCTGCCACGGGTGCGCTCGTCAACCTCAACACCGCCGACCAGGCAGCGCTGGAGACCCTGCCCGGGGTCGGCCCGGTGACGGCCACCGCGATCCTCGACTGGCGCGCCGAGCACGGTGGCTACACCTCGGTCGACGAGCTGCTGGAGGTCGACGGCATCGGCGAGGCCACCCTCGAGGACCTCGCACCGCTCGTGACGATCTGACCCGTGCCCGACCTGCGCGCACCCGCGCTGGCCGCCGGCGCCTGGGCCGGGGCGCTGCTCGTCCTCGTGCTGCCCCGAGGGACCCTCGCGGGCACGGCCGTGGTGGTGGTGCTGGCGACGGTGGCGGTCGTCGTACGCCGGTCCGACGGGCTCGCGGCCTGGCTCTCGGTGCTGGCCGCGGCCGTGGCGGTCGGCGGGGTCGCCCTCCTCGAGGAGCAGGTGGTGGCATCGTCGCCGGTGCCCGACCTGGCCGCCGGACGAGCGGTCGCCGACGTGCGCCTGGTCGTCACCTCGGACCCGCGGCCGGTCGCCGGACGCTTCGGCGAGGTCCAGGTCCTGCGAGGGCGGCTGCAGCACGTCGCGGCCCGTGGCCACGCCTGGCGGGTGGACGTGCCGGTCGTCGTCCTGGCGGACGGCGCCTGGGCGGCCCCGCCGCTGGGGAGCCTCGTCGGGCTCCAGGCGCGGCTGGGTCCGGCCGACGACGGTGCCGCTGCGCTGGTGACCCCCGTCGGCGAGGCCGAGGTCCTGGCCCGTCCCGGGCCCTGGTGGAACGGCGCAGCCGCCGTACGACGCTCCGTGCGCGCTGCCGTCGAGGACCGGGGCGTCCACGAGCGCGAGCTGGTGCCGGCGCTGGTGGTCGGCGACGACGTCGGCATCGACCCGGCGCTGGCCGACGACTTCCGCACGACCGGGCTCACCCACCTGCTCGCCGTCAGCGGCACCAACCTCACGCTCGTCGTCGGGTTCCTCCTCGTCCTCGCCCGCTGGGCGGGCGTCCGGGGCCGCGGCACATGGGTGGTCGGCGCGATCGGGATCGTCGGCTTCGTCCTGCTGGCGCGGACCGAGCCGAGCGTCGTACGGGCCGCGGCGATGGGCGCGGTCGCGCTGATCGGGATGGGGGGCAACGGGCTGGCGCGCGGCACCCGCTGCCTCGGGGTGGCGGTCCTGGTGCTGCTGCTGGTGGAGCCGCGCCTGGCGGTCAGCGTGGGGTTCGCGCTCTCGGTGCTGGCGACCGGGGGCATCCTGCTGCTCGCTCCGCGCTGGCGCGACGCCCTGGCCGGCTGGTTGCCGCGCTGGGCGGCGGAGGCGGTCTCGGTGCCGCTGGCCGCGCAGGTCGCCTGCACCCCGCTGGTGGCCGCCATCTCGGGCGAGGTCAGCCTGGTCGCGGTGGGGGCCAACCTCCTCGCGGCCCCCGCCGTCGCGCCCGCCACGGTGCTGGGCCTCGCCGGCGGACTGGTGGGCGTGGTGTGGGCGCCGCTGGGGGAGGTGGTGGCGGCGCCCGGCGCGTGGTCCGCCGGCTGGATCGTCCGGGTGGCCCAGCACGGCGCCGACCTGCCGATGCCGGCGGTGGACTGGGGGAGCGGCCCGGTGGCGCTGCTCGTGCTCACCGCCGGCTGCCTGGCCGGCGTCGTGGTCGCCCCGCGGCTGCTCGGGCACCCGGGGGCGACCCTGGGGTGCTGCGGCGTGCTGGTCGTCGTCGTCCTCGTCCCCGCACCGACGCCGGGGTGGCCCCCGGACGGCTGGGTGCTCACGATGTGCGACGTCGGGCAGGGGGACGCGCTCGTGCTCAACGCAGGCGGTGGAGCAGCCGTGGTCGTCGACGCCGGGCCCGACCCGGGCGCCGTCGACGCGTGCCTGGACCGGCTCGAGGTGTCCCGCCTCCCGCTCGTCGTCCTCACCCACTTCCACGCCGACCACGTCGACGGCCTTCCGGGCGTGCTGGAGGGTCGGGAGGTGGGACGGGTGGAGGCCTCCCCGCTCGCCGACCCGCCGCAGGGCGTCGACGCCGTGCGCCGCTCGCTCGGCGATGCCGGGGAGGACGGGGCGCAGGTGGCGCCGTACGGCGTGCCGCGCCGGGTCGGCGAGGTGCTGCTCCAGCCGGTGTGGCCACCGGCGGGGACGCCGAGCGAGGGGCCGGGGGACGGGAGCACGGCCAACGACGCCAGCGTGGTGCTCGTCGCGGAGGTCCGCGGCGTGCGGATCCTGCTCACGGGCGACGTCGAGCCCCCGGGGCAGGCCGCCCTGGCGCGGAGCCTCCCGGAGCTGAGCGTCGACGTGCTCAAGGTGCCCCACCACGGCAGCCGGCACCAGGACCTCGACTGGCTGACCTCGCTCGACGCGGGCCTCGCGCTGGTCTCCACGGGGGAGGACAACGACTACGGCCACCCCGCGCCCGAGCTGCTCGCAGCCTTGGAGGCGGCAGGCGCGGACACCTGGCGCACCGACCTCGACGGCGACGTGGTCGTGGTGGTCCGCGACGGCGAGGTCGGTGTCGTCGCCCGCGACTAGGGTGAGCGCACCATGGCACGCACCCCCACCGCCGCGCAGGTCCTCGGCCACGTCGTCCTCGTCACCGGCAAGGAGGAGTTCCTCTCCGAGCGCACCGTGGTCTCGGTGCGCGAGGCGGTCCGGCGACACGATCCCGAGGCGGAGCTCGCCGAGTCGCCGGCGATCGACCTCACCCTCGCGACGCTGGGTGAGATGTCCGCGCCCTCCCTCTTCACCGCCACCCGGTGCGTGGTCGTGCGGCGCCTCGAGGACCTGCCCGACGAGTCGATGGCCGGGCTGCTCGACTACTGCGCGGCCCCTGTCGAGGACGTCGCCCTCGTGCTGGTCCACTCGGGCGGGCAGCGGGGCAGCGGCCTGCTCACCAAGCTCCGCAAGCTGTCGGCGGTCACCGAGGTGAAGTCCGAGGAGGTCAAGCCCTCCGCGCTCCCGCAGTTCGTCGTCTCCGAGGTCGCCTCGCACGGCGCCACCATCGCGCCCGAGGCGGCGACCTTCCTCGTGCAGGCCGTCGGGCACGACCTGCGCTCCCTCGCCGCGGCGGCCCACCAGCTGACCAGCGACTTCCCCGGCGAGCAGCTCGCGGTGGAGACGGTGCAGCGCTACTTCGGTGGCCGCGCCGAGGCGAAGTCGTTCTCGGTGGCCGACGCCGCGTTCGCCGGCAAGCGCGCGACGGCGCTGGAGGAGCTGCGCTGGGCGATGGACACCGGGACCCCCGCGGTCCTGGTGACCTCGGCGATGGCGGGCTCCGCGCGCAGCCTCGCGCGCTACCTCGGCGCCGGTCGTGGCATGCGCGAGGCCGACCTGGCCCGCGAGCTCGGCGTGCCGCCGTGGAAGGTCCGCGCGGTCCGGGACCAGTCCCGGTCGTGGAGCCCCGACTCCATCGCCGCCGCGCTCCAGGCGGTCGCGGTGGCCGACGCCGACATCAAGGGCCGCGCCCACGACGCGTCGTACACGCTGGAGCGCCTGGTGCTCACCGTCGCCGCGCTGCGTGAGTCGCGCTGACTGCTGCGAAATGCAAGACACCCGCCACGAGGGCGGGTGTCCCGGTGCCAGGTGTGCGTCAGAGGGACGCGGTCTTCTTGGCGATGGACGACTTGCGGTTGGCCGCCTGGTTCTTGTGGATGACGCCCTTGGAGGCCGCCTTGTCGAGCTTCTTCGACGCGTCCCGGGCCGCGGCGAGGGCGGCGTCCTTGTCGCCCGACTCAGCGAGCTCGCGGAACCTGCGGACCGCGGTCTTCAGGCTCGACTTGACGGCCTGGTTGCGCTGACGGCGCACCTCGTTCTGCTTGTTGCGCTTGATCTGGGACTTGATGTTCGCCACGTGGTGATCCTCGATGCTCGAAGCCGGAAGGGAGAAAGTCTGTCGCTGTCGGCTGCCTGGCAACCCCGGTCAGAGGGTCGGGTGCCGGACATGCAGGGGTGAACACTACCGGCGACGGTCGCGGGCGCCCAAATCGACCCTCGGCGGCGCGTAGGTCACATTCTCCTAGGCGAGGACGTGGTTCACCCACCGCTCCGTGGCCGAGCGGATCCTCACACCCAGCCCCGGCGCTCCGCGAGCCACTGCCAGCACACCTCGCCCTGCCACCGCTGGTGGTCGCGCAGGTGGGGCGACGTCGGGGGGACGGGCTCCTCGCACTGGCTGAGGAAGTAGCCGACGTAGAGCGCGAGCATGATGTCGATCGACTCCGCCGGCACGTCGCGCAGCAGTCGGCGCGACGCCATCACCGCGTCGACGTCGATGCCCTCGCCCCGCGGCCCGATGAGCAGGGCGAAGGAGTCGAACCAGTCGCACCCGCGCACGGGCCAGTTCCAGTCGCAGACCAGGGCGCGACCCCTCGTGCGGTCGATGAGCACGTTGTCCGATCGGATGTCGGTGTGTGCCACGGTGTCGCCGGCGCAGACGTCGCCGATGCGACGGGCCAGCGCCTCGGCCTCGTCGAGGTGCGGCAGCTCGGGATGCACGCGGCGGAGCGTGCCCCAGCCGTCCAGGAGCGGGGTCAGGTCGCCGAGGGCGTCGTCGAGGTCCAGCCCGGCCGGGGGCGGGGTGAGCTCGTCGGCGACCACCTCCAGGGCGTCGAGGGCTGCGTCGAGGTCGCCCTGCTGCCACGGCCGGTGCGGCATCCGAGCGTCCACGTGCTCGATCCCGAGCACCACCCAGTCGTCGTCGAGCAGCCACTTCAGCCGCGGTGCGGGGACGGTCGCGGGCAGGGCGGCCAGCTTGCGGGCCTCCTCGCGGTAGGAGTCGGCGAACAGCCGCTGCGCCTTCACCGACGCGGCCTTCACGAAGTGGCGCGACCCGTCCTCGCACACCAGGACCGACGCGAATCCCGGGGTGAACCCCGACGTCTGCGAGACCGCCTCCACGACGGGAGAGCCGCACCTGCGCTCGATCCAGGCCCGGAGGTGGGGCGGGAGGAACGTCCACTCCAGCCGGCGGGCCGTGGCGGCCGGCGGGGCGGGGTACGGCGCGACGGGCGGGACAGGCATGACGCTCATCCAACACGCCACCGTCGGGTGGACGCGACTGGGATGATCCCTGCCATGCCCCAGCTCGTCCTGCCGACCACGTCGGTGCACGCGTCGTTCCTCGAGGCCATGGGGGAGTTCGTGGCCGAGCACGCCGGCAACACGCAGACGGCCGCCTGGATCGAGAGCCACGGGGCGACCTGGCGTGACCCCGCAGGCTTCGCCGCGTTCGTGGACGCCGTCCTCGCCGATGCCGGCGAGGACACCCCGCGGCCCGCTCGGCACGTCCCGTGCACCCACCTGTGGTGGGTCGACGGCCAGGAATACCTGGGCCGGCTCTCGATCCGGCACCGGCTCAACGAGCCTCTGCTCCACGTCGGTGGGCACATCGGGTACGACGTCCGCCCGAGCCGTCGCCGCGAGGGGCACGCGACAGCGATGCTGCAGGCCGCCCTGCCGTGGGCGCACCACCTGGGGATCGACCCGGTCCTGGTCACCTGCGACGACGACAACACCGGCTCGATCCGGGTGATCGAGGCTGCCGGCGGCGAGCTGGAGGACGTGCGCGGGGTCAAGCGTCGTTACTGGATCGCGACCTCCTGAGCCGTCCCACGTGCGAGCATCGCGTCATGGGGGTGCCGCGGGGGACACGGCGGCTCTCGGTCATCGGTCTCGTCCTGCTCGCGGCAGGACTCCCGGACGGGCCCCTGGTCTCGACCGATGGAACGACGCCGTCGGTCCTCACGTGGGAATTCGTGCTGACGGTGGTGGGAACACTCCTGGTCCTGCCCATGGACTCGTCGAACGGAGCGATGACGGCGCTCCTCACGGGGGAGTTCGTGCTGATGGTCGCGGCGGGACGCATGGCGTCCCCTGGCGCCGCGGCTCCAGCGCCGTCGCGGCTGATCGCGTGGTCGGTCCCTGTGGTGCCGACCCTGCTCCCCATTCTCGCGCCGCTCGCGCTCGGTCTGTTCCTGATCCATCCGCTCGGGATGTACCTGATGGTGCTCGCCCTCGGAAACGCGGTGGCGGTGTGGACCGTCTTCGGCATCGCCGTGGCGGTCTCGCGCCGCTTCCCCGACGTCGCCGGTTCGGTCGCCTGACCCCCGCGTGGAAGAATGAGCCGGCCCGCCCGACGTCGTACTGAAAGCACTGCGTGAGCCTGACCGTGAGCCTCAAGAACGCGCCGAAGCCGGGCTCGACCGATCCCTCGATCATCCGCAACTTCTGCATCATCGCCCACATCGACCACGGCAAGTCCACGCTGGCCGACCGGATGCTGCAGCTGACCGGGGTCGTGGACGAGCGCGCCGCGCGGGCGCAGTACCTCGACCGGATGGACATCGAGCGCGAGCGCGGCATCACGATCAAGAGCCAGGCCGTCCGGATGCCGTGGACCGTGCCGGACGACAACGACGAGGGCGCCGAGCCGGGGACGTACGTCCTCAACATGATCGACACCCCCGGCCACGTCGACTTCACCTACGAGGTCTCGCGCTCCCTCGAGGCGTGCGAGGCGGCGGTGCTGCTCGTCGACGCCGCGCAGGGGATCGAGGCCCAGACGCTGGCCAACCTCTACCTCGCGATGGGCGCGGACCTCCACATCGTCCCGGTGCTCAACAAGATCGACCTGCCCGGCGCGATGGTCGAGAAGTACGCCGCGGAGCTCGCCGGCCTCGTCGGCTGCGAGCCGGAGGACGTGCTCAAGGTCAGCGCCAAGACCGGCGAGGGCGTCGCCGGGCTGCTCAACGAGATCGTGCTGCAGACCCCGCCGCCCGTCGGCGACGCCGACGCCCCGCCGCGCGCGCTGATCTTCGACTCGGTCTACGACACCTACCGCGGCGTGGTGACCTACGTCCGCGTCATCGACGGCAAGCTCACCCACCGCGACCGCATCAAGATGATGTCGACCGGCGCCGTGCACGAGATGCTCGAGGTGGGCGTGATCAGCCCCGAGCCGGTCAAGGCCGCCGACCTCGGCGTCGGCGAGGTGGGGTACCTCATCACCGGCGTGAAGGACGTGCGCCAGTCGCGCGTGGGCGACACGGTCACCAGCCAGCACCACGGCGCGACCGAGCCGCTCGGCGGCTACAAGCACCCCAACCCGATGGTCTACTCCGGCCTCTACCCGATCGACGGCGACGACTACCCGACGCTGCGCGACGCGCTCGAGCGGCTCCAGCTCAACGACGCCGCGCTGACCTTCGAGCCCGAGACGTCGGGCGCCCTCGGCTTCGGCTTCCGCATCGGCTTCCTCGGCCTGCTCCACATGGAGATCACCCGCGACCGCCTCGAGCGCGAGTTCGACCTCGACCTCATCTCGACCGCTCCCAACGTGGTCTACGAGGTGAGGATGGAGGACGGCACCGAGGTCGTGGTCACCAACCCGAGCGAGTACCCCGAGGGCAAGATCGCCGAGGTCCGCGAGCCGGTCGTCAAGGCCACCATCCTCAGCCCGAGCGACTTCATCGGCACGATCATGGAGCTCTGCCAGACCAAGCGCGGCAGCCTGGAGGGGATGGACTACCTCTCCGAGGACCGCGTCGAGATGCGCTACACGCTGCCCATGGGCGAGATCGTCTTCGACTTCTTCGACCAGCTGAAGTCGCGCACCAAGGGCTACGCCTCGCTCGACTACGAGCGCTCCGGCGAGCAGGCCGCCGACCTCGTGAAGGTCGACATCCTGCTCCAGGGCGAGCCCGTCGACGCGTTCTCGGCGATCGTCCACAAGGACGCCGCCTACGCGTACGGCGTGATGATGGCCGGCAAGCTCAAGGAGCTCATCCCGCGCCAGCAGTTCGAGGTGCCGATCCAGGCCGCCATCGGCGCCCGGGTGATCGCCCGCGAGAACATCCGTGCCATCCGCAAGGACGTCCTGGCGAAGTGCTACGGCGGTGACATCAGCCGCAAGCGCAAGCTGCTGGAGAAGCAGAAGGCCGGCAAGAAGCGGATGAAGAACATCGGCACGGTCGAGGTCCCGCCCGAGGCGTTCGTCGCGGCGCTCTCGACGACGCAGCCGTCGGAGAAGTCCGGCAAGAAGTAGCCGTGGCCGACGTCGTGCTGCCGGACCGGGTCGCCCCCCAGCCGTGGGCCAACGGCGGCGGCACGACGCGCGAGCTGCTGCGCGCCGAGGACGGCGCCTGGCGGGTCAGCCTGGCGGAGGTCGAGCGGGACGGCCCGTTCTCCTCCTTCCCCGGCCGGCGGCGGCTGCTGACCGTCGTGACCGGGGCGGTGCTGACCCTGGTCGTCGACGGGATCGAGAGCCACGTCGAGCCGCGCCGGCCCTTCGCGTTCGACGGCGACGCCGAGGTGGTCGCCCGGGTGCCGGAGGGGCCGGTGCGCGTCCTCAACGTCATCGTCGACCCGGAGGCGGTGTCGCCCGTCGTGACCGTCCTCGAGCTGGGACGCGGAAGCGCCCTGCCGCTCGCCGCCGACCAGGCCGCCCTGGTGCTGCAGGGCCGGGCCCTGGCGGACGACGCCGAGGCACCCGCCGAGAGCCTGGTGGCCGGCCCCGCGGTCGTCACCGGCCGCTGCACACTGGCCGTCATCACGCTGCAACGGCACTGAGGGCGGTTGGCCCCGGTCCCTAGGGTCGAGGTGATGACCGAGATCCTGTGGCTCCGCCGGGACCTGCGCCGGGCCGACCACCCCGCGCTGGCCGCGGCGGCCGCCGCCGGCCCGGTGCTGCCCGTCTTCGTCGTGGACCCGCGGCTGTGGCGGTCCGTCGGTCCCGCCCGGCGGGCGTGGGTCACGGCGAACCTCCGCTCCCTCGACGAGGCGTACGACGGCGGCCTCTGCCTGCGGGTCGGGGATCCCGCCGAGGTGCTCCCGCGGCTCGCCCGCGAGACCGGCGCCGAGCGGGTGCACCTGACGCGGGAGACCGCGCCCTGGGGGGTACGGCGCGACGCCGCCGTCGCGGAGGCGCTGAGCGCGGCCGACGTCGCCGGGGTGCCCAGCGGGACGCCGTACGCCGTGGACCCCGGCACGGTCCTGACGGGATCGGGCACGCCGTACCAGGTCTTCAGCCCGTGGGCGCGCGCCTGGCAGCAGCACGGCTGGCCGGCTCCGGTGGCCGTACCGACGGACCTCCGGCTGGCGGAGGCCCCCTCCGACGACGAGGCCCGCCGGCTCCTCGACGAGGCACTCGCCGGCGACCTGCCGGCCCTCGCCGCGGCGGGGGAGGAGGCGGCGACGGAGCGCTGGCGGACCTTCCTCGACGGCGCGCTCGCCGCCGACGACGAGGCGCGGAACGTGCCCGCCGTGGACGGCACGTCCCGGATGTCGCCGTACCTCCGGCTCGGCGTGGTGCACCCGCGCACGCTGCTCGCCGACCTGGCGGGGCACAGCGGTGCGGCCGTCCAGCGCTACCGCCTCGAGCTCGGCTGGCGCGAGTTCTACGCCGACGTGCTCCACCACCACCCGCACAGCGCGTGGGCCGACCTGAAGCCGGCGCTCGCCGCGCTGGAGTACGACGAGCCGGGCCCCGAGCTCGCTGCGTGGTGCGAGGGCCGGACCGGCTTCCCGATCGTCGACGCGGGGATGCGCCAGATGCTGGCGGAGGGCTGGATGCACAACCGGGTCCGGATGATCACGGCGTCCTTCCTCACCAAGGACCTGCACGTCTGGTGGGGCCACGGCGCCCGGCACTTCATGCTGCACCTCTGCGACGGCGACATCGCGTCCAACAACCACGGCTGGCAGTGGGTCGCCGGCACCGGCACGGACGCGTCGCCGTACTTCCGGGTCTTCAACCCGGTCACCCAGGGGTTGAAGTTCGACCCGGACGGCGACTACGTGCGCCGCTGGGTCCCCGAGCTGGCGGACCTGCCGGGCAAGGCGGCCCACGAGCCGTGGAAGCACGGGGGAGCGCCGGGCTATCCCGACCGGATCGTCGACCACGCGCAGGAGCGCGCCGAGGCCCTGCGGCGCTACGAGGCCGTGCGGGCCTGAGGCCGCCAGCCCGGGTCCCGGCCGAGCCGGGCCAGCAGGCGGTCGCCGGCCGGGGCGTCGTCGCCGACGGGCACGGGCGCGGCGCAGATGCCCTCGGCGTAGAGGGAGTCGCCCCACCCGTCGGCGGCGGCCTCCAGCGCAGCGGCCTCCTCGTCGGAGATCGACCACGGCTGCCCCGTCGCCCGGGCCACGTCGGAGCCGTGGATGACGAGGTCCCAGCCGTAGAAGTCCGCCATCGTCGCGCCGATCGTGGTGCGGCCGAACCAGCCGTCGTACTCCCGGCCGGCGACGCCGTCGCGGGACAGCACCGCGGCCACGGCGTCGAGGTGGGTCCGCCAGCCGGCGGCAGGGTCGGAGAGGTCGGGCGCCGGCCCCGGGTCGAGCTCCATCCGGGCGAGGAAGTCGCGCTCGGTCTCGACGACGTGCTCGACGACGTCGCGGACGGCCCACCCCTCGCACGGGCTGGGTGCGTCCCAGTGCTCTCCGCAGGCCTCGAGGATCTCGGCGAAGCGCTCGGCGCGCTCCCTGAAGTGCTGTGCGGTGTCGGTCATGGGGCCACGCTCGCAGCAGGGACCGACACCGGGCTTGTGATAATCCGACACGTGGAGAGCCCCGACCCCGCGCGTCCCGTGGACCCGGTCGACCGGGCGCACCTCACCGGGGTGAGCCGACCCTCGCCGCCCATCCACCGCTACCAGCCCTCGGACGACCTGCGCGAGCTCGTGGAGCGCTTCTGGGTCCCCGTCTGGTCCCTGCCGGAACCGTCCACGCAGACCACGCTGCAGCACCCGTGCTGCCTGGTCGTCATCAGCGACACCTATGCCCGGTTCTACGGCGTCGCCCCCGGCCGCTCGTCGGTCACGCTCGAGGGGGACGGCTGGGCGGTCGGCACGATGCTGCTCCCCGCAGCGGGCCGCCTCGTGCTCGGACGCTCCGTCGCGTCGGTGACCGGCACCCACGTCGACCTCGCCGAGGTCGAGCGCCTCGACGCCGACGCCCTCGTGCGGGAGGTGCGCGACGCGATGCTCACCGACCCGCGGGACCCGGCCGGCCACGGCCGTGCCGTCGCGGCCGTGGAGCGTCGGCTGCGGACCCTGCTCCCGGTCGACGAGCAGGGCCTGCTGATCAACGACGTGGTCGCCTGGCTCCGCGCGCACCCCGAGGTCACCCGGGTGGCCGAGCTCGCCGACCGGTTCGGCATGGGCGAGCGGAGCCTCCAGCGGCTGGTGGAGCAGCGGGTCGGGCTCAGCCCCAAGTGGCTGATCCAGCGACGGCGCCTGCACGACGCGGTGGTGGCGCTCAAGGCGGGCGCCACGTCGCTGGCGGACGTGGCGGCCGACCTCGGGTACGCCGACCAGGCGCACTTCACGCACGACTTCCGGACCGTGACCGGCATGACGCCGGGGGAGTTCCTCGCCGACCAGCCCCGCGGCTGAGGCCCCCGCCCGTGCTCGGACGGCTGCTTGGATGGTGGTGATGAGCCCGACGCGCGTGCAGGTCCCGCCCGGCCTCGACGAGCAGCGGGGGCTCGGCCCCGACTGGGCCCGTTGGCTCGACCGGCTCCCGGCGCGGGCAGGCGGGCTGGTGGAGGAGTGGGAGCTGACCCCGGTGGGCGACCCGCTCCACGGCTACACCTCGCTGGTGCTCCCGGTGACGACCGCGGACGGCGAGCGGGCCGCGCTCAAGGTCACCTTCGACGGGGACGAGGAGTCCGAGCACGAGGGGCTGGCGCTCCAGCGCTGGGGCGGGCGCGGCGCCGTACGCCTGCTCCGGGCGGACCCCCACCGCCGGGCGCTCCTGCTGGAGTGGCTGGACGGGTGCGACCTCCTCGACGCGTGGGACGTCGAGGCCTGCGAGGTGGTCGGCGCCCTCTACGCCGACCTGCACGTCCAGGCACCCCCGCAGCTGCGCACCGTGGCGTCGTACGTCGGTCGCTGGCTCGACGGCCTCGAGCGGCACGGTCGCGACGTGCCGGTGCCGCGACGCTACGTCGACCAGGCGCTCTCGCTCGGCCGCGACCTGGTGGCGGACACCGGGGGCGGCGTCCGCCTGGTGCACGGCGACCTGCACTACGCGAACGTGATGGCCGCCGGACGCGCGCCGTGGCTCGCGATCGACCCGAAGCCGATGAGCGGCGACCCCCACTACGAGCCCGCTCCGATGCTGTGGAACCGGATGGCCGAGCTCGGCGGACCAGCGGCGGTCGGGTCGCTGCGGGACGGGCTGCGGCGACGCTTCCTCACCCTCGTCGACGCCGCGGGGCTCGACGAGGACCGGGCCCGCGACTGGGTGGTCGTGCGGATGGTGCTGAACGCCGGCTGGGCGGTGGACGACGCCCGGCGCGCGGGGCGGGGCCTGACTCGTGACGAACGGGACTGGATCACCCGATGCGTCGCCGTCACCAAGGCCGTCCAGGACTAGTTCGGTTTGATTCCTCGAGTCCCTACCCATCGGTAATCGCAGTGATCTAGGTTACGTGCCTAGTAGCCCGCCGGTGGCTGTGCCGTCCCCCGAACGTGAGTAGGTATGAGATGCCGATCAACTTCGACACGTCCTTCCTCGAGACGATGCCGCCCAACGTGGCGGTCCAGTTCCTCGACCGCGTCGAGGCATCCCCTGACCGGGAAGCCTTCCGTTTCCCCCGCGGCGACGCGTGGGAGTCCGTCACGTGGCGCCAGGCGGGCGACCTCGTCGAGTCCTACGCCGCCGGTCTGATCAGCCTGGGCATCCAGCCCGAGGAGCGCGTCGGCATCATGTCCGGCACGCGCTACGAGTGGATCCTCGCCGACCTCGCGGTCATGTGCGCCGCGGCGGCGACCACCACGGTCTACCCGACCACCAACGCCGAGGACACGACGTACATCCTGGGCGACTCCGAGAGTCGGGTCGTCTTCGCCGAGGACGCCGCGCAGCTCAAGAAGCTCACCGACCACAAGGCCGAGCTCCCGCACGTCGTCAAGGTGGTCGTCTTCGAGGGCGCCGGCGACGGTGACTGGGTGATCACGCTCGACGACCTCGCCGCGCTCGGCAAGGAGCGGCTCGCCCAGCAGCCCGACCTGATCAAGGAGACGGCCAAGACCATCCGTCCCGACCAGCTGGCCACGCTGATCTACACGTCCGGGACCACCGGGCGACCCAAGGGCGTGCGCCTGCGGCACACCTCCTGGGTCTACGAGGGCGAGGCCATCAAGGCGCAGAACATCCTCTCGCAGGACGACCTCGAGTTCCGGTGGCTGCCGCTGGCCCACTCGTTCGGCAAGGTGCTGATGTCGGTGCAGCTGGCCATCGGCTTCCCCTGCGCGATCGACGGCCGCGTCGAGAAGATCGTGGACAACCTGGGCGTCGTGAAGCCGACCTTCATGGGTGCGGCGCCCCGCATCTTCGAGAAGGCCCACGGCCGCGTCGTCACCATGACGGCGGCCGAGGGTGGCGCCAAGGAGAAGATCTTCCAGAACGCCTTCAAGGTCGGTCTCGAGGTCGAGCGGCTCAAGCGCGAGGGCAAGAAGGTGCCGGCGGGCCTCAAGGTCAAGCACGCCCTCTTCGACCGCCTCGTCTTCTCCAAGGTCCGCGACCGCTTCGGTGGACGCGTGCGCTTCTTCATCTCCGGCGCCGCGGCCCTCAACCGCGACATCGCCGAGTGGTTCAACGCCGCCGGCATCGTGATCCTCGAGGGCTACGGCATGACCGAGAACTCGGCGGGCGCCACGGTCAACCACCCCGACGACAACCGCATCGGGACGGTCGGGCGGCCGTTCCCCGGAGCGGAGGTCAAGATCGGCGACGGCGACGAGGTGCTGCTCCGCGGCCCCCACGTCATGGACGGCTACCACAACCTGCCGGAGGAGACCGCCAAGGCGCTCGACGCCGACGGGTGGCTGCACACCGGTGACAAGGGCTCGCTCGACGCCGACGGCTTCCTCACGATCACCGGTCGCATCAAGGAGCTCTTCAAGACCTCCGGCGGCAAGTACATCGCGCCGCCTGCGATCGAGTCGAAGTTCAAGGCGATCTGCCCCTACGCCAGCCAGTTCATGGTCTTCGGCGACGAGCGCAACTACTGCGTCGCGCTCGTCACCCTCGACCCCGACGCGATGACCGGCTGGGCCGCAGAGAACGGGATGGAGGGCAGGTCCTACACCGAGATCGTCCAGTCCGACGAGGTCCAGAAGATGGTCGAGGGCTACGTCGACCAGCTCAACGCCAACCTCAACCGCTGGGAGACGATCAAGAAGTGGAAGCTCCTCGACCACGACCTGACCGTGGAGTCGGGCGAGCTGACGCCGTCGATGAAGGTCAAGCGCAACGTCGTCCAGCAGAACAACGAGTCGATCATCGAGGAGATGTACGCCTGACCTCCTGAGTCGTCTCGTCGAACGGGTGCCGGTGGCTGTCCACCGGCACCCGTTCTGCGTCCCGAGGGCGTCCGCGTGGTTGGATGCACGCGTGCCACCCGCCCTCCCCGACGGCGAGCCCGCTCCCGAGGACGGCCTGCTGCCAGACGAGGCGTGGGCCGAGTTCGGCTCACGACCCTTCGGCCTCTACGTGCACGTCCCCTTCTGCCGGGTGCGCTGCGGCTACTGCGACTTCAACACCTACACCGCCGAGGAGCTCGGGGACGAGGTCGGCGCCGGGCGGTCGACGTACGCCGAGGCCGCGATCCGCGAGATCCGCTTCGCCCGCCACGTGCTGGGCCACCGCGACGTGAAGATCGACACCATCTTCTTCGGCGGCGGCACGCCCACCCTCCTCAGCCCCGGTGACCTCGGCGCGATCGTGGCCAGCGCCGCCGCGGAGTTCGGGCTGGCCGACGGCGTGGAGATCACCACCGAGGCCAACCCCGACAGCGTGGCCGCCTGGGACCTCGCGGAGCTGCGCACGGCCGGGTTCAACCGGGTCAGCTTCGGCATGCAGTCGGCGGTCGACCGGGTCCTGCGGACGCTGGACCGCACCCATGACCCGCTGCGGGTCCCGGCGGTCGTGGACTGGGCCAGGCAGGCGGGCTTCGACCAGGTGAGCCTCGACCTCATCTACGGCACGCCCGGGGAGTCGATGGCCGACTGGGAGGAGACGCTCGGTGCTGCGCTCGCGTGCGAGCCCGATCACGTCTCGGCCTACAGCCTGATCGTCGAGGAGGGCACCGCCCTGGCCCGGCGGGTCCGGCGCGGCGAGCTGCCGATGCCCGACGAGGACGACCTCGCCGACAAGTACGTCGTCGCCGACGAGCGGCTCGCCGCGGCGGGACTGTCGTGGTACGAGGTCTCCAACTGGGCGCGCTCCCCGCAGCACCGGTGCCGCCACAACGTCCTCTACTGGACCGGGGGCCACTGGTGGGGCGTCGGGCCGGGCGCCCACTCCCACGTCGGCGGCGTGCGGTGGTGGAACGTCAAGCACCCCACGGCGTACGCCGAGCGGCTGGCGCGCGGGGTGTCTCCTGCGCTCGGGCGCGAGCAGCTGTCCTGGCGTGACCAGCGGACCGAGCGCATCCTGCTCGAGCTGCGCCTGGTCGACGGGCTGCCGGTCTCGGTGCTGGACGCCCCCGGCCGCGCGCACGTGGCGCGGCTCGTCCACGAGGGGCTCGTCGAGATCAGCGTCGAGCGCCTGGTGCTCACCCGACGGGGGCGGCTCCTCGCGGACGGGATCGTCCGCGACCTGGTGGGCTGAGTCGTCTGGCGCCTTCGGCGCATGTCCGCGGCGCTGGAAGCCCGCTCGTTCGTCGTCGCGCCCGCGGCCTCCCCCGCTCCGCTCCTCCGGCCTCGCCGCTCCTCCTGCACTCCCGGGCGCGCCGCGGACGCCCATCCGACTGGAGGCCTACGCAGGAAGCGGACGTGACGGGCGCGGAGACCACTACCCACTCACGAAGTCGATGAGCTCCTCGACCCGCCCCAGCAGGGCGGGGTCGAGGTCGGCGAAGGAGTGGACGCGTCCCAGGACGTGCTTCCACGCCCGTGCGATGTCGGCCTGGTCGCGGTGGGGCCAGCCGAGCTGCTGGCACGTGCCCGTCTTCCAGTCGATGCCCCGCGGGACGTCGGGCCAGCGCTCGATGCCGAGGCGCTCGGGCTTGACCGCCTGCCAGATGTCGATGAACGGGTGGCCGACGACCAGGACGTGCTTGCCGACGGGGGAGCGGGCGATGCCCTGCGCGATGCGCGACTCCTTGGAGCCGGGCACGAGGTGGTCGACGAGCACGCCGACGCGTCTCTCCGGTCCGGGCCGGAAGTCACGGAGGTGGTCGGCGAGGTCGTCGACGCCGCCGAGGTACTCCACCACCACGCCCTCGATGCGCAGGTCGTCGCCCCAGACCTTCTCGACGAGCTCGGCGTCGTGCCGGCCCTCGACGAAGATCCGGCTGGCCCGCGCCACCCGGGCGCCGGCGCCTGCCACGGCGACCGAGCCCGACGCCGTACGCGTGGGCTGGGGCGGGAGCCTGGCGGTGACCGGCCGGGTGAGCACCACCGGCCGTCCCTCGAGGAGGAAGCCGGGGCCCAGCGGGAACGTGCGGCGCTTGCCCCGGCGGTCCTCCAGGGTCAGCGTGTCGAGGTCACGGTCGATCGCCACGACCTCGCCGCACCAGTCGGTGGTGACCTCCTCGACCACCAGCCCGACGGCCGCCGGGGTCTCCTCGGCGCGCCCGCGCTTCGGGACACGCCAGTCGGAGGCCAGGACGTCGGAGCCGTAGCGGTCGGTGGGGGAAGGCACCGTCCCACGCTAGGTGCGTGCGGCGGCGGCGCTGTGGTGCCACGCCGCCGCCGGGACGGCCTCAGCCCTCCGCGAGACCCGCGCCCTGGGCGCCCTCGCCGCTGTTGGCGCCGCCGCCGGTCTCGGCGTCGTCGTCCTCCTGCGTGGCGTCCATCTCGAGCTCCTCGTGGCTCTTGGTCTTCTCGTCGTCCGGGTCGAGGGGCTTCGCGAGCGGGTTGTCGTCGGTGGGCTGGAGGTCCTCGGGGAGCTGGTCGTCGCTGATCCCCGCGATGCTCTGGCCCTCGGGGGCGGTGGTGCCGCCCTCGTGGTCGGCGTCGGCGGGGCTGGTCCCGGAGGTCGCAGGCGCTGCCTGGGTCGGGGAGTCGGACTGGGCGTCGGGCGTCTCGGTCATGTCCCAGTCCTAGGCCATCGGGGCCGGGGCGTCCACCCCCGCAGGGCTCAGAAGGAGCAGGGCTCAGACCAGCGGCAGGCGACGCTGGCTGCGCGGGAGCTGCTCGTAGCCCCGCCGTACGGCGTGCTCGAGGCGGTCCGCCTCCCACGGCCAGTCGCCCACCTCGACGGCCTGGTCCAGCGGCACGCCCCGGGAGGCGAGGTCGCGGACCGTCTCCGCGACCACCCCGACGTCGCCGCGCTGGTCCTCGAGGAACTCGCGGCCGACCGGGGCGCCGTGGCCGGGCACGACGACGGAGCGCGTCGTCGTGAGGCCGACCACCAGGTCCAGGGTCATCGGCCAGTCCATCGGCCAGCAGTCCTCGCCGTACACCGGGGGGCCCGACTCCTCGACCAGGTCGCCGGCGAGCACCACGTCGACGTCGGGGACGCGGACCACGAGGTCGCCGGCGGTGTGGCCGCGGCCGGGGTGGACGAGCTCGACCATGCGGTCGCCGAGGTCGAGCGCCACCGCGGAGGAGAACGTGCGGTCGGCCGGCACGACCTCGGTCGCCAGCAGGTCCTCGCGCCTCGGGTCGTCCAGCCCCTGCTCGTACGCCGTCCGGATGCGTGCCGCCGACGCCAGCGTGTCGGCCGGGACGGTCTCGTGGGCATGGATGGGGAGGTCGCCGTACGCCTCGCGGAACGCGCCGTTGCCGAAGCAGTGGTCGAAGTGGGCGTGCGTGTTGACGACCGCGTGCACGCCGCCACGGTCGAGGCGGCGGAGGTCGTCGATCACCTCGCGGGCCGCCGCCGCCGATCCGTGGGTGTCCACGACGAGGAGCCCCCTGTCGGAGCCGATGGCGGTCACGTTGACGTCGAACCAGGCGTAGCGGGCGACCCAGACACGGTCGGCGACCTCGGTGAACCCGGTGGTGGAACCCGCAGCGAACTCAGCCATGCGGCAGGAGCCTAGTACGCTTGGCACTCACCCACGGGGAGTGCCAGCCGCCCCGCCGATCGCGAGAGGAGGACCGTGATGGTCGAGGACCGCAAGCTCGCCGTCCTCCGGGCGATCGTCGAGGACTACGTCGCCACCGAGGAGCCGGTCGGCTCGAAGGCCCTGGTCGAGCGCCACAGCCTGGGCGTCTCCCCGGCGACGGTCCGCAACGACATGGCGGCGCTCGAGGACGAGGGCTACATCCACCAGCCCCACACCAGCGCCGGCCGGGTGCCGACCGACAAGGGCTACCGCCTCTTCGTCGACCGCCTGGCGACGCTGAAGCCGATGAGCGCGGCCGAGCGGCGCGCGATCGCCACGCTCCTCGACGGCGCGGTGGACCTCGACGACGTGGTCCAGCGCTCGGTGCGCCTGCTGAGCCAGCTGACGCGGCAGGTCGCGATCGTGCAGTACCCCACGCTCTCCCGCTCGACCGTGCGCCACGTCGAGCTCGTCTCGCTCACGCCGACCCGGCTCATGCTGATCCTCATCCTCAGCACCGGACGCGTCGAGCAGCGGCTGGTCGAGCTCGGGCGGGAGGTCTCCGACGCGGACCTGGCGGAGCTGCGCACGCGGATCAACCAGGCGACCGCCGGCGAGCGGATCGCCGACGCGGCGAGCGCGCTGGCCGAGCTGCCGGAGCAGGTGGCGCCCGGCTCGTCGGCGACGACGGCGGAGGTCGTGGCCGTGCTGGCCGAGGCGATGTCCGACCACCGCAGCGACGAGCGCATCGCCGTGGGCGGCGCCGCCAACCTGGCGCGCTTCGGCGACAGCTTCGACACCGCCGTACGCCCCCTGCTCGAGGCGCTGGAGGAGCACGTGGTGCTGCTCAGGCTGCTCGGCGAGGCGGGTGCCGGCGACTCGGTGACCGTGCGCATCGGCGCCGAGGGCCCCTACACCCAGCTGGCCGCGACGAGCGTCGTCGCGACCGGCTACGGACCCACCGACCAGCACCTCGGCTCCCTGGGCGTGGTCGGCCCGACCCGGATGGACTACCCCGGATCCATGGTGGCGGTGCGTGCGGTCGCGCGCTACGTCTCCCGGATCCTCGATGAAGGACAGCAGTGACCCAGGACCCCTACGAGATCCTCGGCGTCTCCCGTGACGCCGACGCCGACGCCATCAAGAAGGCCTACCGCCGGCTGGCGCGCCAGCTGCACCCCGACGTCAACCCGGACCCCGCCACCCAGGAGCGGTTCAAGGACGTCTCGCGCGCCTACGAGGTGCTGAGCGACCCGCAGAAGCGGGCGGCGTACGACCGGGGCGGCGACGCCTTCGGTGCGGGCTTCGGCGGTGCGGGAGCGGGCTTCTCCTTCACCGACATCATGGACGCGTTCTTCGGCGGCGGGGCCCCCGGTGCCACCGCCGGCCGGGGCCCGCGCCCGCGCCACCGGCGCGGCCAGGACGCGCTGATCCGGCTCGACGCGACCCTCGCCGAGGCCGCCTTCGGCGTCACCCGCGACCTCAAGGTCGACACGGCGGTGCGCTGCGAGGCCTGCCAGGGTGACGGGACCGCGCCCGGCACGTCGCCGATCACCTGCGAGACGTGTCGGGGTGCCGGCGAGGTGGCCCAGGTCCAGCGCTCGTTCCTGGGCGAGATCCGCACCCTCCGCCCCTGCGCCGCCTGCCGCGGCCACGGCTCGATCATCCCCGACCCGTGCCGCGAGTGCAGCGGCGACGGCCGGGTCCGCTCGCGCCGCACCATCACCGTCAAGATCCCCGCCGGCGTCGACAACGGCACGCGGGTCCAGCTCGTCGGCGAGGGCGAGGTCGGCCCCGGAGGCGGTCCGGCCGGTGACCTCTACGTCGAGATCCACGTCGAGCCGCACCCCACGTTCACCCGCCACGGCAACGACCTGCACACCAGCGTCTCGCTCCCCATGACGGTGGCCGCCCTGGGCACGACCCTGACGATGCCGCTCCTCGAGGCCGACCTGCCCAGGACGGCCGAGGCGGAGGAGTCGGAGACCCGGACGACCTACGAGCTCGAGGTGCGCCCCGGCACGCAGTCGGGCAGCGAGCAGGTCATCCGCGGGTTCGGAGTCCCGGGCCTGCGTGGCGGCCGGGGCGACCTCGTCGTCACGGTCGTGGTGGAGACCCCGACCCGGCTCGACGGGCGGCAGGAGGAGCTGGTGCGCGAGCTCGCCGGGCTGCGGGGCGAGGAGGCGTTCGGACAGCAGTCGGGGCCCCAGCACAAGTCGGTCTTCGGCCGGCTGCGCGACGCCTTCAACGGCTGAGCCGGTGTCGCTCCCGGTGCACCTGGTGCCGACCCTCGTCGGGGTCGGTCCGGGTGCGGTCGTCGAGGTCACCGGTGACGAGGCCCACCACGCGGTCGCCGTACGACGCCTCCGCGAGGGCGAGGCGGTCGTGCTCACCGACGGGGCCGGCACCCGCGCCACCGGGCCCGTCTCCTCGACCGGCAAGCGGGTGTTCGCCGTGACGGTCGAGTCGGTCGAGCGCGTGGACCGGCCGGGACCGCTCGTGACCGTCGTCCAGGCGCTGCCCAAGGGCGATCGGGGCGAGCTGGCCGTCGAGGTGCTGACCGAGGTGGGCGTGGACCGCGTCGTGCCGTGGGCGGCCTCGCGGAGCGTCGCCGTGTGGCGCGGCGACCGGGCGCTGAAGTCGCACGCCAAGTGGGCCGCCACCGCGCGGGAGGCCGCGAAGCAGTCCCGCCGTGCCTGGCACCCCGAGGTGTCCCCGCTCGCATCCACCGACGAGGTGGCGGCGCTGGTCGGCGCGGCCGACCTCGCGCTCGTCCTCCACGAGGGAGCGACGACGGGTCTCGCGTCGCTGGACGTGCCGGCCGGCTCGCTCCTGCTCGTCGTGGGACCCGAGGGCGGCCTGGCCGAGGAGGAGCTGGCGATGTTCGAGGCGGCGGGTGCCCGCGTCGTACGGCTCGGTGCGGAGGTGCTGCGGACCTCCACCGCGGGCGTCGCCGCCGTCGCGGCCCTGCTGTCGCGGACGGACCGCTGGAGCTGAGCAGCGGCTATCGTGCACGGGTGACCACGCCCGCCGCCGCGCCGCGGTCGCGCGGGGTCGCCGACGCGATGCAGCTGCTGCTCGCGGGCTCCCTGGCGCTGGTCCTGCTCCCGCAGAGCCTCCACGCCGCTCGCGGCGGGGGACTCGCGCCCGTCTGGGTCGGCGCGCTGGTCGTCGCCCTGCTCGGTCTGCACCTCGCCGTGGCCGCGGCGCACCGCTGGCCGCGGGCGACGTACGTCGTCGGAGCGCTCGCCTGCCTGGTGCTGCTGGTCGCTCCCGACCTCGACGGCAGCACGGCGCCGGTGGACGCGACCGACTACGGGCCGATCCTGCTGCCGAGCACGCTGTGCTTCTACCCGCTGCTCTACAGCGTCAGCGCCCGCACGAGGGCCCCGTGGCCCAACGCGGCGCTGGGCCTCGCGCTGGCCGGGTCCGGCCTCACGCTGGCGCGGCTGTGGGGCTTCACCGGCACGCCCATCGAGGCCTGGGCCTGGTGGCTGATGCTGGGCACGACGGTCATCGGGGGCACCCTCGCCGCGTGGGCGCTCGGCCGCTACCACGCGACGCGCACGGCGTGGACCGCCCAGCTCGCCGAGCGGGCCGCGGCCGACGAGCGCCGGCGCATCGCGCGCGAGATGCACGACGTGGTGGCGCACTCCCTCGCGGTGGTGGTCAGCCACGCGGAGGCAGGCCGGATGGTGGTGCCCCGGTCGCCGGAGCGGGCCGCCGAGATCCTCGACACCATCGCCACGACCGGTCGCGAGGCGCTGGAGGAGATGCGGGGGCTGCTGGGCGTGCTCCGCGACGACGACGCCCCGACGGAGCCGCAGCCGGGGCTGGCCGACATCCCCGCGCTCGTCGACCGGGTGCGATCGGCGGGTCTGGACGTCGAGCTCACGATGGCGCCGGAGGTCGACGTCGCGCCCGCCGTCGGCCTCACCGTCTACCGCATCGTGCAGGAGGCGCTGACGAACGTGACCCGGCACGGGGGCGAACGACCGACGGCTCGGGTGAGCATCGAGGCGACCGGGGACGGGCTCGCGGTGCACGTGACCAGCACCGGCCCGCCCCGGGCCGCCTCGTCGCCCGGCCGCGGCCTGACCGGCATGCGCGAACGCGTCGAGACGGTGGGCGGGTCGATCGAGGCCGGTCCCGCCGGCGGCGGCTGGCGGGTCCGCGCCGTGGTGCCACGATGACCCCGGCCGACGTGATCCGGGTCGCGGTGGTCGACGACCAGGAGCTGATGCGGTCCGCGCTGCGGATGATGGTGGAGAGCCAGCCCGACCTCGCCCTCGCCGGCGAGGCGGGCGACGGTCACGAGGCCGTCGCGCTGGTGCGCTCACGTCGTGTGGACGTCGTCCTCATGGACCTGCGCATGCCGCGCCTCGACGGCATCCAGGCGACGGCGGCGATCACCGCCGAGCAGCCGGGCTGCCGGGTGATCGCGCTGACGACCTTCGACCTCGACGACCACGCGTTCCCGGCCCTCCGGGCCGGGGCGAGCGCGTTCCTGCTCAAGGACGCGCGGGGCGAGGAGATCGTCGAGGCCATCCGGACGGTCCACGCCGGTCACGGCGTCGTCGCGCCCTCGACCACGCGTCGGCTCATCGAGCACCTCGCCGCTGCACCGGTGGAGGACGGCGCGGCGATCGCGAGGATCCGTGCGGTCCTCACCCCTCGTGAGCTGGACATGCTGCTCGAGATGGCCTCGGGCGACACCAACCGTGAGATCGCCCAGCGGCTCCACCTCTCCGAGGCCACGGTCAAGACGCACGTGGGCCACGTGCTGGCGAAGCTCGGACTGCGCGACCGCGTGCAGGCCGTCGTCCTGGCCTACGAGTCGGGGCTGGTCAGACCGTCGCGTCGGGGGTGACCCGGCCTCCACCTGGAGGATGAGGACGTCGCGACCGCAGGTCGAGGCGCTTCCCCCCGTCGGGCGGTGATCGTGGACCCATGACGACGACCGTGACACCCCTCGCCCTCGCCCCGCCCCGCGGCGGCCGACGCACCGTCAGGTGGGCCGGCTACCTGATCATCCTCATCGGCGTCGGACACCTGGCCACGGCGCTGGCGCTCACGGCACCCGAGCACGCCGCTGCCTGGTTCACCCGCGGGATCTGGGGCGAGGACCTCGCCGCGATGAGCTCGGCGAACGGCGCCTACTGGCTGACGTTCGGCAGCTTCGGTCCCCTCCAGGTCGTGCTCGGCTTCCTGGTGCTGTGGCTGGACCGCCGCGGCCTCGTGCCGCCGACGTTCATCGCCTGGACCCTCGCGGCCAACGGTGTCCTGTGCGGCGTGATCTTCGGCCCGTCCCCCTGGCCGGTCGACCTGGTGTCGGCGGGACTGCTGCTGGTGGCGGCGCGCCGTACGGACCGCGAGGGGGCTGCAGCATGAGGATCGCCTCCCGCGAGCACACCGACCGCCCCTGGCGGATCCACGAGATCGCCCCCGACTTCGAGCTCGAGGACGTCTGGGCCCTGCCGACGCCCGGCGGGCGCGCGGGTGAGTTCCGCGACCTCGTCGCCTCGATGGCCGGCGGCGACCCGGCGGAGACCGCCAACCCGCTCGTCCGGCTCGTGTGGGCCGTGCGCTGGAGGCTCGGGGAGTGGTGCGGGTGGGACGACCCGGAGACCGGTCTCGGGTCGCGCGTCCCCTCGTTGCGCGACCGGCTGCCCGACGACCTGCTCGCCGCGCCCGCGGGTCCGACGTCCGACGCGTCGCCGTTCGAGCCGCTCTACCTCCTCGACGACGAGTACGCCGCCGAGATCGCCAACCAGACGATGCACGGTGTGCTGCACCTCGGCTGGGTGCCCGACGGCGTCGGCGGCTACCGCGGCCAGATGGCCGTCCTGGTGAAGCCCAACGGGCTCTCCGGGAGGATCTACATGGCCGCGATCCGGCCGTTCCGGCACCTGCTCGTCTACCCCGCCCTGATGCGCCGCATCGAGCGCGAGTGGGAGGCGCGGGAGTCCGCCGTACGGCGCTGAGCGGGCACGTCGTTCCCATAGATCGGGTCGAGTGGGCACTTCGTTCGCAGCATTGGGAACGAACCGCCCGCTCGGCCGTCTGAGAGGGGACGAACCGCCCGCTCGGCGGGCTAGTCGACGACCGTGATGCGCCGGTTGTCGACGTGGAAGCGCTGCTCGCCGGAGGGGTCGTCGGTCTGGGAGCGGACGACGTACTCGCCCGGCGGCACGTCCGACAGGTCGAGGGTGACCTCGAACGGGAACAACCGGTCCTCCTGCCAGCCCGCGATCGTCGGGGTCGGCACGACGACCACGGTGCCGTCCAGCGCCTGCAGCTCGGTGACGATGTTGCCCTCGTAGGAGTTGCCCGCACCGGAGACGACCAGAGGCCCGTCGTTGTCGACGACCTGCCCCTCTGACGGGGTCGAGATGGAGACGCGGGCCAGCACGTCGAGGTCGCGACCCTGCGCCAGGGGCTCCGAGGCCGGGACGCCGAGCACCTGGTCGACGGGGTTGCCGTCGAGACGGAACTGCACAGCGGCTCGTGCTTGCACGGCGGCCTGGAGCGTGCGGACCACCTGCTCCACCGCGAGGCCGGCCTCGGTCTCGGTCATCCCGGCCGGACGGCCCCGGAGCGACGCGTCCCGCAGGCTGACCTGCAGGACGCCGTCCGCCCCGACGCCGTCGAAGGAGACCTGCGCGATGGCGTCGGAGGGCCACGGGCTGGAGTAGTCGGGGTCCTGCGGCGCCTGCGCGAGGCCGACCACCGCAGCGGTCAGCGGGTCGCTGGCGGGGACGCGGCGGAACTCGCGGTAGAGGCGCAAGCCGTCGGGCGTGTCGCCCACGTAGTAGACGGCGGTGGCTCGCAGGGGCAGCGCCGGTGTCGCCGTCTCGGTCGCGCTCGGCTCGTCCGGGGTGGGGTTGGTGGTGGCAGGGTCGGTGGGGGACGGCGACGTCGACGACGTGCCCGAGCCCGGCCCCGGCTCGGCGACCCGGTCCGCCGGCCCGCCCGACAGTGCGACCGCACCCACGACGGAGGCGGCCACCAGCCCGGCACCTGCCGGCACGACCCAGAGACGGGAGCGGGACGGGCGGGTCCGCGCCCGGATGTCGGCGAGGCGGTCGCCCGGCTCCACGGCGTCGGCCACCTCGGTCAGCAGCTCGCGCAGCGTCGGCTCGTTCATGATCCGTCCTCCCACCAGTCTCCGATGGCCTCGCGCAGCCCGGCGGCACCCCGGGACGCGTGGCTCTTGACCGCGCCCCGGGAGATGCCCAGGGTGTCGGCGATCTCGGCCTCCGAGAGGTCGAGGTAGTACCGCAGGACCAGCACCTCGCGCTGTCGGTCGGTGAGCCCCGCCAGCCCCCGCCGTACGACGTCGCGCCGCGTGACGCCGGCTCCCGGACCCTCGACGACGCTCAGCCGGGCGCCCTCGGCGCGGGTGTGGCGGTCCACCACGACGCGGTGCCGCAGCGTCGACCGGGCGCCGTTGACGACGGCCTGGCGGAGGTAGGCGAGGGCTCGCTCGGGGTCCCGCAGCCTCCGCCACCGTCGGTGCATCGCGACGAACGCGTCCTGGACGACCTCCTCGGCCGTGCCGGTGTCGCGCACGAGGAGGGCGGCCAGCCGCACGAGCGAGCGCCAGTGCGCGGCATAGAGGTGCTCCAGGGCGTCGTCCGCGTCCCAGCGTTCCGGCTCCGTCACCGGGGGCTCCGGGTGGAGGGCTGTCCCATGGTTGCTCACACGGGTTCGACGCGCGGGACGGCCCGCCGGTTTACGGCGAGACCCTGATGGTCTTCGTGTCGACGAACGCGCCCGGGCCCTCGGTCCCACCGCTGGCGTCGTCGGTCTCGCACCGCACGACGGCCTCGCCGGAGACGTCCGTCAGCGGCAGCTCCACCTCGAACGCGAAGAGCCTGTCCTCCATCCACCCCTCGGCCTGGTACCCCTCCAGTGCCACCTCCTGGTCGCCGACGAGCAGCCGGCAGGGCCCGCTGGCCTCGAACGAGTTCGCCACGCCCGTCACCGTGAGCGTGTCGCCGGTGACCGTGGCGCCCTCCTCGGGAGAGGTGATGTTGACGAGGTTGAGGGTCTCGAGCGCGCTCGCGTTGCGGAAGGGGGCGTCGGTGGGCAGCCCGAGGAGCGTGTACGGCGGCGCGGCCCGCTCGATCTGCACCGGGACCCGCGCCTGCTGCACGCCCTGCAGCGAGAGCACCAGCTGCTGGAGGGCGAGCCGCGCCTCCCGACGCTTCATCCCGTCCGGGCGGTCGGTGAACCCGTCGCCCGCGACGCGCACGAGCAGCAGGCCGTCGGTGGCCTCGACCGACTCGACCTCGACCGGCGGCCACAGCGTGCGGTAGTCGGGGTCGTCCGGCTGGCCTCCGCCCATCACGAGCCGCGCCGTCTCGGTCAGCGGGTCGCCCTGGACCCGGCGGAACTCGCGCACGAGCCGGGGGCCGGCGCCGGAGTCGGTCGCCCAGTAGAGCGGCACGGCGGTCCCCGTGGGCGACGGCTCGGTGGTCTCGGTGGGCGACGGCTCGCTGCTGCCGGCCGACGGGGACGGCTCCGCCGGCTCCGACCCGGACGGCTCGGGAGAGGTGGCCGGCGGACGCGTCTCGCTGCTCGTCGGCTCGGTCGCGTCGGTGCACGCCCCCAGGACGAGGAGGGGCAGGACCGCGGTGGCGGTGAGGCGTCGTCGGAGCGGGGTCATGCGTTCCACGCTAGGGGAGCGGTCGACCGCACCGATCCGTCCCACGCCGAGGCGCGACGCTCTAGGCTGGCGCCATGACCGGGGGTGTGGAGGGCTGCGTCTTCTGCGGCATCGTGGCGGGGTCCGTTCCTGCGGACGTCGTGCACCGCACCGAGCGCTCCGTGGCGTTCCGGGACGTCTCGCCGCAGGCGCCGACCCACGTCCTCGTCGTCCCGGTGGACCACCACGAGAACGCGGCCGCGCTGGCGGCTGCTGACCCGCAGGGCACGGCCGACCTGATCACCACCGCCGCTGCCGTCGCCGAGGCCGAGGGCCTGACGGGCTACCGCCTCGTCCTCAACACCGGCCGCGAGGCCGGGCAGACCGTCTTCCACACCCATCTCCACGTCCTGGGCGGCCGGTCCCTGACCTGGCCGCCGGGCTGAGCCCGAGAGGTCCTCCGTGTCCCTCCGTACGACGACCCGCCGCGGTCGCCTGGCCACCTGCTGCGCCGCCCTGGTGGCGAGCGCGATGCTCACGCTCAGTGCGTGCTCCGCGGGGTCCGGGGACGACGCCGCAGCCGGCGCGGACACCGCCTCGAGCGAGACGGGTGCCGAGGCCGAGGGCGCCGCGCCCGCCAGCGACACGGGCGACGGCGACACCAAGGAGGGCGACCCGGGCCACGGCTCCGACGGTCACGGTCACAGCGCGAAGCCCGTCAAGGCCAAGCCGCTGCGCGCCGGCGAGACCCGGACGACGATCGAGATGCCGGCCAGCTACACGCCGTCCGCGCCGTACGGCAAGGGCACCGACGACTACCGGTGCTTCCTGCTGGACCCCGAGCTCGACCGGGACGCGTGGCTGACCGGCACCCACGTCCAGCCGGGCAACCCGGAGGTCGTCCACCACGTCATCCTCTTCAAGGTGCCGCCCGAGCAGGTCGCCGCAGCCGAGGCGAAGGACGCGTCGGAGGACGGCGAGGGCTGGACCTGCTTCGGCGGGACCGGGCTCGACCAGTTCCAGGACGTCGACAACGCCGCCTGGATCGGCGCCTGGGCCCCCGGCGGCCAGGAGTCCGTGACCAAGCCGGGGTTCGGCACCCGCCTGGCGAAGGGGAGCCGGGTCGTGATGCAGGTGCACTACAACCTGCTCGCCGGCCAGGAGCCGGACACCTCCGCCGCCCAGCTGCGCTTCGCGCCGGGCAAGCGCGACTACCAGGCGCTCAGCACGATGCTGCTGCCGGCGCCGGTGGAGCTGCCGTGCCGCCCCCAGCACGCCGACGGCCCGCTCTGCGACCGCGCGAGCGCCCTCGCCGACGTCAAGGAGCGCTTCGGGGTCGAGGGCAACACCGCCGACCTCCTCTACTTCCTCTGCGGGGGCAAGCCCGAGGCCGGCGAGGTCCAGTCCTGCACCCGCACCCTGCCCGAGGCGCTGACCATCCACGGCGTGGCCGCCCACATGCACCTGCTCGGACGGGAGATCAGCATCGAGGTCAACCCCGGGACGCCGCAGGCCCGGACGATCCTCGACATCGACGTCTGGGACTTCGACGACCAAGGTGGCCGGTCGATCGAGCCGGTGCGGCTCGAGGCGTTCGAGCAGGTCAAGGTGACCTGCCGGCACGTGCAGTGGCTGCGCGACAAGCTGCCGGCGTTCGAGGGCCAGCCCGACCGCTACGTCGTGTGGGGCGAGGGCACCACCGACGAGATGTGCCTGGGGCTCCTGCAGGTCACCCGCGACTGACGCGCGGCGGTCTCACCCCGACCCGGTGGAGACGCCCCGACCCCGTCGGTAGCATGGGTGGAACCGATCGCCGACCCGGAAGGCCGCCCGTGCACCAGGGCATCCATGACTGACACGAACCCCACCCCGACCCACACCGTCGTCGTCCCCAACAGCATCGACATGGTGTCGGTCCTCGGGCCGGGTGACGAGCACCTCCGGATCATCGAGCGCGCGTTCAAGGCCGACGTCCACGTCCGCGGCAACCGGATCTCCCTGACCGGGGAGTCGGCCGAGGTCGCGCTGGCCGAGCGTCTGCTCGACGAGGTCGTCACGATCGTCCGCACGGGCCAGGGCGTGACGGGGGAGACCGTCGAGCGGATCATCCAGATGCTGCGGACCGAGACCCAGGAGCGACCGGCCGACGTCCTGAGCCTCAACATCCTGTCCAACCGGGGACGCACCATCCGGCCCAAGACGCTGAACCAGAAGCGCTACGTCGAGTCCATCGACAAGCACACGATCACGTTCGGCATCGGACCGGCAGGCACCGGCAAGACCTACCTCGCCATGGCCAAGGCGGTCCAGGCCCTGCAGGCCAAGGACGTCAACCGGATCATCCTCAGCCGTCCCGCGGTCGAGGCGGGCGAGCGGCTGGGCTTCCTGCCCGGCACGCTCAGCGAGAAGATCGACCCCTACCTGCGACCCCTCTACGACGCGCTGCACGACATGGTCGACCCGGAGACGATCCCCAAGCTCCTCGCCGCCGGCACGATCGAGGTCGCGCCCCTGGCGTTCCTGCGCGGCCGGTCGCTCAACGACTCCTTCATCATCCTCGACGAGGCGCAGAACACCACGCCGGAGCAGATGAAGATGTTCCTCACCCGGCTCGGGTTCGGCTCGCGCATCGTGGTGACCGGTGACACGAGCCAGGTCGACCTGCCCAGCGGCACCAAGTCGGGCCTGCGCGTGGTGGAGGGCATCCTCGACGGCGTCGAGGACATCGCGTTCTGCCGGCTCACCGGCACCGACGTGGTGCGCCACCGCCTGGTCGGCCGCATCGTCGAGGCCTACGACACCTTCGACGCCCAGGCGACCGCCCAGACGGGCCCCCGTGACGCCCGGTGAGCCGCCCGTGAGCATCGAGGTCCTCGACGAGTCCGGGAGCGGCGTCGACGTACGCCGTCTCTCACGGCTGGCGCGCTTCGTGCTGGACGAGCTGCGGGTCCACCCGCAGGCCGAGCTGTGCATCAAGGCCGTGGACGAGGACACCATCGCCGGGCTCAACCTGCAGTGGATGGAGAAGGAGGGCCCCACCGACGTGCTGGCCTTCCCGATGGACGAGCTGCGTCCCGGCAAGGTCAACGAGGAGCCCGAGGAGGGCGTCCTCGGCGACCTGGTCCTGGCGCCGTCCGTCGCCGAGCGGCAGGGCGAGGAGGCGGGCCACGGGCGGGAGGCCGAGATCGACCTCCTCACGGTGCACGGCATCCTCCACCTCCTCGGCTACGACCACGCCGAGCCCGAGGAGCACGCCGAGATGTTCGGCCTCCAGGGCGAGCTGCTCGCGCGCTGGCGTTCGGTGGTCGACGCCGACGCATGACGGGCAACGACCTGTGGCTGCTCGTCTTCGCCACCCTCCTGGTCCTCCTGGCCGGGCTCTTCTCCGCGGCCGAGGCCGCCCTCGCCGGCTTCTCGCGCGCCCGCGCCGAGGAGCTCCTCGCGGCGGGACGCAGCGGTGCCCGCCGGCTCGTCGGGCTC
>CADCUM010000118.1 GCA_902805885.1 uncultured Nocardioides sp. | reverse complement strand
CACGGTGTGGACCGCGGTGCACCTGACCTGGACACGCGGGATCCACCCGGACTGGCGCCGCTACCGGCTGGCGGTGGTGGTGACTGCCGCCTGGCTGGTCTCGGTCTTCTGCCTCAACCTCGCGATCGGTTCCAACTACGGCTACGTCAACGCCAAGCCCGGATCGGCGACGGCGCTCGACCTGCTGGGGCCCTGGCCGTGGTACGTCCTCGCCGAGGTCGCGATCATCGCCGCCGTGTGGGCGCTGATGACGTGGCCGTGGGTGCGGCGTCGGTAGCAGGACCGTAGCGAAGTGTGACGCGGGCGTAGCACCCCGCAGCGCCAGCGAAGCGTGGGAGTGGACGAGCGCTCCGTAACGTCCTCCTCGTGGGGGCTCCAGCGACAGGGCCCCGCACCCACGACCCACGGATGTGCGCCTTGACGAGCCCGACCCCCTCCACCGCCATCTGTCGGGCCGCTGCGATCCTTGCCGTCGTCCTCGCGGTGCTGCTCCTCCGCATCGCCCTGGTGGCGGGCGAGCTCCCGACCTACGCGCGGGTGATGGTGCTGGCCGCCTGCGTGATCACCCCGCTGACCGCCCACCTCCTGCACCGTCGCACCAGCCAGGCCGCACGCCTCCTCGCGATCGCGACGGCGCTCCTCATGGTCGCGGGGACGGTCCTCGTCGGCGCGGTGGGACTGCCCGGCGCCGAGCCGACGGGCCTGACCGGCACCGCGTCCGCAGTCGTCGGCCTGGCGCTGGTGGTGACGCTGCTGCTCGTGCTCGACGCACGCCGGTCCTCGCCCGGCCCCCACCGGCCGCCCTATGCTCTCTGAGATGTCACCGCGCCTGCTGCTGGTCGAGGACGACGACACGATCTCCCGGCCGCTCGTCCGCACTCTCCAGCGTGAGGGGTACGACGTCGACCGGGTCTCCCGGGGCATCGAGGCGATCGAGGCGTTGGCGACCGCGGCGCCCCACCTGGTGATCCTGGACCTCGGGCTGCCGGACATCGACGGGCTCGAGGTGTGCCGCCGGAGCAGGGAGGCGGGCTACGACGGCCCCATCATGATCCTGACCGCGCGCGACGGTGAGCTCGACCGGGTCGTCGGGCTGGACATCGGCGCCGACGACTACCTCGCGAAGCCGTTCCCCCTCTCGGAGATGCTGGCCCGCATCAGGGCCCTGCTGCGTCGCAGCGCAGTCACCGCCCAGGACGCCACGTCCGACACCACGTCCGACACCACGTCCGACGTCGTGTCCGAGGGCGCTGTTGCCCACACCACGTCCGACTCCGCTGCCGCCATCGCGGCGGACAGCGACGACGTGGCCCACCCTGCTGCGGCGGGCGATCAGGAGCCGGAGACCTTCCGCGTCGACGTCCGCGCCCGTCGGGTCTGGATCGGCTCGCGCGAGCTCCCGGTGAGCGCGAAGGAGTTCGACGTCCTCGCCATCCTGCACGCCGAGCCCGGCGCCGTCGTCACCCGGGAGCACCTCATGAGCGAGGTCTGGGACGCGAACTGGTTCGGCTCCACCCGCACCCTCGACGCCACGATCGGCCGGCTGCGCCAGAAGCTGGAGGAGCACCGCTCGCCGGCGCGCATCGACACCGTCCGCGGCGTGGGATTCCGGATGGAGCGAGACATCGCCGATGCGTGACCGGTTGGTGGCGCTGCTGGTGGGCGTCACCATCGCGCTCGTCACGTCGTACGGCGTGCCGCGTGCCTACATGCTGGCGAACCTGGTCCAGGACCAGCAGGAGCACGAGGTGGAGCGCTCGGTGGAGCTCATCGCCGCCGCGCTGTCCGCGCAGGAGGCGGCCGCCGTCCCCGTCACGGAGTCCTCCCTGGAGCGGCTGCGCGGCGAGGACGAGCTCCTCACCTACGCGCCGGCGGACGGCGCGGAGGTCACCGTCGGCGCCGCCGCCCCACGCGAGTCCGACCTCGTCCGGACCGCGGCCGTCGCCGGCGGCGGCGAGGTGACCGTCGCCCGCTCCGGCGACGTGGTGTCGGACCGGGTGGCGGACGCGATCCTGCCGCTCGTCCTCATCGGCCTCGCCCTGATCGCCGCCTCGGCCGTCGCCGGCGCCGTCCTGGCCCGCCGGTTCTCCCGGCCCTTCCAGGAGCTGGCGGACGCCGCCACCGCCCTGGGTGAGGGGCGGTTCGACCGCGACGTGCCGCACTACGCCATCCCCGAGGCCGAGGAGATCGCGACCGCGCTGCGCAAGAGCTCAGCGCAGCTCGACCAGCTCGTCCGTCGCGAGCGCGAGTTCACCGTCAACGCCTCCCACGAGCTCCTGACCCCGATCACCGCGCTGAACCTGGTCCTCGAGGACCTCAGGACCTGGCCCGAGACGCCGCCGTCGGTGGTGGAGGAGCTCGACGCGTCCCTGGTGACGCTCGAGCGGCTCGGGACGACGGTCCAGGGCTACCTCGCGCACGACCGGTCCACCAGGCGGAGCAGCACCGTCGAGGTGGACCTCAGTGCGCTCACCCGACACGTCGTCGCGCGGTGGCGCTCCGAGTCCGTCGCCCAGCGTCGCGACATCCGCATCGAGACCCCCGGCGTGATCCCGGCGAAGGTGTCGCCCGACGAGTTCACCCAGGTCCTCGACGCCCTGCTGGACAACGCGCTGCGGCACGGGAAGGGCACCGTGCTGGTCGACTGCGCCGAGGTGGAGTCGCACCTGCGGGTCCGCGTCGCCGACGAGAGCCCGTCGGTGGGGCACAGCAACGTGATCCACCGTCAGGGCCCCGGCCCGGCCGCCGGACTGGCGCGGGTGGCCGAGATCGCCGAGGCGCAGGGCGGCTTCCTCGTCCGCGACGAGCACAGCACCACCCGGTTCGTCCTGATGCTCCCCAAGCCTGCCGTCTAGTCGAACCCGACGCGCGGCGGAGGCCCCTGTGTAGCATCGACAGCGGGGGGTGATCGCCATGGGGCAGGCAGGCCCGGGCGTGAGGGAAGCCGGTCTCCGCCGGCAGGACAAGGTCGAGCAGTACGACGTCCTGGGCTCCGCTCCCAGCGCAGACCTCCAGGCGCTGATCGACCTCGTCGCGCAGGTGCTGGACGCGCCGATGGCGGCGATCAACCTGCTCACCGCCACCGAGCAGCACATGGTCGCCACGTCCGGCATCGACCCGGTCGTCTGCTCGACCGAGGAGTCCATGTGCGCTGTCGTGGCGGCCGAGCCGGGACCGGTGGTCGTGCCCGACGCCACGGTGGACCCGCGCTTCTCGGCGAACCCGTTCGTCACGGGGGTGCTCGACGAGTTCCGCTTCTACGCCTCGGCGGCGCTCGTCACGCCCGACGGCGTCCCGGTGGGGCGCCTGTGCGTCTTCGACCGCGAGCCGCGCGAGCTCAACCAGCAGCAGCGGGGCGCGCTCGTGACGCTGGCCGGACGGGTGATGGACATCCTCGAGCTGCGCTCGCGCAGCCGGCAGCTGGAGACGTCGCTGGCAGAGCTGACCGCAGTGCGTGACGAGCTCCGGCGCTCGAACCACGAGCTGAGCCTCTTCGCCCAGCAGGTCAGCCACGACCTCCGCACCCCCCTCACCGGCATCCTGAGCAACGCCGAGGTGCTCGCCGGCGAGCCCGTGGTGCAGGACGACGGCGACCTGCGCGTCCTCGTGGACGACATCGCGTTCAGCGGTCGCAGGATGAACGACCTCATCGGCCACGTGCTCGCCTACGGCCAGGTGGGCGGACACCTCACGCTGAGCCCGACGCCGCTGCGCGCCGTGTTCCATCGCGCGCGCGCCGACCTGTGTCGGCTGGTCGAGGAGCGCGACGCGGTGATCGAGCTCGACGACCTCCCGATCGTCCCGTGCGACCCCGACCTCCTCTACTCCGTCGCCCTCAACCTGCTCGCCAACGCCGTGAAGTTCGCGCGTCCCGACGTCCCGCCACGCGTGAGGGTGTCGGGCGAGTCGGCCGGCGACTCCGTCCGGGTGCGGGTGAGCGACAACGGCGTCGGCGTACCGGCGGAGCGGGCGGACGAGGTGTTCGGGCTGTTCGTGCGGGGCGGCTCCGACACCGAGGGCCACGGCATCGGGCTCGCGACGACGAAGCGCAACGTCGAGGCGCACGGCGGCCGGATCGGGATCGAGGCCTCGCAGGGGCCGGGCACGACCATCTGGTTCACGCTCCCGGCCTGAGCTGCCCGGGTCCCCGCCGGCGCGGTGGGGCGAACCGTAGCGAACTGTGCCGTTCGCGTGTCGTGGGCGCAGCACGCGTGCGCCGTCCCCGTGGCGCTGCCCTCCGTAGCGTTCTTCTCATCACCACCCCGTTCAGCCAGTAGCCCCCGGACTCATCCCCCGAGGACGCTCTCCCCCCTGTGGAGCACGTCCGTCCGGGAGACGACTGGTGTGAGGGGCGTCTCCCTGGGGAGGCGCCCCTCTGTCCATCCCCGCGCTTCGCCCCGCCCCGCCCCGAAGGATCTTCCGATGATCGTTGCAGGACCTCCCCTCCGCTTCCTCGTCGTCGACGACGACGCCGACGTGCAGGACGCGCTGGCCGGCTTCGTCGAGCGGCTCGGGCACGTCGCGCACCGCGCCTCGGACGGGGTCGAAGCCGTGGGGGCGCTGGCGCTGCAGACCTTCGACTTCATGCTGCTCGACCTGACGATGCCACGCATGTCCGGCGAGGACGTCCTGCGCTGGCTTCGCGCCCATCCCGGGTGGGGCAGGGGCCTGCGGGTGATCGTGGTGAGCGCGCGGGCCCAAGCCACCACCCGCCGGCCGGACGGCGTCGCCGCGGATGCTGTCCTGCCGAAGCCGCTGCGCTTCGAGGAGCTGCGTGACGTCGTCGGTGGGCTGCACCCGTCGAGCCTCGCATCGGCGAGCCCGGCCCACGTCGGCTAGAGCAGCCCCTTGACGTACGCCGCCTGCCCGAGGTGCTGGAGGCAGTCGGCCAGGATGCTCACCAGCCGCTGCCCGGCCGTGACCGGCGGGTCGTAGGACTGGTCGACCTCCCGCTCCAGCTCCGCCTCGTCGACACCGAGCAGGTAGCGCGCGGTCGCCAACGTCACCTCGCGGTGGTACTCGACCAGCAGCGCGGCGTCGCTGATCCGGACGGCGTCGACCTGCTCGCTGGTGTGGCCGTAGCCGATGTCGTCGGTGGCGTTCGGCAGGCCGAAGCGCTCCTGGAACTGCTCCCACACCTGGGGCTGCCCGGCCAGGTCGGCCACGTGGTCGTCCTGCACCCGCGCGAGGTGCCAGAGCAGCCAGCCGATCGGGTTGCCGCTGCCGTCCGGCCGGTGGTGCAGCGCCTGCTCGTCGAGCCCGCCGGCCACGTCGTCGTACAGCTCGGTGACGCGGCCGAAGCCCTCGGTCAGCACCCCACGGACGTCCATGCCACCGAGTACCCGCTCGCCGCCACCGGCAGACGCGTGGCCGCCGGCCGTGGCATGCCGCCGGGGGGCCGGTGGCATGCCGCCGGTACGCGGGGGTACCCGACGTTCCGAGGAACCTCGAGGCGAAGGCGGGAACCCGATGAAGGCAGTCACCTGGCAGGGCGTCCACGACATGCAGGTGAGCGAGGTCCCGGACCCGCGCATCGAGGAGCCCACCGACGTGATCGTCAAGATCACCTCCACGGGTCTCTGCGGCTCGGACCTCCACCTCTACGAGACGCTGGCGCCCTTCATGGAGCCCGGCGACATCGTCGGCCACGAGCCGATGGGCATCGTCGAGGAGGTCGGATCCGAGATCAGCAACCTCGCGGTCGGCGACCGGGTCGTCATCCCGTTCAACGTCTGCTGCGGGTCGTGCTGGATGTGCCAGCGGGGACTGCACTGCCAGTGCGAGACCACGCAGAACCGCGAGCACGGCACCGGCGCGAGCTTCTTCGGCTACAGCAAGCTCTACGGGCAGGTCCCGGGAGGGCAGGCGGAGTACCTCCGCGTCCCCTTCGCCGACTTCATGGCGATGAAGGTGCCGAAGCAGCACGCCGACGACCGCTTCCTCTTCCTCTCCGACGTCCTGCCCACCGCGTGGCAGGCGTTGACGTACGCCGACGTCCCCGACGGCGGCACCCTCCTCGTGCTCGGCGCCGGACCGATCGGCGACATGGCGGCCCGCATGGGCGTACGGGCCGGCCACCGCGTCATCGCGGTCGACCGGATCCCGGAGCGGCTCGCGCGCGTCGAGGCGTTCGGCGCCGAGCCGCTGAACTTCGAGGACGCCGAGAAGGTCGGCGGCGTGGGCGACGTGGTCCGGGAGGCCACCGACGGCCGCGGCCCCGACGCGGTGATCGACGCCGTCGGGATGGAGGCCCACGGCTCCCCGGGCGCGCAGGTCGTCCAGAAGGTCGCCGGCGTGCTGCCCGACGCGATCTCCGAGCCGGTGATGAAGAACGCCGGCCTCGACCGCCTCGCCGCGCTGCACACCGCCATCGACGCCGTACGCCGCGGTGGCACGATCTCCATCTCGGGCGTGTACGGCGGCTCCGCCGACCCGATGCCGATGATGCAGATGTTCGACAAGCAGATCCAGCTCCGCATGGGCCAGGCCAACGTGCGCCGCTGGACCGACGACCTGCTGCCGCTCCTCGTCGACGACGACCCGTTCGGCGTCGACGCGTTCGCCACCCACCACCTCCCGCTGTCGGAGGCGCCGAGCGCCTACGAGCACTTCCAGAAGAAGGAGGAGGGCATGGTCAAGGTGGTCTTCCAGCCCTGACCCGGGAGAACCTCCCGACCCCGTCGGGAAGCCGTCCGATGTGGACGGGGGCGGTCCGGAGAAGGCTCGGGTCATCGCGCCGACCGGGCGCGCTCGACCCGAGGAGACCACCATGCCCACCATCCCACGACGCCTCTGGCAGATCGCCGGAGCCCTTGCCGTCGCCCACGTCGTCCTGATCCCGGTCGGGATCTTCCTGCAGGCCGGTCCGCTGTTCGCGGAGGGGGTGCGCGGGATCGAGGAGGACTACGTCGGCGGCGACATGACGCGCAGCTTCACCGGCGGCATCCTCGAGGCCTTCGGCTTCATCCTGCTCCTCGCCGTGATGACCTTCCTCGCCGGAGCGCTCGGCCGCAGCAGCGAGGCCGGTCGCTGGGCCGCTCGCACCGGACTCGCCTGTGGGCTCGCCTACGTCGCGGTGACGTTCGCCGTCGGCTTCCCGGCGGGAGCCGCGGCGATGTACGGCGCCCAGCACGGCCTCGACGTCGACACTGCGTTCGCGTTGAACAACGTCCGGATCTTCAGCTACTTCCTCAGCCTCCTGCTGCTCGGCGCCAGCACCATCGGCTTCGCCGCGGCGGCGCTCGCCGACGGCGTGCACCGACGGTGGCTCGGCGGCTTCGGCCTCGCGACGGGAGTCCTGGTGATGGCGTCGACGCCGCTCGCGGGGATCGGCCAGCAGGACTGGGGCACGCTGGTCTGGATGGTCTGGATGGTGGGAGCGGGCGTGCTGATGCTGCGTCACCGTGACGTCGTGGAGGACGTGGCGATCCCTTCCTCCACCGGCGTCGCTTCGGGCACCATTGACGCGAGGTGAGGCCATGCGCTGGGTGAGGGTGTCGACCGTGCTGGTGCTCGCGGCACTGGCGGTGGTCGGAGCCCTCACCCCCGTGGCCGTCGCCACCGGGAGGAGCCGCTTCGACGACCTGGCCATCGCCGCGGTGGTGGCGACGTACACCGCTGTCGGCGTCGTCATCGAGCTCGTCCGGCCCGGTCACCGGGTCGGGCGGATCATGCTGGCGGGCGCGACCGCGTGGGGCGTCGGTGAGGCACTGGTGGCCTTCGGCGTGCAGGGCTGGGCGGGCGGGGCCGGCGGGGCCGGCGGGGCGTCGTACGTGCTGGCGGGGGTCGTCGGCGCGGCCGGCCGGGGCGCGGGCTGGCTCGTCCTCGTCGTCGTCCTGCCGCTGGTGTTCCCCGAGGGACGCGCACCGTCGCGGCTCTCGGTGCGGCTCACCGCGGTCTGCGTGGTCGCGTTCACCGCGGCGAACCTCCTCACACCCGAGCCCCTGGAACGGCGGCTCGCGACCGCGGCCAACCCGGTCGGGCTCCCCGACAGCGTGCGGTGGGTCACCGACCTGCTGGCCCTGGGCGGTCTCGCGCTCGCGTTCGTCAGCCTGGGGCTTGCGGTCGCGGGGCTGGCGCGCAGGTGGCGCCGCGGCGACGAGCTCGTGCGGCAGCAGGTGCTGGTCTTCGGGGTCGCGTTCGCGGTACCGCTCGCGGTGCTGCCCGTGGTGGCGACGCCCTGGGCGACGCCCTGGCTGTTCGCGATGTCCGTGCTGCCGGTGCCGCTGGCCGTGGGCGTCGCCCTGCTCACCGACCGGCTCTACGACGTCCAGCTCGCGGTCAACCGCACCGTCACCTACGTCGCCCTGTCGGTCGTGCTGGCGGCGACGTACGCGCTGGTGATCGGCGGCGTCGGCGCGATGCTCCAGGGCCGCTCCACCCCGTGGCTGCCGTGGGCCGCGGCGGGCGTCGTCGCCGTCGCCTTCGCTCCTCTCCGCGACTCGCTCCAGCGCGCCGCCAACCGCCTGACGTACGGCGCCTGGTCGGCGCCCGCGGAGGTCCTGGCCGAGTCGAGCCGCCGGCTCGCCGACGCGGCCGACGGGCGCAGCCTGCTGCGCGAGCTCACCGACGAGCTCGTCGTCGACCTCGGCCTCCAGCATGCCGAGATCCGGGACCTCGACGGTCACGTCCTGGCCACCAGCGGTTCGCCCGGCGAGGCCGGCGAGCAGCTCGAGCTGACGGCGTACGGCGCGCACGTCGGCACGCTGTCGTGGACCGGCTCCGCCCTCCGGCCGGCGCACCGGTCGCTGCTCCACGACCTGGCACACCAGATCGGCGGGGTCGTGCACGCCGCCGGACTCGTGGAGCAGCTGCACGCGGCGCACGAACGGCTCGTGCTGGCACGCGAGCAGGAACGTCGTCGGCTCCGCCGCGACCTGCACGACGGCCTCGGCCCGTCACTGGCCGGGCTGGGCTTCCAGGTGGACACCATCGGCAACCTGCTGGCATCGGGTCGGCCGGTCGAGGAGCGGCTGGCTGCGCTGCGCTCCGGGCTGCGCGGGACGGTCGTCGAGGTCCGCCGCATCGTCGAGGAGCTCCGTCCGGCGGCGATCGACGACCTCGGCCTCTTCGGGGCCGTGGCGCAGCTGGGGCACGAGCTGGCGGACGGCTCCGGGCTGGACCTGTTCCTGGACCTGCCGGACTCGCGCGTGCCGCTGCCGGCCGCCGTCGAGGTGGCTGCCTACCGGATCACGCAGGAGGCGCTGACCAACGTCGTCCGGCACGCGGACGCGCAGCGCTGCCGCGTGGTCGCCCGGGTGACGTCCGAGGCCCTGGAGGTCGAGGTCACCGACGACGGGCGGGGAGGTGCCGGTGAGCGCCCGGGCGTCGGCATCGGCAGCATGCGCGAGCGGGCCGAGGAGCTGGGTGGCCTCCTCGACGTGCGCGGGCTCGAGCGCGGCACGACGGTCTCCGCGCGGCTGCCCCTGCGGGCCGGGGCCGCCACGTGATCCGGGTCCTCGTGGTCGACGACCACCCCCTCTTCCGCGACGGGTTGACCGGGCTGCTGTCCACGGTCGCCGACGTCGAGGTGGTGGGAACGGCGGGCGACGGCGACACGGCGGTGCGGCTGGCCCAGGAGCTCGCGCCGGACGTGGTGCTCATGGACCTCAACCTGCCGGGCACCCCCGGCCTGGAGGCGACCAGGCGGATCGTCGCGAGCACGCCGGCGTGCCACGTGCTGGTGCTGACCATGCTGGCGGACGACACCACGGTGGCGGCTGCACTGCGGGTGGGAGCCCGGGGATACCTGCTCAAGGAGGCCGACCAGGAGGTGGTGGTCGCCGCGCTGCGCACGGTCGCCTCCGGCGGACAGGTCATCGGTTCGGGGCTCGCGGCGCGGCCGTCGGGCGGCCCGGGCGCCGACCTGACCGCACGCGAGTCCGAGGTGCTCGCGCTGCTCTCCCGCGGGCTGTCCAACACCGAGATCGCCCGTGAGCTCGACCTCAGCCTGAAGACCGTGCAGAACCACGTCTCCCACGTGCTCGCCAAGCTCCAGGTCCGGGACCGCACGCAGGCCGCCTTGCGCATGCGAGGGCTCTGACACCGCGCGCCCGTCGTCCCTCGTTCGTGCCGGTCGAGGCGAGCGCGCAGCCCTCGTCCCGAGACCCTGCCCTGCCGACGAGGAGAGCGCGCAGCGCTCGTCACGAGACCCTGCCCTGCCGACGACGTCCGGGCAGCTCCTGCGTTCCCGGGACACCCGAGGGACGGCCACGTAGGGTCATCGCTCCGAGAGCACTCCCGAGCCCGGAGGTCCCATGCGCCGCGTCCCGCCCCTCGTCGGCGGCCTCGTCCTGACCCTGGCAGCCCTCACCGTTCCAGGTCCCGCGCACGCCACAGAGGGCTCGGCGGGCTGCGTGACGCGGGCTGAGTACAGACAGGTGCGACTGGGGGCGACGCCGGCAGCCGTGCACCGTCTCCTCGGGACAGCGGGTCAGCGCGTGTCCCGCGCCAGCTCGGGCGGCCTGGTGGCGGAGGTCCGGAGCTACCCGGTGTGCAGGTCGCTGCACTCCACCGTGACGTTCTCGTACCGCGCCGGCCCAGCCATGCCACTCCAGCTCGCCGCCAAGAGCGCCTGGGTTCCCGCCTGAGAAGTGGCGCGCCTGGACAGCCGCACCGTCGTTCCCCCGGCCTCCGCGAGGATGGGGGCATGCAGCTCGATGAGGTCCTCGTCCTGGACGGCGGGCTGAGCAACGCCCTCGAGGACCGGGGGTGCGACCTCTCCTCCGACCTGTGGACCGCTCGCCTCCTCCTCGACGACCCGGCGCAGATCGCGGCCGTGCACCGCGACTACTACCTCGCCGGCGCCGACGTGGCGACCACCGCGAGCTACCAGGCGAGCGTGCCGTCGCTCGTCGCCGCGGGGCTGTCGCCGCAGGAGGCGGAGCGCGCGATCCTGGCCAGCGTCGAGCTCGCTCGCGGCGTACGGGACGAGGCGGCTGCCGAGACGGGCCGGTCGCTGCTCGTCGCCGCCTCGGTCGGGCCGTACGGCGCCGTGCTGGCCGACGGCTCGGAGTACCGCGGCCGCTACGGCGTCTCCGCGACCGTGCTCCGCGACTTCCACGGGCCGCGGCTGGAGCTGCTGGCGTCCGCGGGCCCCGACCTGTTCGCGGTGGAGACGATCCCCGACGCGGACGAGGCGGAGGTGCTGGTGCCGCTGCTCGACGAGCTCGGCCTGCCCGCCTGGTTCTCCTACTCGGTCGCCGACGGCGCGACCCGCGCCAGGCAGCCGCTGGCCGAGGCGTACGCCGTGCTCGCCGGCAGCACGAGCGTCGTCGCCGCCGGCGTGAACTGCTCCGCCCCGGCCGACGTGTCGGCCGCGATCGCGTCGGCGGTCGACGCCACCGGCCGGCCGGCCGTCGCCTACCCGAACCTCGGCGAGACCTGGGACAGCGCGACGCACACGTGGGCCGGCGACGGCTCGTACGACACCGCCCTCGCGAGCGAGTGGGTCGCCGCAGGCGCTCGGCTGGTCGGCGGCTGCTGCCGCGTGGGTCCGGCCCACATCGCCGAGCTGGCTCGCGCCCTCCGGTCGTAGGCGTGCGGCCGATGTCCCCGTCCCTCACCGAGCTCGTCGACCGAGCGGCGAACCTGCTGGACCGCCCCGGGCGGGTGCTGCTCGGCATCACCGGGGCGCCGGGCGCGGGGAAGTCGACGCTGACCTCGACCCTGCTCGCGTCGCTGGCTGATCGGCTCGGCCAGGACGTGGTGGCTCACCTGCCGATGGACGGGTTCCACCTCGCCGACGTCCAGCTCGACCGGCTCGGGCGATCGGGGCACAAGGGAGCCCCCGACACCTTTGACGTCGACGGCTACGTTGCAGCGCTTCGGCGGCTGCACGACGAACCCGCTCGCACTCTCTTCGCCCCCGGCTTCGAGCGCGACCTCGAGCAGCCGCTCGCCGCCGCCGTTGCGATCGAGCCGTCGGCGCGCCTCGTCCTCACCGAGGGCAACTACCTCCTGCTGCCCGACTGCGGCTGGGGGCGCGTACGCCCGCTGCTGGCGGAGGTGTGGTTCGTCGAGGTCGGCGACCACGTGCGTCGGGAGCGGCTCGTCCGCCGGCACGAGCAGTTCGGCAAATCCCCCGACGCCGCTCGTACGTGGGTCGAGGCGGTCGACGAGCCCAACGCCCGGCTCGTGACCGCCACCCGTGGCGCTGCCGACCTCGTCGTCGACCTCGACCGCCTCGTTGGTTGAGGGGAGCGCGCAGCGCTCGTCACGAAACCACGCCCCCTGTCCAGCAGTGACATGCGTGGTGCGAGCCCACACGGCCCGCCATCGTGAGAACGCCCGATCGCACCTCCTACGTCCGCCGGTGGAAGGTAAGCCGGTTGTCGCCATGGCGTCGTACGTCGTAGCGCGCGTCGTGAACGAGTCGGTGGTGGCGTGGGCAGAGCAACCGGCCGTTGCCCAGGTCGGAGCGGCCGAGGCGAGACCAGGGGTCGTCGTGGTGGGCATGGCACCCGGACGCGGGGATCGCGCAGCCGCTGGCGGTGCAGCCGCGGTCGCGCAGCCCCAGGGCGATGCGCTGAGGCTTGGTGAAGAGCCTCGTCCGCCGTCCCAGGTCGAGCGGCTGGGACCTCGTGCCCAGGACCGCAGGGACGATGCCAGCCTCGCAGGCGAGCCGGCGGGCCTGACCGGCCGTCATCCGGCTTCCGTCGTCGAGCAGCGCCGGGGTGTTGTCGCCCAGCAGCTGCTCGAGCGTCACCGTGACCACCACCGTCGCGTTGACGCCCCCGGAGGCGGGGGTGTGCTCAGCGGGGTAGCGCTCGACGTACTCGACGAAGGCCTCACCGAGCCGCTGCGACAGCGGCTTCCACTCCCCCGTCGCGTCAGCCAGCTCGGACGCGTCGTGCCGCGCAGGGTTGGCGAGCGCGAGCAGGTGGCGCACGAGCATGGCGCCGGTGAGACCTGGGATCTTGAACCGCCCGTGACAGCCGCCTTCGCCGTCGTCGACCACGGTGAGGCTCGCGGTCGCTGCGGCCTTGCTCTCCTCGTCGGCCAACAGCTTGGCCTCGTGGCTCTCGCCCACCTCGGGAGCAACCACGTCCAGGATGCGCTTGCCGAGCCGACGGAGGTCCTGGGCGTCGTGGCGCTCCGAGAGGTCCACCAGCGCTTCCCGGGCCCGCCCACGGATCTCGTCGCTGACTGCCGGTGGAAGGGCGTCCACTGCATCCACGATGACGAGTGCCTGCTCAGCACGCATCTCGCCCGCCGCCAGTCCCGCTGCCACGCTCGCGTGCCGCTCCAGGGCCTTCGCCAGCCGCAGCTCGCGGGCCGCCGCTGGACGCGTCGTACGCGTGGCGAGGGCGAGCCACCGGCCCGCGTCGCGCGAGCCGTGCTGCTCGGCCACGTCGTCGGCGACCGCCAGCACGCGCAGCGTCAGCGCCTCGAGCTCGGACCGGGCCCGGGTCAGCTCGAGCAGCGCCGCTTCCTTCTCGGCGGCACTCATGAACGTCGGCTCGACGCCCGCCACGTCCTTGATGGCGGCCGAGACGCCGGCCGCGCAGGCGCTGATCGGATGCATTGCCCACACCTCCCCACGACGTCCCACCGCGCTCTGGAGGAGCTGTGGGAGTGGACGAGGCATGGTCGGTGCGCCACCCGTGAGCCGTACGGCGTCCCGGAAGCACCAATCCGGGTTCTCTGGGCGACTGTCCCGATCACCGAGTCCGCGATCACCTCAGATGGCGGACTTGGTGTTGATCGGCGTGCTGGTCCCAGCGTACACCTGTTCGAATATGGGCGCAACGCATTGTGGAGCCATCAGTCGCGGTGGTCGAGATTCGGCGCGCTCCGACCGTCGTCAGGCACGGGCTCACGGTATCCACTCGGCGGCCGGCCGGGGAGGGCCTCGCAGAGCGCCCGCGCGGTCAGGCCGTCGTCGGTCGAGGAGAGCGCGCAGCGCTCGTCGCGAAACCCCTATCCAGTTGCCCGTCCGAGGTGTAGGCAAGGGGGGTGAGGGCCCCTGCCCCCGCGTCCGCCCGGCAAGGGAGACCGACATGGCTGCACTCGAGAGCACCGCGCTGCTGACCGAGCTGGAGCCGGTGGTCGAGGCCGAGCTCAACCGGCACATGGAGATGGCCGACGAGTGGATGCCGCACGAGTACGTGCCGTGGAGCCTGGGCCGCGACTTCGCGGACCTCGGCGGCGACCCCTGGGAGGTCGCGCAGTCGCAGCTCTCCCCCGTCGCCCGCATCGCGCTCGAGGTCAACCTGCTGACCGAGGACAACCTGCCGTCGTACCACCGCGAGATCGACCGCGCCTTCGGCCGCGACAGCGCCTGGGGCACCTGGGTGAACCGGTGGACGGCCGAGGAGGGCCGGCACGCGTTCTGCATCCGCGACTACCTCCTCGTCACCCGCGGCGTCGACCCCGTCGAGCTCGAGCGGGCGCGGATGGAGACGATGGAGACCGGCTACGAGGCCCTCGACAAGGACCTGCTCAACGTCTGCGCCTACGTGTCCTTCCAGGAGCTCGCCACCCGCGTCTCCCACCGCAACACCGGCCGCTACACCGACGAGCCGATCGCCGAGAAGCTCCTCGCCCGCGTCGCCAAGGACGAGAACCTCCACATGATCTTCTACCGCAACCTCGTCACCGCGGCCCTCGAGCTCACGCCCAGCCAGACGATGCGCGCGATCACCGAGGAGGTCGTCGGCTTCGAGATGCCGGGCGCCATCATCCCCGGCTTCTCCCGCAAGGCCGTGCAGATGGCCAAGGCCGGCATCTACGACCTGCGCATCCACCACGACGACATCGTGCAGCCGCTGCTGCGGCAGTGGGGGGTGTGGGAGCTCGAGGGGCTCGACGAGGACGGCGAGAAGGCGCGCGACGAGCTGGCTCGGGCTGTGTCGGCGCTGGACGTCGAGGCGACGAGATTCGTCGAGCGCCGCGACGAGGCGGCGGCGAAGAAGGCCGCGCGGATGGCGTATGGCGCGCCCGGTCCAGATCGACCATCGCGACCGGGAACCATTCGGCCCGCACCACGCGACAGTGATTGTTA
>CADCUM010000117.1 GCA_902805885.1 uncultured Nocardioides sp. | reverse complement strand
GGGGCCGCGCTGTGGGGGGCGACTCAGTTGCTGATCGTCACCGGGCCCTGGTCAGTCGTGCACACGGTGCGGGTGGCGCCGCTGCCGTCCACCGCGGTGCCCAGCACGGCGACGGGGCCGACCTTGACGCCGCAGATGGTCGCTGCGACCTGCGCCGCCACGCCGATGTCAGCGTTGTTGAGGACGTTGACGTCGCCGATGTTGACGTTGACGAGGCCGTCCTGATCGGTCTTGTTGTTGGCGGCGCTGGCCGGTGCTGCGGCCCCCACCGTGAGTACTGCTCCTGCGAACAGTGCGGTGACCGACTTCTTGACGTAGCTCATGGTGTGAGCCTTTCTGATCTGGTCCTGCTCGGTGCCCCAGGACGTGTGGTTCGGGGCCTTCATACGTAAGACACCGCCGCCGTCGTCGCATGACAGGTCGTGTGCAGAGGCGGGATCTGCGCCCCGGAGCCGGGTTTCGCGCTTGATGTGCCTGTTCGTCGCACTCGGGACGGCCCGAAAAAAGTCGGCGATCTCGCGTCATGCGCTCGACGGACCGAAAAACCCGGCGCGATCGGCCCCGATCGCGGCGTCAGGACCCCGGGAGCAGACCCCGGTGCGTCATGTCGTAGGGGGCGAGCACCTCGAGGAGGAACTCCGAGGCGGCCTCCGCCACCTGGCCGAGCTCTCCGTCCCTGCTGTCCTCCAGCACCTCCAGGAACACCGCGTGGTGCACCTGGACGAGGTCGAGCAGGCTCAGCCCGTCGGCAACGGCGGCCCGGCCGAGCTTGTAGCCTGAGTGGAGGGCGGCCTCCTCGCGCCGCGGGAGGTAGCCCAGGAACGCGACCCGGTAGTCGAGGTGCACCCGGGCCAGGTCCGTCATGACAGCGAGCTCCCGGTGACAGCGCTGGGGCCCGTGTGGACGCGGTCGTGGAGGTAGGCGAGACCTTCCTCGAGGTCGAGTGCGGTGGGCACCGACCCCGTGGACATCCCGAGGGCCACCATCGCGAAGGCCACGTCGGGCTGGATGCCCACGATCACGGTGGTCGCGCCGCGCAGCCGAGCCATCTCGCTGATGTTGCGCAGTGTCTTCGAACCGAAGGAGTCCAGGACGTCGAGGGCCGCGACGTCGATGATGACGCCGCGGGACCGGTGCTGACCGATCTGCTCGATCAGGTCCTGCTGGAACCGGACCATCTGGGAGTCGTCGAGGGCGGTGTGGACCGAGGCGATCAGGTAGGAACCCTGCCTCAGGATGGAGACCAGCGCCGGCCCGGTGTCCACTACCCCGCCGATCCGACCTGCCGGCTGACCGTGTAGCCGAGCAACCTCTCGGCTTCCTCGAGGCCGCCCTGGAGGTCACCGATGGTGTTCATCTTGCTCAGGTCGACTCCGATCGTGACCAGGGTCTGAGCGATCTTCGGTGACAACCCGGTGATGATGACGCTGGCTCCCATGAGTCGCGAGGCGTCGACCGTCTGGACGAGGTGGTTGGCCACGGTCTCGTCGACGTCCGGCGCGCCGGTGATGTCCATGACGACCACCTTGGCGCGGTGCGTGCGGATGCCGGCGAGCAGCTGCTCGGTCAGCTGGCGGGCGCGTTCACTGTCCAGCACGCCGATGATCGGCAGGATGAGCAGGCGCTCGCGAACCGGGAGGACGGGTGTGGACAGCTCCCGGATGGCGTCCTGCTGCTGACGGATGATCCGCTCGCGCTCGTCCACGAAGCTGACGGCGACCGTGTTGGCGATGCGGTTCGCTGCGGGTTCGTAGGCGTCGAGCACCCTGTTGAGCAGCCCGAAGTCGCGCTGGTACTTCTCGAAGAGGGACCGAGCGAGCACGTCACGCAGCAGGAGCACGATCCCGACGACCTCCTGCGTCTCCACGCCTCGCGGGATGATCCGCTCGGAGAGGTCGCGCGCGTAGTCCTGCAGGGCCTCGACACTGCCGGTCTCCAACACCTCGACGTAGTTGTCGTAGACCGACTTCGTCTCCACCGCCATCTCCTGCGGCGTCATGGCATGGAGGAGGTGGGCCTCCTGGATGCGGCTGGCCCATTCCTCGCGCAGCCTGGACCGGTGCTCGCGCAGGTGAGCAACGAGCTGCGGCAACAGCTCCTCGTCGACCTGAGCGTCATGCGTCAGGAAGTCCGCCTCTGTCCTCGTGTCGATCCCTGAGTTCTCGTCCATCGGTCGGTCATCCTTCCTGGCGCCACTTCGTCATGGTCACGGTCGTTCCTCTGCCCATCTCGGAGACCACCGCGAACTCGTCCATGAGCCTGCGGGCACCCGGCAGTCCCAACCCTAGGCCGTGGTAGGTGCTGTAGCCGTCGACGAGCGCCGCTTCGACATCAGCGATGCCGGGGCCGGTGTCGCGCGCCACGATGCGGACGCCGCGGCGCGGCTCCTCGAGGAGCTCGACCACCACCTCCCCGCCGTCGGTGAACCGGACGACGTTGCGAGCGATCTCGGACACGGCGGTCGCGATGACGGTCAGGTCGGTGCGGGAGAACTCGAGCCGGGCTGCCACCTCGCGCGCGGTCTGCCGGGCCAGGACGATGTCGGCGTCGGCACGGATGCGGATGCGGACCTCGCCGTCGCTGCGCTGGCCTCGTTCGAGCAGCGGCTGGCTCAGCTTCTCGCAGAGGTCGCACTCCAGGAGGTGCCGGGCCGCGTCGACCTCACGCTGCCGCCGCCGGTCGCCGCCCGACAACGCGAACAGGACCGGGCGGCACCGATCGGTCAGCGCCGTCCCCGGCTCCAGCGCCAGGAGGTACTCGACCCGCAGCCGGGCACGGGACCGGTTCAGCTGTGCGGCGACGGCGCCGGCAGTCACGCCGAGCTCCCCGGCCAAGGACTGGGTGTCCTGACCGGCGACCTCGTGTGCCATCAGGGTGCGCCGATCTCGCTCCGACAGGCGTTCGAGCGCCTCCGCGACAGCACCCTTGTCCTCCTGCTGCAACAGGCCCTCGTCCGGGGACTCGGGGGAACGCAGGTCGACGATCCGGTGCTGGTTCCGGCGATGACGTTCCTGCTCCTTCCACATGGAGGCGATCAGGTTGCGCGCGGTGATGATCGCGTAGGGCTCGACCATCCCCGGCTCGACCCGCCCGGCCGCGGCCAGCATCCGGACGAGCGTCTCCTGCACGATGTCGTCCGCCACCGCCTCGTTGGACACCCGCGAGTGGACGAAGCGCCGGATCACGGGAACAAGTGCCGCGACGTCCGACTGGCTGCCTGACTCAGACAGTGCGTCGGCAGGCTGCCCAGCGCTCATGGGCCTCAGAGTACGTCTCGCTGCGCCCCCTAGTTGGCGTGCAGCGCTGCGTTGAGCGCGATGCCCTGGCCCTCGCGCGCCACCGCCTCCACCGTGCCGGTGACCGAGTTGCGGCGGAAGAGCACGTTGCTGGCACCCGACAGCTCGAGCGCCTTCACGACCTTGGGCTTGCCGTCCAGGTCGAGCATGGTCACCTTGGTGCCGGCCGTGACGTAGCAGCCGGCCTCCACCACGCAGTCGTCGCCGAGCGAGATGCCGATGCCGGCGTTGGCGCCGAGGAGGCAGCGCTCGCCGATCGAGATGACCTCCTTGCCGCCGCCGGAGAGGGTGCCCATGATCGAGGAGCCGCCGCCGATGTCGGAGCCGTCGCCGACCAGGACGCCCGCGGTGATCCGGCCCTCGACCATGCTGGTGCCGAGGGTGCCGGCGTTGAAGTTGACGAAGCCCTCGTGCATCACGGTCGTGCCCTCGGCGAGGTGGGCGCCGAGGCGCACCCGGTCGGCGTCGGCGATCCGGACGCCGGTCGGCATGACGTAGTCGACCAGCCGCGGGAACTTGTCGACGCCGTGCACGGTGACGTGCTGCCCCGTCGCCTTGAGCCGGGCGCGGGTCGCCTCGAACCCCTCCACGGCGCAGGGGCCGGCGGAGGTCCACACCACGTTGGTGAGCAGCCCGAAGACCCCGTCCATCGAGATCTCGTGGGGCTTGACCAGGCGGGTGGAGAGCAGGTGGAGGCGCAGCCACACGTCCTCGGTGCCGGCCGGGGCGGCGGAGAGGTCCGCGACCTCGACCAGCCGCACCTCACGTCGTACGGCGCGCACCTCGTCGTCGCCCTCCAGCGCGGTGAGCTCGGGAGGCGCGTCGCCCTCGGTGGCACCGAGCGCGGGGGCGGGGAACCAGGCGTCGAGGACGGTGTCGCCGGACAGGGTCAGCAGGGCGTAGCCGGAAGCAGCAGTCACGCGGTCAGCGTACGGAGCGCCCCAGCCGGGCCGGCACACGGATCAGTCCTGGTCGGTGGCGGGAAGCGGCGAGTTGAAGCGGATCATGTTGCCCATCGGGTCGCGGAAGGCGCAGTCGCGGACGCCGTAGAACTGGTCGGCCGGCTCCTGGATGACCTCGCCGCCCGCGGCCCGGACGTGCTCGAACAGGGCGTCGACGTCGTCGACCTGGAAGATCAGCGCGTTCAGGAGGCCCTTGGCCATCAGGTCGGTCATGGCGTCGACGTCCTCGTCGCTCATCCACCCGGCGCCCTGGCCGAGCTGCTCGAGGCAGATCTCCAGCTCGGGCTGGGTCGGCGTGGTGAGCGTCACCCAGCGGAAGTCGCCGTTGCGGACGTCCTTGGCGACGCTCATGCCGAGGACGTCGCGGTAGAACGCGAGGGAGACGTCGGGGTCGGTGGTGCGGACGAAGGAGTTGATGAGGGTGAGGGATGCGGTCGGGGAGGTGGTGGTCGTCATGACCGCAACGCTAGGAGTCGCGGACCGCCTGGCGCTTCTCCGAACCTGACCGGCTCGGTCCGCTCAGCGGCGCGGCCGGGTCGCCTGCTTCGCGACGCAGCCCGGCACTCCGACGAGCCCGTCGTGGGAGCGGGCGCGGTAGGCACTCGGCGGCTCGCCGACGAGCTCGGTGAAGCGGGAGCTGAACGAGCCGAGCGAGGTGCACCCCACGGCCATGCAGACGTCGGTCACGGACAGGTCGGTGTTGCGCAGCAGCGCCATGGCCCGCTCGATGCGCCGCGTCATCAGCCACTGGTACGGCGTCTCGCCGTAGGCCTGCTTGAAGGACCGCTGGAAGTGGCCCACGGACATCAGTGCCTCGCGGGCCAGCAGCGGCACGTCGAGCGGCTCGGCGTAGTCGCGGTCGATCCGGTCGCGCGCCCGCCGCAGCCGGACCAGGTCGTCGCGGTCCATGTCGTCAGGGTCTCACTGCCCGGTGCGGCCGTCGATGCACTCGCGGACGAGGTCGGCGTGCCCGCAGTGGCGCGCGTACTCCTCGATCAGGTGGACGACGATGTCGCGCACCTCGGTGGGCTGGCCGTGGACGTCGACGACGGCGTCGAGGTCGGTGCGGTCGAGGACCTCACGCGCGTGCGCGATCTCGCCCTGCCACAGCTCGTGGGACGCCCGTACGAGCTCGTCGTCGACCTCGGGCAGGTCGAAGCCGCCGTCCTCGTCCTGGAAGAGCCGCTCGATCTCCGTCCGCCCCTCGATCACCCGGCGGAACCAGCTCTGCTCGACCCGCGCCAGGTGACGGACCAGCCCGAGCAGCGAGATGTCGGACGGCGGCACCGCTCGGGTCGCGAGCTGCTCGGCGCTCAGCCCGTCGCACTTCAGCGCCAGCGTGCGCCGGTAGAAGTCGAGGTACTCGACCAGGCACTCCCGCTCCCCGCGGGTCGGCTGCTGGTCCTGGAGGCGCGGGTCCTCGTGGGCGGGCAGCCACATGCCGTCGAAGCTCATGCCGTCAGCCAACCGGTCGCCACCGGCAGCCGCAACCGGGCGGCGCCGTGCGGCAGCCGGTCTAGACAGCCCGGTGAGCCGGCGGGCGCCGGCCATGACCCTTGCTACCGTCCGCCCATGCGCAATCGGGGGATCGTCCTGTCCATGCTCGCTGCCCTGGTGCTGGTGCCGTTCGGCGGCCCGGCCCAGGCCGAGTCGGTCGTCGTGGGGCACGAGGGCCTCGCCACCACCCATGCCGCGGGCATGCCCAAGACGGCGGAGCCCTGGCGCACGCTCGTCGAGGCCCGTCTGACGACCGACAAGGTCACCAACGTGTGGCGCGGCACGGCGAAGCTCGGCGGCGCGATCCCCGCCGGCAAGACGGTCAGCGTCAGCTGGGTGCCCGGCAAGCAGCACCCGCAGGGCTGCGAGCCCGTCATCCAGCTCACCCAGACGGCGACCGCGGTGGGAGCCGACCACACCGTCTCCCTCGAGCGCACCGTCCAGCCCGGCTACTTCCCGATGGACCCGGACCCGGCGCTGACCTGCCTGATGGTCCACGTCTGGACCGAGGACACGGTCAGCGACCAGCTCACCGGCCCGATGACGGCCCGCACCATGCTCGCCGGGGCGGAGGCCCGACCGGCGGGCCCGCTGCGCGTCGCGGCGGGCCGCACCACACCGGTCCTGCTGATGGTCACCTCCCACGTGCGTGGCACCACCAACGTCGCCGTCGCCGGCACGGGACCGGGCCTGCGGATGCGGAACCTCTCGGTCGGTCCGCTCGCGGCCAACCAGACCCGTCCGGTCGTGGCCCGGGTCACCGCCTCGGGCATCGTCGACTCCGAGCTGGCGCTGACGGCGCGGGACGACGTCGCCAGCTCGTCGTTCGACCAGTCGTGGAAGATCGTCGCGCGGGAGATCGAGGCTCAGCGGCCACTGCCCGGTCGCTACACGTCGACGGACGGTTCGGTGAAGTTCCGCATCACCGACGAGCACCGGGTGGCTCGCCTGCGGACCTCGGCCGTGCTCTGCGAGGGCTCCGGCACGACGCGGGCGACGTACCCCGTGGAGATCCGCATGCCGCGCAGCGGTGCCACCGCCGCGGTCACCCAGCTCGGCACGCGCTGGCTCGGTGCCCAGCTGATGACGGTCAAGCCCGGGAAGGTGCAGGGCGTGTTCGCGTTCAGCACGGAGTCCTGCTCGATGTCGCAGACCTTCGTCGCCAAGCGACAGGACTGACGGGGATCTGATTCGCGCGGCCCCCGCGCGGCGCCGTACGATCGGGGCAGGCGTTCGAGCCGTCATCAGCGGCGAGCCCCGGGAAGAACGGGTACGGCGATCCGGTCGGCACCTCACTAGAACCCGGCGGGTGGGCCCGGCACAGCCCAGATGAGCGGTTCCGGCCCGCTTGGTCTCGTGACAGGACGGCGTCCTTCCTCGACCCGGCGGAACGGGGCAAGCGAGGTGGTACCGCGGCACCCTCCGTCGGAGGTGGTCGTCCTCGCGGTAGAGATCGATGGTCTCGTGACAGGACTTCGTCCTTCCTCGACCGCCGATGGCCGCGAGAGAGAGCCGATGACGTACCCCAAGGTCAGCCACACCGCTCAGGACGGGACCCCTGCGAAGGTCCCCTCCAGCCCGCGCTTCCCGGAGATCGAGGAGGCCGTGCTCGCCCACTGGGAGGCCGACGGCACCTTCCGGGCCAGCGTCGAGCAGCGCGAGGCCGGCGAGGACGGGGCGAACGAGTTCGTCTTCTACGACGGGCCGCCGTTCGCCAACGGCCTGCCGCACTACGGCCACCTGCTGACGGGCTACGTCAAGGACCTCATCCCGCGCTACCGCACGATGCGCGGGCAGCGGGTGGAGCGGCGCTTCGGCTGGGACACCCACGGGCTGCCCGCGGAGCTCGAGGCGATGCGCCTCAACGGCATCAAGACGACCGACGAGATCGTCGAGCTCGGGATCGAGAAGTTCAACGAGGCCTGCCGGCAGAGCGTGCTGAAGTACACGGGGGAGTGGCGCGAGTACGTCACCCGCCAGGCGCGGTGGGTCGACTTCGACAACGACTACCGGACCATGAACCCCGAGTTCATGGAGTCGGTCATGTGGGCCTTCAAGCAGCTCCACGACAAGGGGCTCGTCTACGAGGGCTTCCGCGTGCTGCCCTACTGCTGGCAGGACGAGACCCCGCTGTCCAACCACGAGCTGCGGATGGACGACGAGGTCTACCAGGTGCGGCAGGACCCGGCCGTCACGGTCGGCTACGACGTGACGACCCCGGGCGAGCACCAGGGCCTCAAGGTCCTCGTCTGGACCACGACGCCGTGGACGCTGCCCTCCAACCTCGCCGTGATGGTCGGCGAGGACATCGAGTACGTCGTCGTCGAGTCCGCCGCTCCGACCGGCGGCCCGGAGCGGTACCTCATCGCCGGGGCCCGCCTGGCGTCGTACAAGCGCGAGCTCTACCCCGACACCGACGAGCCGACGATCGTCTCCCGCCACACCGGCGCGGAGCTGGTCGGCCTCGAGTACGCGCCGCCGTTCTCCTACTACGCCGGCCACGAGCGCGCGTTCCGGCTCGTTCCCGCGGAGTTCGTCACCACCACCGACGGCACCGGGCTGGTCCACACCGCCGGCGCCTTCGGTGAGGACGACAAGGTCGTCACCGACCGCGAGGGCATCGAGGCGGTGATGCCGGTCGGCAAGGACGGCCGCTTCACCTTCCCCGTCGTCGACTACGAGGGCATGCAGGTCTTCGACGCCAACCCGCACATCATCGACCACCTCAAGGCCGCGACGCAGGCCCTCGGAGGGTCGTTGGTCGAGGAGGGCGCGCAGCGCCCGTCCCGAGACCAGGCCTCGGTCACGCCCGGCACGGTGCTGGTCCGCCGCGAGACCTACGACCACTCCTACCCCCACTGCTGGCGCTGCCGGCAGCCGCTGATCTACAAGGGCGTCTCGTCGTGGTTCGTCGAGGTGACCAAGGTCAAGGAGCGCCTGATGGCGCTCAACCAGGAGATCCGCTGGGTCCCCGACCACATCAAGGACGGCCAGTTCGGCAAGTGGCTGGAGAACGCCCGCGACTGGTCGATCACCCGCAACCGCTTCTGGGGCTCACCCGTCCCGGTGTGGACCTCCGACGACCCGGCGCACCCCCGCGTCGACGTCTACGGCTCCTTCGCGGAGCTGGAGCGCGACTTCGGCCGGCTGCCGCTCGACCAGGACGGCAACCCCGACCTGCACCGCCCCTTCGTCGACGAGCTGACCCGCCCGAACCCGGACGACCCGACGGGGAGGTCGACGATGCGGCGGGTCACCGACGTGCTCGACGTGTGGTTCGACTCGGGCTCGATGTCCTTCGCGCAGGTGCACTACCCGTTCGAGAACAAGGAGTGGTTCGACCACCACTTCCCGGGCGACTTCATCGTCGAGTACATCGGCCAGACCCGCGGCTGGTTCTACACGATGCACGTCCTGGCCGGCGCGATCTTCGACCGGCCGGCGTTCTCGACGTGCGTGAGCCACGGCATCGTGCTGGGCAACGACGGGCAGAAGATGTCCAAGAGCCTGCGCAACTACCCCGACGTCCGCGAGGTCTTCGACCGCGACGGCGCCGACGCGATGCGCTGGTTCCTCATGTCCTCACCCATCCTGCGCGGCGGCAACCTCGTCGTCACCGAGCAGGGGATCCGCGACTCGGTGCGCCAGGTGCTGATCCCGCTGTGGAACACCTGGTACTTCTTCAGCCTCTACGCCAACGCCTTCGGCGAGGGCGGGTACGACGCCCGCACCCGCACCGACTCCACCGACCCCATGGACCGCTACCTGCTGGCCAAGACGCGCCGGTTCGTCGCGGAGATGACCGACCAGCTGGACAACTACGAGGTGGCCGCCGCCTGCGACACGACACGGTCCTTCCTCGACGTGCTCACCAACTGGTACGTCCGGCGCTCGCGCGAGCGCTTCTGGGGCACCGAGGTGTCGGCCGACGTGACCGAGGCCGCCTTCGACACCCTCCACACCGTGCTGGAGGTGGTCTGCCGCGCCACGGCGCCGCTGCTGCCGTTGACCACCGAGGAGGTCTGGCGCGGCCTCACCGGCGGCCGCTCGGTGCACCTGACCGACTACCCGGGCCTCGACGAGCTGCCCGCGGACGACGACCTCGTCGCCGCGATGGACCAGGTGCGCGACGTGTGCTCCGCGGGCTCCGCGCTGCGCAAGGCGGCGAGCCTGCGCAACCGGCTGCCGCTGCGCCGCCTGACCGTCGTCGTGCCCGACCCTGACGCGGTCCGCGACTTCGCCGGCCTGATCGCCGACGAGCTGAACCTCAAGGAGGTGGCGTTCGTCGCCACCGACAGCGACGAGGCGGCGTCGTACGGCGTCGAGCAGCGGCTGACGGTCAACGCCCGGGCCGCCGGTCCGCGGCTGGGCAAGGACGTGCAGCGGGCGATCAAGGGGTCCAAGACCGGCGACTGGTCGGTCGGCGACGACGGCACGGTCACCGCCGGCGGGCTCGAGCTCGTGGAGGGGGAGTACACCCTCGACACGGTCGCCGGCGGCGACGGCGCGACGGGCATCCTGCCCCGCGGGGGCTTCGTGGTCCTCGACACCGAGGTGACGCCCGAGCTCGAGGCCGAGGGCGCGGCCCGCGACCTCGTGCGGACGGTCCAGCAGGCCCGGCGCGACGCCGGCCTCGACGTGTCCGACCGCATCGCGCTGCGCGTGTCCGGCCCGGCTGACGTCCTGGCCGCAGCAAGGACGCACGAGTCACTGCTGGCCTCGGAGACGCTCGCCGAGAGCGTGTCGTACGACGAGGCGGCCGAGGTGGGCGTGGAGGTCGCTCGCGCATGAGCCTCGCCACCTGGCAGGACCTGTGCCTCGACGCCCGGGACCCGCGGCCGATGGCGGAGTTCTGGGCCGCGGTGCTCGGGCTCGAGGCGCGGCAGGGGGAGGCGCCGATCGCGCTGGACGGGCCGACCGACGCCCACCGGGTGTGGGTCAACCCGGTGGAGCACCCGCGGGCGGCGAAGAACCGCCTGCACCTCGACGTCCACGCCCGCTCGATCGCGGACCTCGAGGCGCTCGGCGCCACCGTGGTGCTGCCGGCGGAGGTGAGCGGGTTCGCCTGGACGACGATGCAGGACCCCGAGGGCGGCGAGTTCTGCGCGTTCCTGCGCGAGGAGGTCCCGTCGTACCGTCTCCACGGCATCGGCATCGACTGCGTCGACCCCGAGGCCCAGGCGGCGTGGTGGGGTCGGGTGCTCGGGAGCGAGCCACAGCCCGACCAGGACTGGTGGACCCTGCACGACGCGACGCCGATCGCCGGCCTCACCCTCGACTTCGCGCCCGTGCCGGAGCCCCGGGTCCCCCCGAACGCCGTGCACTGGGACGTCCGCGGCGAGGTCGCCGTCCTGCTGGACGCCGGCGCGACCCACCTCTGGGACACCGAGCACTGGACCGTGCTGGCCGATCCCGAGGGCAACGAGTTCTGCGTGTTCCCAGCAGTCGGCGACTGAGCCCTGCGTGCGTGCACGAAGGCTTTCCTGCACGCACGACGCCGAGGACGCCCGAGGCGGGGCGCAGCCTCCGCCCTGTCACAAGCGGGCTGGTTGGATGGGGGCCATGCCCGAGCTCGACCTGACGACCGACGTCGTCACCCTGACCCAGCGGCTCGTCGACATCGAGTCGGTCAGCCACGACGAGGCCGAGATCGCCGACGCCGTCGAGGCGGCGCTGCAGGCGCTGCCGCACCTCAGCGTCGTACGACGCGGGCACACCGTCGTCGCCCGCACCGACCTGGGCCGCGACGAGCGCGTGGTGATCGCCGGGCACCTCGACACCGTGCCGGTCAACGGCAACCTGCCCTCGCGCCTCGAGGGAGGCATCCTGCACGGGCTCGGCACCTGCGACATGAAGGGCGGCGACGCGGTCATCCTGCGGATGGCGGCGACCGTGCCCGAGCCGGTGCGCGACGTGACCTACGTCCTCTACGAGGCCGAGGAGGTCGAGTCGGTGCACAACGGCCTGCGCAAGCTCACCGAGTCCGACCCCGACCTGCTCGAGGCCGACTTCGCGATCCTCATGGAGCCCAGCAACGCCGGGGTCGAGGCCGGCTGCCAGGGCACCCTGCGGGCGGAGGTCCGCACCCGCGGCGAGCGGGCGCACTCGGCACGCAGCTGGATGGGCGACAACGCGATCCACAGGGCCGGCGAGGTGCTGGCGCGGCTCGCGGCGTACGACGCCCGCACGCCCGAGATCGACGGCCTGACCTACCACGAGGGGCTCAACGCCGTCGGCATCCGGGGCGGCGTCGCCGGCAACGTCGTCCCCGACGAGTGCGTGGTGGAGATCAACTTCCGCTTCGCCCCCGACCGGTCGCCCGAGGACGCCGAGGCCTTCGTCCGCGAGTTCTTCGACGGCTTCGACGTCACGCTGACCGACCTCGCGGCGGGTGCCCTCCCGGGCCTGGACCGACCGGCTGCGCGGGCGTTCGTCGAGACCGTCGGCGGCGAGGTCGGGCCCAAGTTCGGCTGGACCGACGTGGCGCAGTTCAGCGCTCTCGGCGTGCCTGCGGTCAACTACGGCCCCGGCGACCCGACGTACGCCCACAAGCAGGACGAGCACGTGCCGGTCGAGCACATCGAGCGCTGCGAGCGCACGCTGCGCGCCTGGCTGACCGGTGAGGAGACCGCATGAGACCCGGCAAGCACGGCAGGGACGAGACCCCGGTGCCCGGCAAGCAGCAGGGCCCGGTGCTCACGCGCCGCGGCCAGGTCGAGGAGGGCACCACCGACCAGCGCCTGCTGGACTCCCACGGCTCGGCGGACTGGGTGCACACCGACCCGTGGCGGGTGCTGCGCATCCAGTCGGAGTTCGTGGAGGGGTTCGGCGCCCTCGCCGAGCTGGGGCCGGCGATCGCCGTCTTCGGCTCCGCGCGGACACCGGCCGACCACCCGGACTACGCGCTCGGCGAGGAGATCGGCAGGCGGCTCGTGGAGGCCCGCTTCGCGGTGATCACCGGCGGCGGGCCCGGCGCCATGGAGGCGGCCAACAAGGGCGCCAGCGAGGCAGGAGGGGTCAGCGTCGGGCTGGGCATCGAGCTGCCCTTCGAGACCGGTCTCAACCAGTGGGTCGACAAGGGCATCAACTTCCGCTACTTCTTCGCCCGCAAGACGATGTTCGTCAAGTACGCGCAGGGTTTCGTCGTGCTCCCCGGCGGGCTCGGCACCCTCGACGAGCTGTTCGAGGCGCTGACGCTCGTGCAGACGCAGAAGGTCACGTCCTTCCCCATCGTGCTGCTCGGCACCGACTACTGGTCCGGCCTGATCGACTGGCTGGAGGGGCCCGTGCTGGCGGAGGGCCGCATCAGCGCCACCGACCTCGACATGTTCCAGGTGACCGACGACGTCGACGCCGTCGTCGACATCATGGTCCAGGCGCGGGAGGACCGGTGGCCGACGCCCCCGGCGGAGCGACCGGAGTGAGGGCGCGATGACGTGGTTCTTCGCCGGGCTGGTCGTGGTGGTGATGGGCGTGATCGCGGTGGTGGCGTCGGGACGTGTCGGGTCGATGCCACCGGCGTACGACGACCGCCCCGACGTCGTCCTGCCGACAGGCCCGCTCGGCCCCGACGACCTGCGCCGGGTGCGGTTCTCCCTCGCCGTCCGGGGCTACCGGATGGACGAGGTCGACGCGCTGCTGGACCGCCTGGCCACCCAGCTGGAGGCCCGGGCCGAGCGAGACGTGCCGGACGACCCGCAGGCCCAGGACTCACGTGGCCCCCACGCTGACGACTAGGGCAGACTGCGCCGCGTGTCGACCCTCGTCATCGTCTGGATCCTGACGGTCCTCGCGGCCGTCGCGGTCGTCCTGACGCGCCTGCGGCTGCGACGCGACGGCGCGGCCGGACGGTTCTCGATCAGTCCTGTCGTGCTGCACGTGCACTTCGTCGCGGGGGTGGTCGCCCTGGTGCTGTGGGTGACCTACCTCGTGGCGCCCGACGACTCGCTGCTGGGCGGCGCCCTGGTGGGCATCGTCGCGATCGGTGCGTGGTGGGTGACGTCGCTCTGCGGGCTGCTGATCCTCATGCGCTGGCTGCCCGCGCGCGGCCGGCACGTCACGGGCGCCAGGGCGGACGGCTGGAGCGAGGGTCCGGGGTTGTCCGTCCTCGCCCACGGCGGCATGCTCGTCGGCGTGATGGTGTTCACCTACGCCTACCTGCAGGCAGCCGTCTGATGCGACCGGCCCTCCCGGGGCGCCTGGTCGCCGCCGTCCTCGTGGCGGCCGCCGTCCCTGGCGCGGCCGCTGCGGCAGCCCCGACCGCGCTCGCCACGGCGGCGTACGACGAGCGCCCCGCCGTGGTCGAGACGCGCACGATCGGGCGCTCGGTGCGCGGACGCCCGATCATGGCCTACCGCCTCGGCGAGCCGGGGGGCCGGCCGGTCGTGATGATCTCCACGATGCACGGCGACGAGCCGCACACCCGCCTGATCCTCCAGAGCCTGCGCGACGGCGACCCGATCGGCGGCATCGACCTGTGGGTGGTCCCGACGTACAACCCCGACGGGCTGGCGCGCGGCACCCGCCGCAACGCTCGCGGCGTGGACCTCAACCGCAACTTCCCCTACGACTGGGCCGACCTCGACGGCCGCTACGAGTCCGGGCCCCGCCCGGCCAGCGAGCCCGAGACCCGCGCGGTGATGCGCTTCCTGCGCGAGGTGCGCCCCCACCGCGTGCTGAGCTTCCACCAGCCGCTCCTCGGCGTCGACACCGACACCAAGGACTCGGCGTTCGCCCGCCGGCTCGCCCGCGCGCTCCGGCTGCCGCAGACGACCCTGGACTGCGGCGGGGTCTGTCACGGCACCATGACCGGCTGGTTCAACCACGGCTTCGGCGGTGCCGCGCTCACGATCGAGTACGGCCACCGCCCGCCCCGCCACCGGATGGTGGCGGAGGCCCCGCGCCAGCTGCTGCGGCTGCTGGGGGCCCGGCGGGGCGTGGCAGTCGTCGAGGGTCCCTCGGGCTGACGGCGGAGGATCGGGCCGGTAGGTGCGGCCCGATCCTCCCCGGTCGCCTGCTACCGACCCTCGAAGACCGGCTTCTCCTTCGCCACGAAGGCGTCCACGGCGGCCAGGTGGTCCTGCGTGCCCCCGGTGAGCGCCATCTTCTCGGCCTCGAAGCGCAGCGCCTCCGCCAGGGGATGGGCCGCGGCGTGGGCCACGGCCTGCCGGATCGAGCCGAACGCGACCGTCGGGCCTGCCGCCAGCCGGCCCGCGAGCTCGCCGACGGCCTGCTGGAAGCCCTCGGCCGGGACGACCTGGCTGGCGAGGCCCAGCTCGAGCGCCTCCGCCGCGTCGACGGTGCGCGGGAAGTAGAGGAGCTCGATGGCCTTCGCCCGTCCCACCAGCCGCTGCAGGGTCCAGCTGGAGCCGGTGTCGCAGGACAGCGCGACCCCGGCGAAGGA
>CADCUM010000116.1 GCA_902805885.1 uncultured Nocardioides sp. | reverse complement strand
CTGGGCATGGTCGCGGAGAAGAGCGCGACGTGCTTGTCGGACGGGGTGTCGGCCAGGATCGTCTCGACGTCCTCGGCGAAGCCCATCTTGAGCATCTCGTCGGCCTCGTCGAGCACCAGGAAGCGCAGCTCGGAGAGGTCCAGCGTGCCCTTCTCGAGGTGGTCCATGATCCGGCCCGGGGTGCCGACCACGACGTGGACGCCGCGGCGCAGCGCCGACAGCTGCACGCCGTACCCCTGGCCGCCGTAGATCGGCAGGACCCGGACGCCCTTCATGTGGGCGCCGTACCTCTCGAACGCCTCCGAGACCTGCAGCGCGAGCTCGCGGGTCGGGGCCAGGACGAGCGCCTGGGGCGTCTTCTGCGACAGGTCGAGCTGGGAGAGGATCGGCAGGGCGAAGGCCGCCGTCTTGCCGGTGCCGGTCTGCGCCAGGCCCACGAGGTGGCGACCCTCCAGCAGCGGCGGGATGGTCTGCGCCTGGATCATGGACGGCGACTCGTAGCCCACGTCCGCGAGCGCCTTCATCACCTGCGGGGACAGGCCGAGGTCGGCAAAGGTCAGCTGGGGGGCGTCGGAGGTGCTGGTGCTGTCGGTCTGGGGAAGGTCATTCACCCTCCAACGGTAGTGCTTCGCGCGTCCCGCTGCCGCTTCGTCGCCGGGGCGATCCCGGTCACCATCAGTAAATTGGCGCGACAACGGGCGCGGGACGGTCGCAGAATCCCCTCGTGTCCACCGAAGCTCGCGCCCTGCCCGAGGGCCTCACCACCCGGCCGCTCACCACCAGCGACTCACGTATCGTCTTCGACCTCATCGCCGCCCAGGAGCGCGAGGACGTCGGCGTGGTGCAGATCGAGGAGGCCGACCTCGTCAGCGACTGGGCCAAGCCGAGCCACGACGTGACGGCCTCGTCCGTCGGGGTCTTCGACGGTGAGCTGCTGGTCGGCTACGCCGAGCTGATGGGGGCCGACCGGGCCGACGCAGCCGTGCTGCCCAGCTACCGGGGTCGCGGGATCGGCACCTGGCTCGCCGCCTGGCTGCGGGCGCTCGGTCGCTCGCGCGGCAGCTCGGTCGTCGGCATGCCCGTGCCCCAGGACTCGGCCGGCGACCGGCTGCTGGCCGCCCTCGGCTACCACGTCCGCTGGACCAGCTGGATCCTTCAGCTGCCGGAGGGCAAGCAGATCCCGGCACGAGACCTGCCGCCGGGCTACGCCGTCCGTCAGGCGGTCGAGGCCGACCTGGAGCAGGCACACGGCGTGCTCGAGGACGCGTTCCTCGAGTGGTCGGTGCGCGAGCGCGAGCCCTACGCGGACTTCCTCGCAGCCGTCCTGGGCCGCCCGGGCTACGAGCCGTGGAACGTCCGCGTCGCCGTCGACCCAGCCGGGGAGGTCGTCGGGGTCTCGATCGTGTTCATCTCCGCCGAGAGTCCCCTGGCCTACGTCTCGCGCCTCGCCGTACGCCGCGACCAGCGCAACCGGGGCATCGCGCAGGCCCTCCTGGTCAACTCCTTCGACGTGGCCCGCGAGCACGGCGCGACGGTCTCCGAGCTCAACACCGACTCCCGCACCGGGGCGCTGGGGCTCTACCAGAAGGTCGGCATGGAGACGACCGCCGTCTGGGTCAACCGCGCCATCGACCTGTGAGTCTCACCCCAGCTGTCCGCGCCGACGCGTGAGGTAGGCCCGCTCGGCCGGGTTGTCCGTGGCCGCGATGGCCTCGTCGTACGCCGCAGCGGCCTCGCCGCTCCGGCCGAGCCGGCGCAGCAGGTCGGCGCGCGTGGCGTGCCAAGCGTGGTAGCGCGTCATCGCGAGGCGATCCACGGCCGCGAGCGCCACGAGCGGTCCGTCCAGCTCGGCGCGAGCGACGGCGCGGTTGAGCGCGACCACGGGCGTCGGCGCGAGGGCGTGGAGCTGGTCGTAGAGCGCGGCGATCTGCCCCCAGTCGGTGTCGCTCGCGGTCGGCGCGTCGGTGTGGACGGCGTTGATCGCGGCGAGCAGCTGGTAGTGCCCCGGCCGGTTGATCGCCAAGCACTCGCGGACCAACGCGTGACCCTCCTCGATCAGCCCGCGGTCCCAGCGGCCGCGGTCCTGCTCCGCGAGGGTGACGAGCTCGCCGCCGGCGAGGCGGGCCGGCCGGCGCGCCTCGGTGAGGAGCATCAGCGCCAGCAGCCCGGTGACCTCCGGCTCGGTGGTCAGCAGTGACCGGAGGAGCCGGGCGAGCCGGACGGCCTCGAGGCAGAGGTCCTCGCGGATCGGTTCGGTGCCCGATGAGGACAGGTAGCCCTCGTTGAAGACCAGGTAGAGGACCGACAGCACGCCATCGAGCCGTGCGGGCAGGTCGGCCGCCTGCGGCACGCGGTAGGGGATGTGCGCCGCGGCGATCTTGCGCTTGGCGCGGGTGATGCGCTGCGCCATCGTCGTCGTCGGCACGAGGAAGGCGGCCGCGATCTCCTCGACCGTCAGGCCACCGATCAGCTTGAGGGTGAGGGCCACCCGCGCCTCGGGCGCCAACGCGGGGTGGCAGCAGGTGAAGAGCAGCCGCAACCGGTCGTCGTCCACCACGCCGGGGTCGGCGGAGGGGGTGGGGTCGATGATCATGGCTGCCTGCTGGTGCTTGGCGTCGCGACGCGACTCGCGGCGGATCCGGTCGAGCGCCTTGCGGGTGGCAGTCGTCGTGAGCCATCCGCCGGGGTTGGGCGGGATGCCCCCGCCCGGCCAGTGCTCGAGAGCCGCCACGAGGGCCTCGGTCGCGGCGTCCTCGGCGAGGTCGATGTCTCCGAAGCGCCGGACGAGCGAGGCCACCACTGCGGCGTACTCCTCGCGGTGGATGCGGGTGAGGGCACCCTCGAGGTCGATCACTCCTGGAAGGGCCGGACCTCGACCTTGCCGCGACAGGCGGCCGAGCCCTCGCGCGCCCAGGCGAGCGCCTCGTCGAGGTCAGCCGCCTCGATGACCCAGAAACCGCCGAGGTACTCCTTCGACTCGGCGAACGGCCCGTCGACGACGACCGGCTCCGAGCCGGTGGCGTCCACGGTGGTGGCCGACTCGATTCCCTCCAGGCCTCCGGCGAAGACCCACTTGCCGGCCTCGCGGACCTTGTCGTTGAAGGCGCCGACGGCGGCGAACATCTGCTGGACCTCCTCCTCCGGCGGCATGGGGTCGCCGACGCCGTGGTGGACCGAGAGCAAGAACTGGGCCATGACTGTTCCTCCTGTGTGCCGGACCCCCGTGTGGGGGTCGCTTCATCATGTCCACGAACGGCACTGGTCGGATACGACAGCCGTCGGGAAACTTTTTTCTGGGCTCGTCAGCGCCCGGGCATATCCATGGGAGAAGCGGTTCTTCCAGGCGGCGATGGCGAGCAGGATCGCCCATGGATATCGCAACGATGGATCCCCGGGACACCGATCAGCGGGCCGACTCGCGCAGGGTGGACCCGCGGGCACCGCGGACGGTGAGGGCCGAGGAGAACCAGGCCGCGACGCCCAGGGCGACGACGGCGACGAGGGCGAGGGCGGCGAGGCGGAGCGGGGAGATCGCCGCCACGAGGTCGGGGGTGGAGGACGCCTCGACGGTGCCGAGGGTGATCGTGCGGAGCACGACGTACTGCGCCAGGGAGCCGGCGAGGATGCCGGCCACCGCCGCGCCGCCGAGCACCACGAGGAACTCGCGCGCAACGGCCGACATCACCGCGCCGCGGGCCACTCCGACGACACGCAGCGCGGCAGCGTCACGGCGCCGCGCGGGCAGCTGGACCGCGGTCGAGACGACGAGGCCGGCGAGCGCCATCAGCAGCACCAGCACGGCGACGACGGCGTAGAGGCGCAGCGCCAGGGCGTACGCGCTCTGGTCCAGGACCCGCCGCTCGGCGGCCAGCGTGGTCTCCACCGTCAGACCGGCCTCCGTGAGGGCGGTCGACATCGACTCGGGCGCACCCTGCCTCATCAGCACCCGGGTGTCGAACAGGTTGTCGTAGACCGGCCGGTCGGAGACGAAGGACGCGTAGTCGACGAGCAGTCCGGCGGGCCCGACGAAGGGCATGCCCTCCGCGGTGGAGACCGGGTCGACCGCCACGGCACCCGAGGTGTCCCTCGACTCCAGCGCCTCGAGCACGCGGTCCGGGACGTCGGCCCCCCGCACGGCGGGTCGCTCCAACGGGATCCCGCCGGCCGTCAGCCGCGCCATGGCCAGGCCGACCGAGTCGTCCAAAGTCAGGTCGATCGTGTCGCCGGAGCTGTCGATGGACGCGATCGAGGAGCGCGCACCGCTGTTGGCGGACGGCACCCAGGCGGCCCCCGCGATGGCGGAGTCCACGACGTCGCCGTCCACCGCGATCGCCAGCACCCGCGCCTCGCCGGCCATCTCCATGGTCGTCCCGGCTCCACCACCCAGGGTCATCCCCTCGAGCGGGCACCCCGTGCGGCACGACGCGGGCAACCGGACGCTCCGGGTGCTCTCCCCCGCTGGGAACGGCCCGAGGTAGCCCCGCTCGGGGACGCCGCCCAGGCTGCCGAACCTGACCTCGATGTTGAGCGGCCTGGACGTCTGCGCCTGGTTGTCGATCGTGATGCTCAGTCGCCTGCCCTCCAGCTCGGGTACGGCGCCGGGCAACGAGATGTCGGCTGCGACCTGCTCGACGCTCCGACCGGGGCTCCAGGTCTCGGGCCAGGTCGCAACCGCGGCCAGGCGTCCGGCGTCGACGACGGCGAAGCTCGCCCCCGGGTTGAGCACCGAGGCGGCCGCCATCAGCCACTCGCCCTCGGGGTCCACCTCGTGGGTCAGGTCGCGGGTCTCGCGCATGGACAGCGAGGACGTCCACGTCGTCGCGGCCGGCGAGACGGTGGCGGCCACGCTGGTGCGCCACGTGGCGGCCGAGTCGTAGACCCCGATCCCGAAGACCGCCACCGCGATCGCCGCGGTCACCGGGAGGATCACCAGCGTGCCCTCCTGCCGGCGCGAGATCGCGCGGGCGGCGACGAACCCGCTCAGCGACCTCGTCATCCCGCGGCGACGGGTCCACCAGGTCGCGGCCGCCGCGGTCAGGCGGGTGGCGGCGAGCCCGGCAACGACGGCGAGGAGCACCGGCAACACCATGTCGGTGAGGTCGGGGTCGCTCTGGCCGGAGGCGGACAGCTTCGAGACGAGTACGGCGATGGCCGCAGCCACCAGGGTCAGCTGAGCGACGACCGCCCACCGACGTGAGTCCTGCGGTCGGCGTACGCCCGAGAGCTGGGAGGCGAGCGTGTCCCGGACGACCATCCCCACGGCGACGCAGGCGACGGCGATCGCGGCGAGCAGCACCAGCGCGGCCGCGGCCCAGCTCTGCCAGGGCAGCGGGAGCGGCAGGCCCGGCACCAGCCACTGCCTCGTCAGCACGGAGCTCAAGCCGATGCCGAAGCCGACGCCGAGCGGGACGGCGGTCGCCAGCACGACGAGGGGCTCGGCCAGTCCCAGCAGCCACAGGCGGGTCGAGGAGACGCCGCGCAGCGAGGCGAGCGCGAGCTCCGGCACCCGGATCTCGCTGGCCGCGGTCAGGAGGCGCATCAGCAGGGCCAGGGCCACCAGCACCAGCGACAGCACGGCGGGCGCGATCGACGTGCGCGCGGTCGACTGCTGGGCACGCACCTGCTTCTCGACCTCCTCGAGATCATTGGTGATCGGATCGGCCCCGACCAGGGTCCCGCCCTCCACGTCGTCGCTGCGCTCGAGCGTCTTGGCGGTGGCCACTGCGCCGACGAGGTCTGCGGCCGTGGCATCCGGGGGGACGTCGAGGGGGGTGTCGACCTTGACGGTCCACGCCTGGGGCCCCAGCGACTCCATCGTCTCGACGGTCGTCAGCAGCGGCGCGGGCTGGTAGGGCGTGTAGCCACCCGTCAGGCTCGACTGCTCGTTGGTCGCCCGCAGCTGCAGCGGGAACTGCCACACCTCGTCGGTCACCGGGGTGCCGTACGACCCGACCACCACGACCTGCGCCAACGGCGAGCGCGGGTAGGTGCCCTCGATCTCGGTGGGCTCGAAGACGTTCATCTCCAGCGGCTGCCCGATCTCGGCGCCGACCTTCCCGACGTCACCGGCCAGCATCAGGACCTCACCCGGTGCCGACGGGCAGCGACCCTCGACCACCAGGCCACCGCAGACGTCGTCGCGCGACCAGAAGGTCACCGCACCCCGCAGGGCGCTGTACTTCTCGGACTGCAGCGTGGTCGTGGGCCGACCCCACGGGCCGCGGTCGAGACTCCTCGACGCCGCGACCGCACGTTCGACGGCGACGTCCGGCTCGGTGGGTCCGTCGGGGACGAACACGCGTGCCAGGCTGGTCGACGCGGCCGGTGCCTCCTGCAGCCGGGTGACGAGGTAGGAGTTGGTGACGGCCTCGGAGAAGATCGGCCCGAGGACCGCCGACCCCAGCGCGAGGGCGGCCAGCACGACCGAGCCGACGCTGAGCAGGGTTCGCGACCGCACCCCGCGGACGATGGTGCCGAGCAGGTGGGTCATCGGACCTCCTGCTCGCGCAACGTCGAGGGCCGGGTCGTCTCGGGGCGTACGCCGCGGGCCCGCCCACCGATGGCGAGCATCGACACCGCGGCGAGCAGCGCCGGCAGCACCACCGTGAGCACCGTCGCCTCGTTGTCCAACGGCAGCGCCGCGGCGCTCACCCTCACCAGGGGGAGCCCGTCGAGCAGCAGCTCGACGGCCAGCAGACCGCCGGCCGCGACGGCGACGGCGACCACCACGGCCAGGCTGGCCAGCTCGACCCGACCGGCCCGGCGCGCCGCGCCGAGCCCGATGCCGAGCAGCCGCAGTGACGCGACGTCGTGGCGATAGCCCCGCAGGTGTCGCGCCACCCCCGCGGCCAGCGCGATCAGGGCGATCAAGGCGCAGACGCAGGCCATCAGGGCGTACGCCCGAGCCTGGTCGACGCCGGCGGCGGCGCCGAGCGAGCGGCGTACGTCCGCCAGCGAGCGCGCCTCGGTGCCGGTCTCCTCCGTGAGCTGCTGGACCAGGGTCGGCGGGGCGCCGGCGGCGACGACGATCGAGGTCTCCGCGTTGGGCACCGTGGCGCCGGAGCCGACCATGCTGGTCGGCAGGTCGCTGAGCTGGCCGACGGTGCCCAGCAGCGGCAGGGCGTCCGCCTCCGTCACTTCGCCCAGCTGCCGGTCGTCGCCGGAGACGTCGAGGGGCGGCGTCGGCGCGGCTCCGGCGACGAGGACCGGCGTGGGGGTGACCGCAGCCTCCAGGACCAGGGGGAGGTCGGAGTTGGGCAGCGGCTCGACCTCGAGCCCGTCGGGACGGTTGGCGAGCGTGCGCCGGTCTGGGTCGAGCGATCCCGGGGCGAACCGGTTGTCCCGGGCCTGCTCGATGGCCCGCGGCTCGGGCCGCCAGCCGAGTCCGGCCAGCGGCCGGTCGCCGACGTCGATCGCAGTGAGCAGCACGCGGTAGGGGCTGGGGTCGAAGCCCAGGACGTTGCCGCCGCCGTCACGCAGGATGCGGCTGACCGACAAGCCGGTGATCTGGCAGCCGTCCTGGCAGCCGCGCAGCGGGACCGAGCCGCTCGTGGGCGTGCCGTCTCGCGGCAGCAGCAGGTCGACCGCGACCGACGAGCCGTCGTCGACGCTGGTGACGTAGTCCAGCCGGATCGTCACACCTCGGGTCACCTGTCGCTCCGCCTCGAGCAGGCGACCGACCACGGTGAACCGGCCGGCCGTGGTCGACAGGTCAGGGGTCTCCGTCACCAGGCCAGGCACCGCCGCGGCCGCGGCGGCGGCGGGTGTGTCGGAGTAGAAGTCGTCGGCCACCGCCTCGAAGCGGCCCGCGTCGACGTAGGCGCGACGCTCGGCCAGACGCTCCTCGTTGGGCACGACGGAGACCGCCATCAGGTGCTGGCCCTCCGGGTCGAGGTCGCGGGTCAGAGCCATCGCCTGGACGGCACCGTTGTCGACCGGCACCACGATCGGGCCGCCCGCGGCGATGCGGGCCTCTCCGTCGACCCACTCGGTCACCGACGACGCTCCCGTGAGGGCGAGCACCCCGACGACCGCCGCGGCCACCAGCAGCCGCATCGGCGTCACGAGGTCGTCGGCGCGGGAGAGCCGTCGCGTGGCCAGGAAGCCCGACAGCCCGGAGGTCGTCGCCGCCCCGGTCGCGGCCCGGGCGAGCAGTCGCAGCACCCAGATCGCGATCTGGCCGAGCGCCAGGCCCACCAGGGTCGGTCCGATGAGCACCAGGGCGTCCGGCTCGCCGCCAGCGTCGTCGAGCCCCACCTGAGCGCTGTAGACGGCCACGGCCGCGCCCACCAGGACCAGCACGCTGGCGAAGACCACCACCGTGGTCGCCCGCCGTGGACGGCTGCGCAGCGCCACCTGGGTCGACAAGGGCTCGCCCACGGTCGCCCAGCTGGCGAGGAGCACGATCAGCAGGCTGCCCGCGGCCGTGCCGATCGCCACCCAGACCGCAGTCGCGCCGAGCTCGGGCGCCCCGGCGTCGAGCCAGGCACTGCCGGCGGCCTTCACGACCGGTCGACCGAGGACCAGCCCGAGGACGGCACCGAGGAGGATGGTGAGGAGCGGTTCGAGCAGGAGCACGGTGCCCAGGCGGACTCCTCGGATCCCGCGCAGGCGGGCCAGCCCGATCTCGGCTCGACGCGCGGTCGCCAGCTCACGCCCGATGCTCGGGACCGCGACCGCCCCCAGCAGCAGGAGCGGCGACATCAGCCACGCGGACGTACCCGCCGCGTTCGCGAAACCGAGCACCCCGACCGCGCCACCCACCACGACCGTGGTCATGGCGAGGAGGGTCAGCAGGGCTCCGCGTCGGCTCCACGCGCCGCGGAGGGTGCGGGTCATCCGTGGACCGTGGTGGTCGGGAACGTCGTGGCCTGAACGGTGGGGACGGTGGGGCTCTGGACCCGCTGGTCCGCCACCAGCCTGCCCTCGTCGAGCGCGAAGTGGAGGTCGCACGCGTCGACCACGGCCGGGTCGTGCGTCGCAACGACGACGACGGCACCGCGGGCGGCCTCCTCGTGCAGCTCGGCCAGCACCACGCCCCGGTTGCCCTCGTCGAGCTCGGAGGTGGGCTCGTCGGCCAACAGGATGCCGGCGCGGACCACGAAGCCACGGGCGCACGCCACGCGCTGCATCTGGCCGCCCGAGAGCTCCTCCACCTGTCGGTCGCCGAGGTCCGCGATGCTGAAGCGCCCGAGCGCCGCCTCGGCCTCCTCGTCGGCCGACCTGGGGTCCACCCCGCGGGCACGCAGGGCGATGGAGACGTTCTCGCGGGCGGACAGGATCGGCACCAGGCCGTAGACCTGCAGCACGAACGCGACCTCGGGACGCGGGTCACCGGTGCCCTGCCACGTCGACGCTCCGGCGTACGACGTGGTGCCCCGGGTCGGCTCGAGAAGGCCGCCCGCGATCGACAGGAGCGTCGTCTTGCCCGAACCGCTCGGTCCCGACAGCGCCGTCACCTTGCCGGCGGGGAAGGTGAGGGAGACGTCCTCGAGCAGGGTGCGACCCGCGACGTAGGTGATGTCGCTCAGGACGAGATCGCTCACAGGTTGCTCGCACCTCCTGCACTCGAACGGCTGATGACCAGACGGCCCTGGTCGTCGTCCTCGAACCTCACCAGGGTGCCGGGCGGCCACTCGGCGGCGACGTGGCCAGGGAGGTGGAGGACACCGTCCTCGCCGACGACAGCGTATTCAGACCCCTCACGACCCTCCGCTCCGACCCGACCGCCCTTCATCGTGACCGAGCGCGGGAAGGTGGCGGCCACCTCGGGCTGATGGGTCACCACGACGATCGTGGTGCCGAAGTCGTCGCCGAGGGAGTGGATGAGGTGCAGGACGTGGTCGCGGTCCTCGTGGCTGAGCTGGCTCGTCGGCTCGTCGGCGAGCAGGAGCCGAGGCGCGGTGGCGACCGAGCAGGCGAGGGCGAGCCGCTGGCGCTGGCCACCGGACATCGTCGAGACCACCTGGTCGGCCTGGTCCTCCAGGCCGACCCGCGACAGCAGCTCGACGTCCAGCAGGGCGCTCCGGCGCTCGGAGGCGTTGAGGGCGAGACGGGCGAAGGAGATGTTCTGGCGGGCGGTCGCGTAGGGCAGGAGGTTGCGAGTGGCACCCTGGAGCATCGTGGAGACCGATCGCGAGCGGATGCGCGCGAGGTAGCGCTCCCCCATCCGGGAGATCTCCTCGTCCCCGAGGAAGATCCGGCCCGCGCTGGGCTTCTGGATGCCGCCGAGCAGGGTCAGCAGGGTCGACTTGCCGGACCCGGAGGGACCGAGGAAGGCGACGCGCTCCCCCGGCGCGATGGTCAGGTCGACGCCACGCAGGGCCACGACGTCGTGGCGGCCGAAGGTGCGGTAGAGGTGCACGACCCCCTCGCAGCGGACGCCGAGCCCGCGCTCGACCGGCCGGCCGTCCACGTGGTGCGCCGGCGTGGCTGTGTCCTGCATCTCATCTCCCCGGTTCGCGAAGTCTCGACAAGATACCCGGGCCGTACGGCGCGGGTACTAAGGTTGTCGCCATGCCGATCCAGCTCGCCCTCGTGAACGATGACGAGGTCATCGTCCGAGGTCTCGACGCCATGTTGCGCAACTACAACGACCGCGTCCAGATCGTCGAGCTCAGCGCATCCAAGCCCGTCTCCTCCAGTGTGGACATCGCCCTCTACGACACCTTCGGCATGGGTCAGGGCAACGGCCCCAGCGTGGCGCGACTGCTCGCCAACCCGCGCGTGTCCAAGGTCGTCGTCTACACCTCGAACTTCCAGCCCTGGCTGGCCCGGGAGACCATGGCCCTGGGCGTCCACGGCTACCTCTCCAAGAGCCTCTCGGCGGCCCAGCTGGTCGAGGCCCTGCAGATGGTCCACGCCGGCCAGAAGGTCCTCTCCCCCTCTCCCGGCCGACGTGGCCAGGTCGGTGGCGACTGGCCCGGTCGCGAGGAGGGCCTCACCGCGCGCGAGGCCGAGGTCCTGTCCCTCATCACGATGGGCCTGAGCAACCTCGAGATCGCCGAGCGCACGTCACTGTCGGTCAACTCCATCAAGTCCTACATCCGGTCCTGCTACCGCAAGATCGACGTCGACAGCCGCTCCAAGGCGGTGCTGTGGGGCGTGGCCCACGGGCTGCGGCCCGACCGGATCCGCATCCAGGGCTCCCCCGCCCAGGACGCCGCGGAGACTCAGCGCGCCAACCTGACCGCCTGACCGGCAGCCGTTCTGCAGCGGCCCGCCGGGTTGCTGCGACGAAGCGGTGCGGCAGCCGTCCGCGCCGTACCATCCTCCGGTGACTGACGTGCTCGGCATCGACCCCGACGACCTCGCCGCCACCCTCCGGGTGCTGCAGCAGGTCCACCAGCTGCCTGGCGACCACCCCGACCACGTGCGGGTCAAGCGGGCCGCGTCGCACATGTACAAGTCGATCAAGGCCGAGCGCAAGCTCGCCAAGCGCGCCGAGGAGCTGGCCCACGACCGGTTGATCACCGAGCTGACGGCGACCGGTTCGCCGGCGCGCATCGACGACGAGACGTCCGGCATCCCGCTCGTCTCCACCGCTCGCGGGGCCTTCGCCGGCGAGCTCCTCAACCCGCGCGGGTGCTACATCTGCAAGAGCGACTACACGCTGGTCGACGCGTTCTACCACTGGCTGTGTCCGGTCTGTGCGGCGTTCAGCCACGCCAAGCGCGACCAGCGCACCGACCTGAGCGGCAAGCGCGCCCTGCTGACCGGTGGCCGCGCGAAGATCGGGATGTACATCGCGCTCCGACTGCTCCGCGACGGCGCCCACACGACGATCACCACCCGCTTCCCCAAGGACGCCGTGCGGCGCTTCTCCTCGTTGGAGGACAGCGGCGAGTGGCTGCACCGCCTCAAGGTGGTGGGCATCGACCTGCGCGACCCCACCCAGGTGGTCTCGCTGGCCGACGACGTCGCCGCGGCAGGACCGCTCGACATCCTCATCAACAACGCGTGCCAGACCGTACGCCGCACGCCGGGCTCCTACGCCCCACTGGTCGACGCCGAGGCGATCGACCTGCCCACCGACCGTGAGCTCCCCGAGATGGTCACCTTCGACCGGATCTCCGAGGCCCACCCGGCAGCCATCGCCGGAGCCCTGGCCGACACCGCCGTGGCGCACCACGAGGGCGAGTCGGCCGCCGCCGCGCTGGCCGCCCACAACGCGGCATCGATGACGGCGCTCGCGCTCTCGGCCGGCCACGCGTCGCTCGAGGCACACCTCGCCGGGACAGCCGTCGACGCGGGCGGCCTGCTGCCCGACGTCCAGACGAACAACTCCTGGACCCAGACGGTGGCCGAGGTGGACCCGCTGGAGCTCCTCGAGGTCCAGCTCTGCAACTCCATCGCACCCTTCCTGCTGGTCGCGCGCCTCCGGCCGGCGCTGGCGGCCGCTGCCGCCGCCGCGCGGTCGGGGCGGGCGTACGTCGTCAACGTCTCGGCGATGGAGGGGCAGTTCTCCCGTCGTTACAAGGGAGCCGGGCACCCGCACACCAACATGGCGAAGGCCGCGCTCAACATGCTGACGCGGACCTCGTCGGGCGAGATGTTCGAGACCGACAAGATCCTGATGACCGCGGTGGACACCGGCTGGATCACCGACGAGCGCCCGCACCACGAGAAGCTTCGCATCGCCGCCGAGGGCTGGCACGCCCCCCTCGACCTGGTCGACGGAGCCGCCCGCGTCTACGACCCGGTCGTGCTCGGCGAGGCCGGCGAGGACCTCTACGGCTGCTTCGTGAAGGACTTCAAGCCCTCACCCTGGTGAGCTGCACTGAACACCCGGCGGTGAGTGAGCCACCTTCGGCGCCGCGAAAAGGTGGCCCTGTCACCGCCGGGGCGCGCGGCGAGCGGCGCCGCCCGGAGCGGCGCCGGCCCGGCCGGAGCGGCGAGCGTGAACCGGCGACGGTGCTGTCGACCGCCAGCTCGCGCGGCTACGAGAACGGCTCGGCTACCCGGCGTTGCCCTCGCCCGCGATGTTGACCATCCAGCTGATGCCGTACTGGTCGACGACCATGCCGAAGGCGTCGCCCCACGGCGCGGCCTCGAGCGGTTGAGCGACCTGGCCGCCGTCGGACAGGGCGTCGAAGTAGCCGTGGAGGAGGTCGGCGTCCTCGGGCCCGCCCGACAGGCTGATCGAGATGTTGGTGCCGACCGTCACCGCCATCATCTCCGGCGGCGCGTCCGCGACCATCAGGGTGTAGCCGGCCTGCGTCTCGAGCTGGCCGTGCATCACCTGGCTGGCGAGGGGACCCTCGGTGCCCATGTCGCCGAACGTCATGACGTTGAGCTCACCGCCGAACACCGACCGGTAGAACTCCAGCGCCTCGCGGGCCTTGCCGTCCAGGACGTTGACGTACGGGTTGAGTCTGCTGGCCATGGGGCGCTCCTCGGATCGGTTCGGTGACGGTCCGCCCAATCTAGGAGCGGCGGGGCTCCGGCGTCGAGGGTTCTCAGTCGGCCGACGGAGGGTCGATCTCGTCGACCGGCCATACCGGGCCGGGCTCGGACGGTCGCTGCTCGGCGAGCCTGCTGACCCCCGTCGAGACCCTCTCGCGGAGCTTGTCGAGCTGGGCGGCGTAACGTCCCTCGGTCCGCTCGTCGAGCGTGGCGCTCACCTTGTCGAGGACGCGCTCGACCTCGTCGCCCCGCTCAGCGGCCAGGATGGCGATCCTGTCGCGGGCGGTGGTGAAGGCGGACTCGACCTGGATCGCGAAGTCGTTGACGTGCCGGTCGATCTGGAGCTCGTCGATCGTCTGCTTGAGCTTGTCGCTGATGTTGCGGGCCCGGTCGTCGGGCCCGTCCGTGGGATCGGGCATGGAATCGGGCATGGCGTCCCCTCGTGGCAGGTCGTGCGGAGGGCGCCGGTCGGCGACCTCCGGTTCAACGATGACGGCCGGACGGCCATTGTGCCAGTGGTGTGCGGCCGGCGTCCGTGTCAGCGCGCCAGCACGTTGAGCAGGAGGGTGAGCAACACCGAGGCCACGATCGAGATCAGGATCATGGCCAAGCAGCCGGGGGCTCCCCCGAGGGGTCTGATGCGCACGGGACTCATGGCTCGACACTCGCACGCGGCGAAGCGCCCCGGCTTCCCCCGAAGGGCTGAGCGCTCAGCCCGAGTGGCCGCGCAGGAGGTCGGCGAAGTCACCGACCGGTGCGAGGTCGTTGCCGGACGTACGCCGACGCCTGCTCGGGTCCGGGGCGAAGCCGGCGACGTGCTGGTCGCCGACCGCCACGACGGCGTTGGCCAGCTCCGCCGCCGCGCGATGGATGCGGTCCTCGAGGCGCGGGTCGCCGAAGTCCTCCGTGGCGGCGAAGACGCCGGTCGGGAGCACGACGGCGAGCAGGTGGCTGAACAGCGGGCGCATTGCGTGGTCGAGCACCAGGGAGTGACGGGCGGAGCCCGCCGTGGCGGCGACGAGCACCGGCATGGCGTTGAGCGCGTCGCGGTCGAGGGCGTCGATGAACATCTTGAACAGTCCGCTGAAGCTGGCGCTGAACACCGGGGTCACGGCGATGAGGCCGTCGGCGGACGAGACCTGTTCACGGACGGCCGTCAGACGCGGGGTCGCCACGCCCCCGCTCGTCATGAACGACGCGAGGTCCTGCGCGAGCTCACGCACCTCGACGTGCTCGAAGGTGACGGCCTCGCCACGGGCGCCGACAGCCGCGCCCACGGCGTCGGCGAGCTGGTCGCCGAGCATCCGGGTCGACGACGGGACGGTCAGTCCCGCGGTGAGGACGACGACGGTACGGGTCATGAGGTGGCTCCTTCCCTCGTCAGGGTGCGGGCCGGCTCGACGAGGTGGTGGGGGGCCTCGGGGCCGGCGGCGACGAGAGACTCGTGGGTGGGCGGGTCGCTCGGGACGTGCGCCGGACGACGGCGGTCGAACTCGGCGCGGAGGACGGGGACGACCTCGCGGCCGAGGATCTCGAGCTGGTCGAGGACGACGTCGGTCGGCAGGCCCGCGTGGTCGATCAGGAACAGCTGGCGCTGGTAGTCACCGACGTAGTCGGCGAAGCCGAGGGTGCGTTCGATGACCTGCTCGGGGGTGCCGACGGTCAACGGCGTGGCCCGAGCGAACTCCTCCAGCGACGGGCCGTGGCCGTACACCGGGGCGTTGTCGAAGTAGGGCCGGAACTGCTTCTTGGCCTCCGTCTCGTTCGTGCCCATGAACACCTGACCGCCGAGACCGACGAAGGCCTGGTCGGCCGCGCCGTGGCCGTAGTGCTCGAACCGGTCGCGGTACAGGCGCACCATCTGCTCGGTGTGCTCCTTGTTCCAGA
>CADCUM010000115.1 GCA_902805885.1 uncultured Nocardioides sp. | reverse complement strand
CGACGACGCCGCGCGCGACCAGTGGCTGGTGCTGCGCGGCGGCATCCGGCTGGAGCGGTTCTGGATCGAGTGGATCACCGAGTGCCTGGAGGCACAGCCCGTCCCGGCACACCCCACCTCGGCTCATCCCATCTCGGCACACCCCATGGAGGCCCTGGCATGACGCACCCGACCTACCCCCACCTCCTCGAGCCGATCACGCTGGGCGACCCGGCGAGGGGCGGGCTGACGCTGCGCAACCGCGTGGTGATGGGGTCGATGCACACCGGCCTCGAGGACCGCCCGTGGGACATCGACAAGCTCGCGGCGTTCTTCGAGGAGCGGGCGCGCGGCGGCGTCGGGCTGATCATCACCGGCGGCTACGCGCCGACCAAGCGCGGCTGGCTGAAGCCGTTCGCGTCCGAGATGACCAACCGCCTCCAGGCCGCGCGGCACCGGCGGGTGACGGAGACGGTCCATCAGGCCGGCGGCGCCATCGCGCTGCAGGTGCTGCACGCGGGGCGCTACGGCTACCACCCGCTGTCGCAGAGCGCGTCGGACAAGAAGTCGCCGATCACGCCGTTCCGGCCCAGCGCGATGTCCGACAAGGAGGTCGACGCCACGGCGACCGCCTTCGCTCGGTCGATCGAGCTGGCGCGGCGCGCGGGGTACGACGCGGTCGAGATCATGGGCTCCGAGGGCTACCTCATCAACCAGTTCCTCACCGAGCGCACCAACGACCGCGGCGACCGGTGGGGCGGCAGCGCGGCCAACCGGATGCGCTTCCCCGTCGAGGTCGTACGACGCTCCCGCGAGCTCGTCGGCGCCGACTTCCCGATCGTCTACCGGATCTCCCTGCTCGACCTGGTCGAGGGCGGCCAGACGTGGGAGGAGACCGCCGAGCTGGCGCTGCTCCTCCAGGAGGCCGGGGTGACGGTCTTCAACACCGGCATCGGCTGGCACGAGGCGCGGGTGCCGACGATCATCACGCAGGTGCCGAGGGCGGCCTGGCGGTCGTACACCGCCCGGCTCAAGGCTGTCGTCGACGTCCCCGTCTGCGCGTCGAACCGCATCAACACCCCCGAGCTCGCCGAGGACATCCTGGCCTCGGGCGACGCCGACCTGGTGTCGATGGCGCGGCCGCTGCTCGCCGACCCGGCGTTCGTCGCCAAGGCGATGGACGAGCGTGCCGACGAGATCAACACCTGCATCGCCTGCAACCAGGCGTGCCTGGACCACGTGTTCCAGAACAGGCGGGCCTCCTGCCTGGTCAACCCGCGGGCGTGCCACGAGACCGAGCTGGTGCTCATGCCGACGCGTCGACCCCGCTCCCTCGCCGTGGTGGGTGCGGGTCCGGCCGGGCTCGCGGCCGCGGTGAGCGCGGCCGAGCGCGGGTTCGCGGTCACCCTCTTCGAGAAGTCGGCCGAGCTCGGTGGGCAGTTCCGCCTGGCGATGGAGGTCCCCGGCAAGGAGGACTTCGCCGACACCCTGCGCTACTTCACCCGCCGCCTCGAGGTCCTCGGCGTCGACGTCCGGCTCTCCACCCGCGCGACCGCGTCCGACCTGGCCGGCTTCGACGAGGTCGTCGTCGCGACCGGCGTCGAGCCGCGGATGCCCGCGATCCCCGGGATCGACCACCCGAGCGTCGCGTCGTACGCCGACGTGCTGGCGGGTCGCGTCGTGCCCGGTCAGCGGGTCGCCGTGATCGGCGCCGGCGGCATCGGCGTCGACGTCTCCGTCTGGCTCACGCACCAGCACGAGGACCTCGACGACTGGATGGCCCACTGGGGCGTCGGCGACCCGGCGCTGCACCGCGGCGGGCTCACGTCGCCGAAGGCGCGGCCTGCCGCCCGCGAGGTCACCCTGGTCCAGCGCAAGACCACGCCGATCGGCATCGGCCTCGGCAAGACCTCCGGCTGGGCCCACCGTGCCGTCCTCAAGCAGACCGGCATCACGCTCCTCAGCGGCGCGACGTACGACCGGATCGACGACGACGGGCTGCACGTCACCGTCGACGGCGAGACCCGTGTCGTCCCGTGCGACACGGTCGTCGTGTGTGCCGGCCAGGAGTCGGTGCGGGACCTGTACGACGACCTCGGCCGCGGCCACCTCATCGGCGGCGCCGACGTCGCCGCGGAGCTCGACGCGAAGCGGGCGATCGACCAGGGCACCCGGGTGGTCGCTGCGCTCTGAGGATGGTCAGGGGGATGCCCGCCACGACGAACGGCGCGGGCCCTCGTCGAGGGTCCCGCGCCGTCGCGCGTCGAGCGAGATCAGCTGCGCAGCGTGCGCCGTACGACGTGGAGCACGGCCGGCACCTGGATCGCCCACCCCGCCAGGGTGACGGCGTCGGGGAACTCCCCCGAGCCCATGACGAAGCCGACCACGACGACCGCGGCGGGCCAGATCCCGACGACCGCACGGCAGCGGAACAGCAGGACGGCGAGGAGCAGGTTGGCGGGGATCGCCATGAGGATCGGCCAGTCCATGACGTCGAAGAACGGTCCCGTGTGGACGGCCGACCACACCTCCAGCGAACCGGCTCGGGGGGCGCCGTCGACGATGAGGCTGGCGGCGACCAGCTTGGCGCCGGCGAAGGCGGCCACGGCCACGTAGCTCACGCCGAGCAGGACCCCGACGACCGGCGCCAAGCGGGGCGCCGAACGCGCGAACGCGACGATGACGTAGGCCGCGAAGACGAGGCCGGTCGCCGCGGCGGCGAGCTGCAGCGTCGTCGACACGACGAAGGCGGTCGGGTGCGCCGCGATCGCGCCGAGGAAGTCGGCGGCTGGCTCCCGCGGCAGCGGCGCCGGGTTCGCGGCGACGTACGCCGTGAAGAACATCGGCGCGGCGGCGGCGGTCGCTGCCAGGACGCGTCGAGCGACGGACGGTCCTCCGTCCCGGCCGGCGGCGTCGGAGGTGCCGGCGGCGTCGGTGGCGAAGGTGCCCTCGGGAGCCGTGAGGCCGGCGCCCATGGTGATGTGCTGAGTCATGACGGGTGTTCCTCTGAGTGTGGTGGTGGATGTCGGTGTGCTGCTGACGTCCTGAACTCTCGCGCCGGCGCCGTCCCGCCGTCACCGGGTGCCTGTCCCGACCTGACGCGGGACACCGAACCCCTCACACCGGGACACAGGTCGCGCGATGATCAGCCCATGTCCCGCCCCGCTCCCGCCCCGTCGACCAGGGCCCGCGTCCTCGCCGGGGCCCTCACCGGGCTCGTCCTCGGACTCGTCGCGTGGTGCGTGCTGGCCGCCTTCGTGGTGGACGGGGCCCCCGTCGGGGCCGACCTCATGCGGGGCCTGGCCGGGAGCCTGGGCTTCGGCGTGCTGGGAGGGCTCGTCGCCGGCCGGCGCCCGCGGCTCCCGCTGGGATGGCTGATGCTCGCCGCGGGGGTGAGCACCGCCGTCTCGTCCTCCCTCGACGCGCTGGCCTACTGGGCGCTGGGTCGGGGCGACGGCGACCTCGCGGAGGCGGCGTACTGGTTCGCGGGCTGGACCTGGGCGCCCGGCTACCTGCTGCCGGTCACCCTGGTGCTGCTGCTCTTCCCCGACGGCCGTCCACCGTCGCGTCGCTGGCGGGCGGTCGTCCCGCTGTCGTGGACCGTCGTGGTGATGGCCACCGCAGGCTGGGCGCTGACGCCGTACGACCGGCAGGACTTCCCTCCACCTCCGGCCTTCGCCGACGCCGAGCCGCTCCTCGCCGTGCCGGGGGCGGAGCTGCTGCTCACCGCCGCGCTCCCCCTCTTCCTCGTGTGCGCCGCAGCAAGCGTGGCGTCGGTCGTGGTGCGCTGGCGAGGGGCCGAGCCGGGCTCCCACGAGCGTGACCAGCTCTCGTGGCTGGTCCTCGCCGCTGGCGTCCTGGCCGGGCTCCTGGCCTTCGCGCTGGTCACCCCGGGCGCGGGGCCGGGCGTGATCGCGGTGGCCTTCCTCGCGGTTCCTCTGGCGCTGACCGTCGCCGTCCTGCGACGCGGCCTGTGGCAGCTCGACCTGGTGCTCGACCGGTCCCTGGTCTACGGAGGACTCACGTTCGCCGTCGTGCTGGTCTACGCCGGGCTCGTCTGGCTCGCCGGCATCTTCACGGGCTCGGTCGGCCCCGACCTGCGGGTCGCGGCTGTCATCGCTGCGGCGGTCGCGACGGCGCCCCTGCGCGACCGCCTCCAGCTCGGGGTCAACCGTCTGCTGTACGGCGACCGCGACGACCCCGAGGCCGCGATGGCCCGGCTCGCGGACCGCCTCGACGCGGCGACCCACCCGGCCGACGTGCTGCCCGCCGTCGCCGAGGGCGTGGTCCGGACGCTGCGCGTGCCGTGGGCGGAGGTGGAGACGTCCCGCGGTGCCCGCGGAGCGGCCGGGACGCCGAGCGGGCCGGCGGTCGACGTGCCGCTGCACTACCAGGGCCGCGAGGTCGGGACCATGCGCGTGGCCCCCCGCGCGGGCGAGTCCGGGCTCGGCGCGCGCGAGCTCGCGGTGCTCGAGCGCCTCGCGCGCCAGGCCGCGGTCGCCGCGCACGCCGCGGCCCTCTCGGAGGACCTCGTCCGGTCGCGGGAGCGGCTGGTGCTCTCCCGCGAGGAGGAGCGGCGCCGGCTGCGCCGCGACCTCCACGACGACCTCGGTCCCACGCTGGCCGCCACCGCCATGAAGCTGGAGTCGACCCGCGACCTCGTCGCACGCGACCCGGAGGCGGCCGTCGCCGCGCTGGACGTGGCTGCCGAGCGGCTGCGCGCCAGCGTCGCGGGCGTGCGACGCATCGTCGACGACCTGCGTCCGCCGTCCCTCGACGGGCTGGGCCTGGCGGGCGCCCTCCAGGAACAGCTCGACCAGTTCGGCGACAGCGTGGACCTGTGCCTCGACGTGCGCGTGCCGGACGAGCTGCTGCGGACGCTGCCGGCGGCCGTCGACGTCGCCGCCTACCGGATCGCGTCCGAGGCCGTCACCAACGCCGTACGGCACGCCCGGCCGACCCGGGTGGACGTCGTCCTCGAGGTGGTCGACGACGAGCTGGCGCTGACCGTCACCGACGACGGGACCGGGATGCCCGCGCACGTCCGGGCGGGCGTCGGCCTGGAGTCCGTCCACCACCGCGCCGCCGAGGTCGGTGGCACCTGTGCGATCCACACCCGGCCCGGCGCCGGGACCGTCCTGGCCGCCCGACTTCCCCTGGAGACCCCGTGACCACCACCCTGCTGTCGGTGCTCGTCGTCGACGACCACCCCCTGTTCCGCGAAGGACTGGTGGAGGTCGTGCGCGGGATGGCCGGCGTCGGCCGGGTCGAGGAGGCCGCGGACGGAGCCGAGGCGGTGGCCACCTCCCTCGAGATGCGGCCGGACGTGGTGGTGATGGACCTCCACATGCCGGGCACCAACGGCATCGAGGCCACGCGGCAGATCCTGGCCGAGCTCCCCGAGACGCGCGTCCTCGTGCTGACGATGCTCGAGAACGACGAGTCCGTGGTGTCCGCCCTGCGGGCGGGCGCCCGCGGCTACATCGTCAAGGGCGCCGCGCGGGCCGAGATCGCCCGGGCGATCGAGGGAGTGGCGGCCGGCGACGTCGTGCTCGGCCCAGCCGTGGGGGCGAAGGTCCTCGGCCTCTTCAACCGGGGCTCCGACCGGGGCGCGGGGCGCGTCGTACCGTTCCCGGAGCTCACCGACCGCGAGCTCGAGGTGCTGGACCTGGTCGCCCGTGGGCTCACGAACGGCGCGATCGCGCGCAGCCTGTTCCTCAGCGAGAAGACCGTGCGCAACATCGTGTCGGCGATCTTCGGCAAGCTCGGCGTCGCCCACCGCGCGGAGGCCGTCGCGCGGGCGCGGGACGCCGGGATGGGGGCCGGCTGATCGAGCAGCTCGGACGGGCGTCGGCGGAGGCGCTCCCTCCGGGCACAATGCGAGTGATGGACAATCGACCGCTCGTCCTGTGCGGCCACTGCGGGTCACGCAACCGGCGTACCTCGGAGCAGTGCTTCATCTGCGCCCGGCCGCTGACCGGCCTGGAGGTCGAGGCCGCGGACGTCCGCGAGACGGTGGGGTGGGGTGCCGGAACCGACGAGCTGGGACACGAGCCTCGACCCTGGGCCCCCAGGCGGCGGCGTGCGGCGATCGTCGCGGCTGCACTGGCTGCCACCCTCGCCGTGGGCGCCGGGGTGTGGTCGGCGCGCGGCGGTGATCCGGTCAGCGACCCGTCTGCACTGCGTGCCGCCGTCACCGAGGAGCCTGAGCTGGCGTGGACCTGGGAGGCGGAGCGGCCGATCCGCGTGGCCTTTCCGACGGACCGGGGCGCTGTGGCTCTGCTCGGTGAGGGCGAGGTCGTGGGGCTCGACGAGCACGGTGAGGAGCGCTGGCGCCGGACCGTCCCGCTGGCGGGCTACGCGGTGCACGACGCGCCGACGAACGTCGTCCACGTCATGAGCTCGGGTTCGGACGAGGGGACGGTCACCGCCCTCGACGCCGAGACCGGCCGGCGGCTGTGGGCCGTCCCGGGCGGTTGGGCGACGACAGTCGGAGATGCGACGGTCGTCGTCGCCGAGGACGAGCTCCGCGGCATCGACACCGAGGACGGCTCGGAGGTCTGGTCGGTGAGTGGCGGTGGGTTCGGAGGCGTCTCGCGGGATCGGGTGTACGGGTTCAGGGACGGAGAGCTCCGCGCCTGGGACCACGACGGCGACAAGGTGTGGGTCTCGGACGTCGAGCTGGCGGACTCGTCCCCGCGGAGCGGCGGCGACGTGGTGGTCCTGGACGACTTCATCGCAGTGGCCGGGCCGGGAGGCGAGGTGGTCGGGATCGACCTCGAGACCGGCGAGGAGCTGTGGCGTGACGACCCGGGCTACGACGGAGGTGTGGGCAGCATCGAGCCGGGTCTCGCGTTCTCCTTCCCGCCGCACGAGCAGGCGTTGGGCCCGTCGTCCTCGGAGGACGGTGTGGACGATCCTGAGACCACTGTCTACGACCGGGACGGCGAAGTGGCGACGGTGCCGGTGGCCCAGAACTCCTTCTTCTCCCCTGTCGAGGTCGAGCTCGAGGGCGACCCCCACTTCGTGGACATGGAGTCGGGGCTGATCTACGACGAGGACTTCGAGGCGGTGGGGACCGTCCCCCGCGGCGATGCGTACCCGACGCTCACCGGCGTCTACGACATGACCGACGGCAGCGTCAGCTACGTGCCGTACGGCGCCGACGATCCCCTCTGGGCGCTCGACATCGAGTCCTTCGACGAGACGACGGACCTCGTGCCCGGAGACCGGTCCTTCCTCGTCGACCAGGGTCACGAGCTGTCGCTCTACCGGTGATGGGTGCCGCTCGCCGCCTCTGGGTCGCGTACCCGTTCCGCTGGGTCGATGCGGCCAGACGCCCAGGACTTCACGCTCGTCATCCCGTCGGCGCAGGAGCGCTCTCGCGCACGACGAGCCGGTGGGGGACGACCAGGTCCCGGCCGGCGAGGGACGGTTCAGCCATCCGCGCCTGCAGGGTCGCCAGCGTGAGCTCGACGAGCCGGTGCTTGTCCGGCGCGACCGTGGTGAGGGCGGGTACGGCGTAGCGGGCCGGCTCGATGTCGTCGAAGCCGACGATCGCGACCTCCTCGGGCACGCGCACGCCGCGGTCGGCGCAGGTGCGGATGGCTCCGAGTGCCAGCTGATCGGTGAAGCAGAAGACGGCATCCGGCGGCGTCGCGAGATCCAGCAGGCGGGCCATGGCCGTCATCCCCTCGGGATGGTGCAGGCGCTCCACCGGAACCTCCAGCTCGGGGTCCGTGGCGAGGCCGGCGGCCTCCAGCGCGGCTCGGTACCCGCCCAGTCGCTGCTCGGCGGTCTCGTTGCTCAGGTGCGGCTGGAGACCCACGGCCGCGATCCGCGTCCGGCCGGTTGCCAGGAGGTGCTCGACCGCCTCCCGGGCGGCACCGCGGTTGTCGATGGCCACGCGGTCCACCGATCCCATGCCTGGTTGCTCCCCGAGCATCACCACCGGCGGCGCCATCGCGCTGCGCGACACCTCCTCGGCGGTCATCGCCCACGGGCTGAAGATCACGCCGTCGACCCCCTGCCCGCGCGCTCCGTCGAGCAGCTGCCGCTCCCGCGCGGCGTCGCCGTCGGTCTGCTCGATGAGGACGGTCCAGCCCAGGGCCTCGGCCTCTCGGACCACCAGCGCGGCCAGCTCGGCGAAGTAGGGCGAGTCGATCTCCGGCACCACCAGGCCGATGGCCCCGCCGCGTCCCTGACGCAGCTGACGCGCGGCGACGTTGGGCCGGTAGCCGAGCTCCTCGATCGCCTCGAGCACCCGCTGTCGAGTGGGCTCGGCCACGATCTCCGGGGTGTTCACGACGTTCGACACGGTGCGGATGCTGACGCCCGCACGGGCCGCCACGTCCTTCAGATTCGTTCGTCGCATGAGACCTCCGGCGACAGCCTATTGCGGCAGCGTCTTGCAACGTTGCAAACTAGCGGGATCCACTGAGAAGAGGAGACGAGCATGGCTGCAGCCCTCGACGTGCCGATCGACTGCGAGCTGATCCGCACCACCATCGAGACCGACGGCATCATCGGCTGCAAGGGCGCGTTCACGCGGGACTGGGTCGCCCGGCTCCGCGAGGACGTCGACGCCGCCTTCGAGGAGGCGCGGTCGCGGGAGGGCGGGGCGGTGGGCCGCGGGCCGAACCGCTACTACGTCGAGATCCACCCCGAGGCGCTGCGCGGCTTCGTCGACCTCGCCGACCACCCGTGGGTCCGCGCCGTCTGCGAGACGGTGCTGGGCCCGGACTACCTGATCGTCGAGGTCGGCTTCGACGTGCCCTTCGCCGGCGCCGTCAACCAACCGTGGCACCGTGACTTCCCGAGCCCGCGGGAGACGCACGAGGACCGCCGCCTCACCTCGCTCGCGTTCAACGTCACCTGCGTCGACACCACCGAGGACATGGGGCCCTTCGAGGTCGCTGTCGGCACGCACTGGGACCCCGGGACGGACTTCGAGCACGGGATGTTCCCCGAGAAGTCGGAGTACGGCCGCTTCGAGGAGCGGGCCGTGCGCAAGTACCCCCGGATGGGCGACATCTCCGCCCGCTCCGCCCTGACGGTCCACCGCGGCACCAAGAACGAGTCCCGGCTCGCGCGGCCCGTGCTCGTGCTGGGCGTCGACGCCCCTGGCGCCGGCAACGACGAGAAGCACGACCTCGCCGTGACCCGGTCCTTCTGGGACAGCCTCCCGGAGCGCCTGCGGGCCCACCTGCGGTGCCCGATCGTCGACGAGCTCACCCCGATCACGCAGAAGCACACGATCGAGGGCCTGGTGATGGGCGAGGCCTGACCCCGCGGCGACGGCCATCTCAGGCCGACGACGCCCGTGGGCGGCCGTCGGCGAGCACGACGTCCGCCCCGGCTCGCACCAGGGTCGCTCGAGCCTCGTCGGCGAGCAGGTCGTCGCTGACGAGGACGTCCACCCGCGAGAGCGGCGCGATCGAGCCCGCGCTCAGCAGGCCCCACTTGGTGTGGTCGGCCACGACGACCAGGCGCTGCGCCGCGTCCACCAGGGCCCGGTCGGTCTCCGCCTCCGCCGCGTGCGGCGTCGTCAGCCCGGCCGCCGGATGGATGCCGTGGACGCCGAGGAAGACGACGTCGAGGTGCAGCCGTCGCAGCGAGGACAGCGCGAGGGGCCCGACCAGGGCGTCGGAGACCGTGCGCTCACCCCCGGTGAGGACGACCTCCGGCGCATCGGGTCCCGGCTCGTGCAGCACGTCCGCCACCCGCACGGAGTTGGTCACCACCGTCAGCCCGGCGACCGCCCGCAGGTGACGCGCGAGCGCCCACGTCGTCGTGCCCGCCGACACTCCGATGGTCGACCCGGGCCTGACCATCGCAGCCGCAGCCCGAGCGATCGACTCCTTCTCCGCCGTCTGCAGCAGTCGCTTCGCCTGGAAGCCGGGCTCGTCGGTGCTGGAAGGGACACGGGCACGTGTCGAGGTGGCCCCTCCGTGCACCTTGTCCAGCTTCCCCTGGGAGGCGAGCCGGTCGAGGTCACGCCGGATGGTCATCGGTGTCACGCCGAGCAGCTCAGCGAGCTCGGCCACCCGCACGACCGTCCGCTCCTCGACGGCGTCGAGGATCCGGCCCTGCCTCTCGGCTGCCAGCATCGCGTGACGTCTCATCCATCACCGCCTACTCGCGGCTGCGCATGATCAGCACGTCACCGTGGCCGCCGTACCCCATCACGTCCTCGGCGTACTGCGTGCCGTCGAAGGTCACGATCAGCCAGCCGCCGTCCTCGAGCGGGACGAGCTGCGGGTGCGGGATGTTGGTGAGGTACGGCGCGTCGAGCCGCCCGACCCGGCGCATCGACAGGTTGAACACCGGGTAGTGGCGGTCGTCGCCGTCGCTGGCGAGGAACCACCACTCCCCGCCGACCCGGGCGATGATCGGGCCCTCGGTCTGGTGGAGCTCGGTGGCCGACCCGATGAGCTCCAGTGAGGTGTCGAACGCCTCGATCCCGGCGCTCCCCGCGGGTCCCGCCGCGAGGGCCGGCCGGAAGTCGAAGGGCTCCTGCGACGGGCTCTCGACGAACCCGACGTGCCACCGCCCGTCGATGAGCGTCATGCCCGGGTCCCAGGTGCTGTGCTCGGTCGGCAGGTTCGTCGCCTCGGTCTCCAGCACGTGCACCCCCTCCAGGACGTCGACGTCCGTCACGACGTGGCGCACGTGCACGCCGTCGAACTCGAAGTCACCCCACGAGCTCGTCGCGACCAGCCAGCGCTCGTCGGCCTCGTCGCGGACGACCTGCCCGGCGTGGTCGCCCAGCAGCAGACCGTCGCGGGCGAAGTACAGCTGCGACACCTGCTCGAGGCGCTGCGGATCGGCCAGGTCCAGGCGGAAGACCCCCCAGTGGGCCTGCGTGAAGAAGCCCAGACCGGCGCACGTGGCGGTGAAGTAGGCGTGCCCGTCGCGGATGTACGGGGTCCCGTCGGCGTGCTGGACGAGGTGCTGGTCGCGGATCCCGGTCATGCCGAAGAGACCGGCGGTGACGGCCTTCAGTCCGCCGGTCCCGCCGCGGTGACCCCAGGCGTAGCGCAGGCCGGACAGGACGTCCGGCTGCCGCAGGTCCAGCGCGGCAGCGACCTTGTCGCGCTCGGTGAGCAGCGGCTGCCACCCGTCCCCGGCGTCCGCGAGCACGGTGACCCGGTTCTCGCACACTGCGAAGGCCAGGGCGAACGACGCCGGCAGGTCGACCTTGCGTCGGCGCAGCAGGCGCGTGCGGCCGTCGACGCGGACCTCGATGCCCACCCGCCCCGCGACGGGGTCGTGGAACGCCAGCAGGTGCTGCGCACCGTCAGGCGACGCGAGCCCGAGGTCCACCCGCCCGTCGGCACCGTCCACCCGCGCTTGCACCGCGCAGAACGGCGCGGGCGGGGCCTCGTCGTACGTCGACAGACCCTCGCCGGAGGAGCTCGCCAGCTCGGCGCCGGAGCGCTCGACGGCGACGAACGCGGGCGCCACCAGCTCGAAGGGCCGGTAGCGGCTCTCGAGGGTGAAGGAAAGGTCGAACACGGCGGTCTCCTGGGTTGAGGTCGAGCGGGCGGGGTCGGGGCCTCCGGGCGGACTCCCAACCGGGTCGTCGGTGCAGGCCGCCACGGCGGGAGAGGCCACCGCGCACGCGCCGGCGAGCAGCACCGCGCGGCGGCGTACGGCGGTCATGGGCGGGTCAGCCCTTGATCCCGGACCGGGACACTCCCTCGATGATGAAGCGCTGGGCGAACACGTAGAGGAGGAGCACCGGCACGCTGGCCACCACCGCGCCCGTCATCAGCAGGTTGTAACGCACGGCGTTGGCGTACTGCAGCGTGCTCAGGCCGGCCTGCAGCGTCTGGTTCTCGGGGCTGAACAGCACGTAGACCGGCCACAGGAAGTCGTTCCAGTTCGTGAGGAAGGCCAGCAGCGCGAGCGTCGCCAACGCGGGGCGGGACAGCGGGAGCACGATCTTCCAGAACACCTGCCACTGGTTGGCGCCGTCCAGCGAGGCGGACTCCTCGACCTCCTTGGGCAGGCCGATGAAGAACTGCCGGAGGAAGAAGACACCGAACGCGTTCGCCGCCGTCGGCACGATGATCGCGGTCAGGGTGTCGAGCCAGAACAGCCGCCCGACGATCTCGAAGCTGGGGATGACCAGGATCACCGGTGGGACGAACAACGTCGCGACGATCAGCCCGAAGACGACGTTGCGGCCGCGGAACTCCATCCTCGCCAGCGCGTAGGCGGCGAGAGCGGCAGTGGTCACCACCAGCAGCGAGTTGAGCGTCGCGGCCACCATGGAGTTCAGGAACCACCGGAACACCGGCGTGTCCGCCGCGTTCAGCACCTGCTGGTACGCCGCCAGCGTGGGGTTGTCGGGAACGAGGGACGGAGGCGTCTGCCCCGACTCCGTGCGCGACTTGAACGAGGTCGTGACCATGAACACGAGCGGGCTGACGAAGACCAGGGCGAGGAACGTCAGCACGCCGTAGCGGAAGGCCTTCACGCTGCCGCTCCCTTCTTCTTTCCGCGTTCGCGGGTGGCGGCGAACACCAGCGCCGACGTCAGCATGAGCACCACCGTCAGGATCCAGCTGGCGGCGGCGGCATCACCCATCTGCCGCTGGCTCAGTCCGGTGTCGACGATGTAGTAGATGGCCGTCCGGGTCTCCTGCCCGGGTCCTCCGCGGGTCATGATGTAGGACTGCCCGAACATGTTGGCGGACGCGATGATCGTGATCATCACGACGAACCCCAGGACCGGGCGCAGTCCGGGGATCGTGACGTGGCGGAAGCGCGACCAGGCGCCCGCCCCGTCGACCTTCGCCGCCTCGTAGAGGTCCGGGGAGACGTCCTGGAGCCCGGCCAGGAAGATCACCGCGTTGAAGCCGAGGGTCCACCAGACAGTCACGCCCACCAGGGCGATCCAGGCCTCCGGGATGCTCGTCAGCCACGGCGTCTTGTCGGGGAGTCCGACGAGGTCGGCGAGGTAGTTCACCACTCCGATGTTCCGGTCGAGCAGGAAGCGCCACATGACGCCCACCACCGCGACGCCGAGGACGTACGGCGCGAAGAAGAGGGCCCGGAAGAGGTTCCGTCCTCGGAACTTCTGGTTCATGACCAGGGCCACGGCCAGCGGGATGACGATCAGCAGGGGCACGCTGACCGCGGTGAAGAGGCCCGTTGCCTGCATGGCGTTCCAGAACCGCTCGAACTGGCCGGTTCCCGGGGTGAGCAGCTCCTTGTAGTTGTCGAGGCCGACGAAGGGCTTGCCGGGCAGGGTGAAGTCCCAGGAGTGCAGGCTGATCCAGAGGCCGAGCCCGATCGGGAGCAGCACGAAGCCCCCGAACAGGAGGAGGTAGGGCGCCAGGAACAACCAGGGCACCCAGCCGGCCCGGCCGCGCGGCGACCGGCTGGGAGCCGGGGACGGGCTCGCAGCTCGGTCCACGGCTGGCGTGGAGGTGGTCGTGGCCATCGTCAGCCCCCGAACTTCTCCAGGTTCTCCTCCATGAGCTTCGTCGCCTCGGCCTGGTACTTCTCCAGAGCCTCCTGGGGCGACGACTTGCCCAGGATCGCTTCGTTGACCGCGACCTCAAGGGTCGGCGCGATGGTGTCCGCGACGCCCGGGACCGACGGCAGGAAGCGGAAGTTCTCGAGCTGGTCGTCGAGGGCGGCCTGGGGTGATTCGGTGTAGGAGGCGTCCTCGCGAGCCGAGTTGCGAGCCGGGATCATCGCCGCCTCGGCCCAGCGGCCCGAGTTCTGGCTCAGCTCGCTGATGAACAGCTTCGAGGCGGTGGAGGAGTTCTTGTCCTCCGCGGCCTGGGAGGTCATGAAGAAGTGGTGGGAGTTGGCCCAGACCGCGGGCTGGTCGCCGATCGTGGGGATGGGAGCCATCCCGTAGTTCATGCCGGCGGCCTTGAGGTCGTTGATCTGCCAGATCCCGTCCCACGTGATGGAGTTCTCGCCGTTCTTGAACGCGAGGTACTGCGCGTCGATGTCGACGTTGTCGGGGCTGTACCCCTTGTCCACCTGCTCGCGCATCCAGGTGAGGGCAGCGACGCCGGCCTCGGACCCGAACGTGGCCTCTGACCCGTCCTCGGCGAACGGCTCGCCGCCGTGCTGCCACAGGAGGCTGAAGAACATCAGGTGGGACGGCCACCGGTTGGGCATCCAGAACGGCGTCTTGTAGCCCGCCTTCTGGAGCTTCTTGCAGGCTTCCTCGAAGCTCGCCGCGTCCGTCGGGGGCTCCTCGATCCCGGCCTTGTCGAAGTGCTCCTGGTTCCAGTACATCGCCAGGGAGTGGACGTCGAGCGGGATGCCGTACCGCTTGTCGTTGTAGATCCCGGGGGCCCAGACGGGCTGGAGGAAGTCCTCCTCGCTGAGGCCGATCTCGTCCGCGATGTCGTCGAGAGGCACGAGGATGCCTCGCGCGGCGTTGCTGGCGACCTGGTCCAGGTGCATCACGCCGACCGCGGGGCCCTTGCCGGCCTGAGCAGCCGCGGGAAGCTTCTGGTAGTACTCGGCCCACTGGATCGTGGTGTTCTTGACGTCGATGTTGTCGTTGGCGTCGCTGAACTCCTTGACCATGTCCAGCATGGTCGGGCCGTCACCGCCGGTGAAGCCGTTCCAGTAGTCGAGCGTGATCTGCGGGCCGTCGTACGAACCGGTGAACGCGCCACCGGCGTCCTTCGTGCCGCCGCCGACGCCCGATCCGCCGCCGCAGCCGGCGAGGAACGCGGTGGTGGCGCCGAGGAAGAGGAAGTTGCGACGGTTGACGGGGGTGCCGAGGCCGCTCGCGAGCGAGCCTCCGGGGCGATGGAACGGGCTACTCATGGCGATCCCTCTCCGTTCGAGACGACGGGTGTTGTGAGGTCAGCGGCATCGACGCGGGAGCAATGGTGATGCCCGCCACACTCTCTCCAAGGATCTAACCCCGTGATTGCAACGTTGTAAAGAGTGTCAGCGAGCGGGATCCACGATGGTCATGTCGGCCACGGTGGCGCGATCTACCGGCGGCAGCAGCCCCACCTGGACGTGGCGACCGCGCCGCCCGAGGCGGCGGCTGGCGTCAGGGCAGGTCTCCTCGCTGCCCACGGTGTCGACGCGGCGACCTCGAGTGCCTCGGGCTTTGCGGTCGACAGCGACCACGCGGCCGCCGAGTGCGCGAGCGCGAGCGCTCATCACGCCCCCGGCACCCACGACGTTCACCCACTCCCCGACCTTCCGGTCGGCGCGTCCGACCAGGGCCCGGTACGCCGTCGCGAACCGGCAGCGTGACGTACTCGGCGAACGATCCCCCCGTGCGTGAACCCCGGCCGCTGCTGCTCCGGGCGCATGTGCGCGTTCCCGCTCAGGCACCAGT
>CADCUM010000114.1 GCA_902805885.1 uncultured Nocardioides sp. | reverse complement strand
CACTCCCCCGCGGAACCCCGGTGCCGACCCCGACCGGGTCAGGCCCCGCCGGGACCGGGCTCGGCGGCGCTCTCCAGGACCTCGCCGGTGAGGCTGTCGACCAGCTGGGTGCCGGGAGCGGCCGACTGCAGGGCACGCAGCGCGATGGCCCGGCGGTCGAACGACCGGGATTCCGTGGTGCCGGGCTCGGTGAGGATCCAGCGCCGGGACGGCCGCGTCCCCCTGGCGGCCCGCTCGGGCTCCGGCTCGCGATCGGCCGGCACGACGTACTCCTGGGTCAGTGCCTCGGTCAGCCGGGCCGCGCGCACCCGGCCGATGCCCGGGTGACCTCGAAGCCCGTCCGGCGCCGCCGCCGCGATCGCAGCGAGGCTGCCGTGCGCCGCCAGCAGGCTGCGAGCCATCGCCGGGCTGATCCCCGGCACCACCGACAGCATCACCTCGGCCTGCGCGGACGGGTGCCGCGGAGCTCGGCGCGGACCCTCGGTGGGCGTGGTGGGGGCGGCCCGCCGGGCCCGCTTCGCGAGCCGGACGATCCAGGCGGCGCTGTCCTCGACGTCCAGGCTGTGCAGCACCGTGAAGCCGTCCTCGACGAGCCGGCACACGGCCCCCCGCCACGCGTCCTCCGCGATGCCACGCGGTTCTCCCTCGACCAGGAGCACCGCCTGCGGGAAGGCCGACTGCAGCCGCACCGCCTGGTCGAAGATGCGGCGATCCCGGATCGACGCCCCCAGGTCGTTCGGGCCCTTGCGCTCCACCGCCAGCCCGTGCCCGAGCACGTAGTCGCCCACCGGCAGGTCGGTCAGCCGGACGTCGAGGCCCGCGGCCGTCAGCGCCTCCGGGATGCCGCTGCCCCGCTCGCGGTGGTCCACCAGCACCGGACCCAGCTCGACCACGCCCCGACGGTACCCGCCCCACCGACGGCCCCCAGCCGTTGGAGGGGGACGGTCCCGCAAGCCGCTTCTCGACCTGCGGGACCTGGGTACGGCGCCACGCCCTTCGGGCACCGGGCCCGTGCGAGCGGTACCCACGCGGCCAGGTGTCATCCCGTCAGGACGAACGAGCCGCACCGATCGCGTCATGGTCCGGGGCGCCCGCCGTCTCCACCACAGAACCGCCCACGGCTGCCCGAGACCGTGGGCGGTTCTGCATTCCGGGAGGCCCGGCCGTCGACGTGGCGGGACATCCGTGGCCCGGGGTGTAACGCAGGCGCCCGCCCCGTCGCTGTAGGGGACGAGAGGTGTGGCACAGGTGCCGCACCGACACGACGAGGAGCTCACCACATGTCTGTCTCCACCCGCTTCGCAGGCCTCGCGGCCACCTCCGTCATCGCTCTCGCCGGAGCCGTCGCGTCCCCCGCCGTCGCCGACGAGGCGCCCGCGCCCGAGCCGTGTGCCCAGCAGCAGGCCCAGGCCGACAAGGCCGAGGCCGCCCTGGTCCGTGTGACCGCTGTCTTCGCCCGTCAGCAGACCCGGGTCGCACACGCCAAGAAGGCTGTCGCCCAGGCCGAGGCCGGCAGGGCCAAGGCGGAGGCGCGTCGCACCCTGGCCCGGGCCAAGCACGTCCGTGAGGAGACCAAGCTCACCAAGCGCGCCCAGCAGCAGCGGGTGGCGAAGGCCGACGAGCGCCTGGCCACGTGCCTGGCCGAGCAGGAGACCACGCCGGTGGCTCCGACCCAGCCCTGACGGGGCGCACGTCTGCCCCGGCGGGGCGACGTCTCGAGGACAGGACCGCTCACGGACCCCGGACCGTGAGCGGTCCTCCTCGTCTCAGGGGGAACCGGGACCCCACGCCTGCCACGGAGACGCCGGCGCTGGCGGCCGGCATCCGGCGGCGACGAGGGGAACACCACACAGCCGACCCACCGGCGGAGGCGTGCACCCGTGGCCGTCCGGGTACTGCGCTCATATGACTAAACTTTCAATCATCTACTACTCCAGCTACGGCACCGCTCACGCCATGGCCTCGCGCCTGGCAGAGACCGCAGAGGGACAGGGCGCCGAGGTGCGGCTCCGGCGGGTGCGCGAGACGGCACCGGACGAGGTCGTGCAGGGCCAGGAGGCCTGGGCGGCCCACGCCGCCTCGGTGGCCGACCAGCCGGTCGCGCAGCCCGAGGACATCGACTGGGCGGACGCGGTGATCATGGGCTCCGGCACCAGGTACGGCCACGTCACCAGCCAGCTCCAGGCGTTCATCGACACCCTCGGCCCCCTGTGGCAGGAGGGCAAGCTGGCCGACAAGGCCTACTCAGCGTTCACGTCGACGTCGACGCTCCACGGCGGCCAGGAGTCCACGATCCTGGCGATGCACACCACGTTCTGCCACTTCGGCGGGATCATCGTGCCGCCCGGCTACACGGACCAGACGAAGTTCACCGATGGGAACCCGTACGGCGTGGGCGTCGTGACAGGGCAGTCGGACGGTCTCGACGACACGGCCAGCACCGCGCTCGACCACCTCGTCACCCGTGTGCTGACCGTTGCCGGGCGCCTCGGAGGCTGACGCCCCGTCCGCCCGATGACACGGAGGGCGTAGCCCGTCCCCCAGCGGGTACGGGCACCTCGACCGACGACGAGGAGTGCTCGAGCCATGCGACCGATCAAGGCGAGCATCGAGGCGATCAACGAGCTCGAGCTCTACAGCGAGGGGGGCCTGCTCGGCGACATCCAGGGGATGGCCGACCGGGTGCAGGAGCTGGTCCCCGAGTGCGTCGGTCTCAGCCTGGCCTCGACGCAGACGGGAGTCACCCTCACCCTGGTGGCCTCCGACGACGAGATCGCCGCCCTCGACGCACTCCAGTACGTCTCCGGGGGGCCGTGCGTGGAGGCTGCGGACGAGGGCGTCGGTCTCGACGCGGAGGTGTCGAGCGTCCTGGACGAGCGGGGGTGGCAGCTCTACGCCCAGGGCGCAGCGGCTGCGGGCGTCGCCAGCAGCCTCACGCTCCCGATCCTCCGCGGCGACGAGGTCGTCGGCACGGTCAACCTCTACGCGTCGGGATCGAGCAGCTTCCGGGGACGTGAGGAGGAGATGGCGCGAGTGCTCGGCGCGTGGGCCGGCGGTGCGGTCTCGAACGCGGACCTCTCGTTCCGGACGCGCACGCTCGCCGAGCGCGCGCCGCAGGTCCTGGAGGAGAACGCGGACATCGACGCGGCGACAGGGATGCTGTCGATGATGGAGGACGTCTCCGTCCGCGAGGCGCGGGAGAGGCTGAGGGAGGCCGCGCTCAGGGCGGGCATCCCCGAGGCCCGGGTCGCCAAGGCGATCATCTCCCTGGCTCGAGGCCGGTGACGTCTCCCCGCACCGGCGGTCGCGTGTCGGGGCGGAGCCCGACACCCGCTTGACTCGTTCGAACACGTGTTCGATCATGGTGACATGTCGTCCGCCCGGTCCGTCGCCACGCCGGACCCGGCGCGATCGGTGGTGGAGCAGCTCCGTGAACGCGTGGCGGCGATGGAGCACAAGCCGGCCGCTCAGCGTGTCCCGACCCTACCCGGGCTGGCCGACCTGGTGCCCCTGCACGCGGGAGCGACGTACGCCGTCGACTCCGCCTCGCTGGCGCTGGCCCTGGCCGCGGGGGCGTCACGCGCCGGGGAGTGGGTGGGCTTCGCCGGCTGCGCCGACTTCGGGGCCGAGGCCGCCGCCGAGCTGGGGATGGAGCTGTCCCGCACGGTGCTGGTCCCCGACCCCGGCGACCACTGGCTCGAGGTCACCGCTGCCCTGGTCGACGTGCTCCGTGTGGTCGTCCTGCGTCCGCCCGCCTCCGTCGACGAGCGCAGTGCCGGGATCCTCGACTCGCGGCTGCGGACCCGCTCGGCGGTGCTGGTGGTCCACGGCGACTGGCCGCGCGCCCAGGCCCGCGTGGCCGTGGAGCGCTCCAGCTGGACCGGACCTGCGGCCGGCACGGGACGGCTGGAGGAGCGGCGCGCCAGCGTCGTCGTACGCCGTGGCGCGCGGCCGCCGCAGCGCGCCGAGCTGAGCTGGCCCGGGGTCCACCTCGTCGACCGCGAGGTCCTCGAGCTCCGCCGGGCGTCCGGATGAGGCTCCCGTGAGGGTGCTCGTGGTCTGGTGCCCCGACTGGTCCGTGGTCGCCGCGCTGGAGGAGGCCGAGGAGTCACCCCGCTCCCCCGCCGCCGTCCTGTCGGCCAACGTCGTCGAGGTGTGCAACGGACCCGCCCGGGACGAGGGCGTGCGACGGGGGCAGCGTCGCCGGGACGCACAGGCCCGGTGTCCGGAGCTGGTGCTCCTGCCCGCCAACCCCGATCGGGACGCCCGCGCCTTCGAGCCCGTGCTCAGCACCGTCGAGGACCTGCGCCCCGGGGTCGCTGCGCTGCGGCCCGGGCTGCTCGCCGTGCGAGCGCCCGGCAGCTGGTACGGCACCGAGTCCGACGCGGCCGCGACCGTGTGCCAGGCGCTGGTCGAGAGCGGCGTCTGGGACGTCCGCCTCGGCATCGCCGACGACCTGTTCACGGCGGAGCAGGCCGCGCGCACGGCAGGCGTGCAGTCGTGGGAGGTCGTTCCCGAGGGTGCCTCTGCGTCGTTCCTGCGCGGTCTTCCGGTGCACGTGCTGCAGGGCGAGGGGCAGCAGGGCCGCGACCTGGTCAGCCTGCTGCAGCGGCTCGGGCTGCGGACCCTCGGCGACCTCGCCGACCTCCCCGGCGACGCCGTCGAGCACCGGCTCGGAGCCCACGGCGCCGCCGTGTGGCGACGGGCCCGGGGGCAGGACGCCGCGTTGTTCGCCGCCCGCACGCCACCGCCGGAGCTCGACGCGGAGGTCGCCTTCGAGCCGCCGCTCGACTCGGTCGAGGCGATCACGTTCAGTGCGCGGACCACGGCCGAGCGGTTCGTCGCCCAGCTGGCCCGCCACCAGCTGGTCGCCACCGGGGTCCGGGTCGAGGCGGAGTCGGACGGAGCCGTCTGCTCCTCCCGCACGTGGCTGCACCCCCGCCACTTCGGCGCCCGCGACCTCGTCGACCGGGTGCACTGGCAGCTGCAGTCGGCGACCGTGGGCGGGTCGCTGAGGGCGCGCAAGGACTCCGGGACGGTGCGCGCCCCGATCGACCGGGTCAGGTTCGTGCCCGAGGTCGTCGAGCCCGCCGCCGCCCACGGTGAGGCGTTGTGGGGGGCTGCGTCCGACGACCTCGTCGAGCGCGGCGTGGCCCGCGTTCAGGGGATGGTCGGCTTCGACGCCGTGCGCCGTCCCGTGCTCCAGGGCGGTCGCAGCCCTGCGGCCCGCCAGGCCCTGGTGCCGTGGGGCGAGCGCGCCGTCGACCTGCGTCCCGTGGAGCGGCCCTGGCCCGGTCGGGTGCCCGGCCCGGCGCCGGTGCGGGTGTTCGCGACGCCTCCGGCGGCCGAGGTGCTCGACGACGCCGGCCGAACGGTGGCCGTCACCGACCGGGGCGCCGTCACCGGCGAGCCGCGGCGGTTCCGGCTCGGCGGAGGAGTGCTGCCCTGGCAGCCGGTGACCGCGTGGGCTGGCCCCTGGCCCACCGACGAGGGCTGGTGGTCGGGCGGGGCCGGTCTGACCGCGCGCTTCCAGGTGGTCGGCGCCGACGGTCGCGCGTGGCTGCTCGTCTGCTCTCCCGAGGGCTGGACGCTCGAGGCCGGCTATGACTGAGCCCACCCAGCCCAGGGGGTGGCGCCGATGAACTGGAACAACCCCACCATGCGGTGGGGCGAGCTCGAGCGCCGGCTGAGCGGACTCCCGGGAGCCGACGACGCACCGGTCTCCCGACGCAAGCGCCCCTCCCCCACGACCCGTCCGATCGAGCGCCCGGCAGCGGCCACGCCGTACGCCGAGCTGCACTGCCACAGCCACTTCAGCTTCCTCGACGGCGCCAGCTCCCCGGCCGAGCTGGTCGAGGAGGCGGTGCGACTGGGGCTGCACGCGCTGGCGATCACCGACCACGACGGGTTCTACGGCGCGCCGATGCTCGCCGAGGCCGCGGCGGCGTACGACCTGCCGACCGTGTTCGGGGCCGAGCTCTCCCTCGGCCTGACCGGCCCCCAGAACGGCGTGCCCGACCCCGAGGGCAGCCACCTGCTGGTCCTGGCGCGTGGCGTCGAGGGCTACCACCGGCTGGCGGCGGCCATGACCGACGCCCACCTCGGGGGTGACGAGAAGGGGCGGCCCGTCTATGACCTCGATGAGCTGGGGGCGTGCGGGCACGGGCACTGGTCCGTGCTGACGGGCTGCCGCAAGGGAGCGGTCCAGCAGGCCCTGGCGAGCGGAGGCGAGCCGGCGGCCGCCGAGGAGCTCGACCGGCTGACGTCGCTGTTCGGTCTCGAGCACGTGCTGGTCGAGCTCTCACCACGCCCGGGAGCCGACCTGACCAACGCCGCCCTCGCGAGGCTGGCTGCCGACCACGGCCTCGACGTCGTCGCGACCGGCAACGTGCACCACGCCGCCCCGCAGGGGCGACGGCTGGCCTCGGCGATGGCGGCTGTGCGGGCGCGCCGCAGCCTGGCAGAGCTCGACGGCTGGCTCGACCTGTCGGGCTCGGCCCACCTGCGCAGCGGCGCCGAGACGGCGGCGGCGCTGGCGTCGTACCCCGACGACCTCGGGCACCGCGCCGTCACCCGCAGCGTCTCGCTGGCCGACGAGCTGGCCTTCGACCTGCGGAAGGCCTCACCGGGGCTGCCCAAGCGGCAGATCCCCGACGGTCACAGCGCCGACTCCTGGCTGCGGGTGCTGGCCGAGCGCGGCTTCGCCGAGCGCTACGCCGGGGTCCCGCACGAGGCGGAGGCGCGCGAGCGCCTCGAGCACGAGCTGCGGATCATCGCGGAGAAGGACTTCGCCGGCTACTTCGTCATCGTCCACGACATCGTGGCCTTCGCCCGCGAGCGCCGGATCCTCTGCCAGGGCCGGGGCTCCGCCGCCAGCTCGGCCGTCTGCTACGCCCTCGGGATCACGGCCGTGGACGCGGTCTTCTACCGGCTGCCGTTCGAGCGGTTCATCTCCGCACACCGTGACGAGGAGCCCGACATCGACGTCGACTTCGACTCCGACCGGCGCGAGGAGGTCATCCAGTGGGTCTACGACACCTACGGGAGGCGCAACGCCGCGCAGGTGGCCAACGTGATCGCCTACCGGCCGCGGATGGCGGTGCGCGACGCGGCCAAGGCCCTCGGCCACTCCCCCGGCCAGCAGGACGCGTGGTCCAAGCAGATCGACGGCTGGACGTCGGTGATCGCCGGCGACATGGGGGACCCGTCCGCCCACGAGGTCCCCGCACCGGTGGTGGCGCTGGCCGAGGAGCTGCTGGGCGCTCCCCGGCACCTGGGCATCCACTCGGGCGGGATGGTCCTCACCGAGCGGCCCATCGGGGAGGTCTGTCCGATCGAGCGGGCGCGGATGGACCGACGGACGGTGCTGCAGTGGGACAAGGACGCGTGCGAGTCCATGGGCCTGGTCAAGTTCGACCTGCTGGGGCTCGGCATGCTCGGCGCGCTCGACCACATGATGCGACTCGTCGCGAGCCACCTGGGCGAGGAGTGGGACCTCGCGACGATGCCCAAGGAGGAGCCCGCGGTCTACGACATGCTGTGCCGGGCGGACTCGATCGGGGTGTTCCAGGTCGAGAGCCGCGCCCAGATCGGCACGCTCCCGCGCCTGCGCCCCCGCGAGTTCTACGACCTCGCCATCGAGATCGCCCTGATCCGGCCGGGCCCCATCCAGGGCGGCGCCGTGCACCCCTACGTCCGCCGGGCCACCGGCCAGGAGCCCATCGGCTACGACCATCCCGAGCTGGTGCCCGTGCTCGAGCGCACCAAGGGCGTGCCGCTCTTCCAGGAGCAGCTGATGGCGATGGCGGTCACCCTCGGTGACTGCAGCCGCGACGACGCCGACCTGCTGCGCCGTGCCATGGGGTCCAAGCGCGGGGTCGAGCGGATCGAGTCGGTCAAGCAGAAGCTCTACGCCGGCATGCGGCGACGCGGCATCACCGGCGACCTGGCGGACTCGATCTACGTCAAGATCCTCTCCTTCGCCAACTTCGGCTTCGCCGAGTCGCACGCCCTGTCCTTCGCGCTGCTGGTCTACGCCTCGTCCTGGTTCAAGCTCCACTACCCGGCGGCGTTCCTGGCCGGACTGCTGCGCAACCAGCCGATGGGGTTCTACTCCCCCCAGTCGCTGGTCGGCGACGCCCGGCGCCACGGTGTCGACGTACGCCGTCCCGACGTCACCCGCTCCGCCGCGCAGGCGGACCTTGAGCCCCTCGTCGGGGGTCCGGTGGCGGCCACCGGTCTCGAGGAGTGCTGCCGGCCCCGGTTCGCCCGGACCGAGTGGGTTCCGGGCACGGCCGACCCGGTCCCGGCCCACCGGCGCGACGGGGCGCTCGCCGTGCGGCTCGGGCTGGACTCGGTGCGTGGCATCGGCCCCGAGGTCGCGACCCGGATCGTCGCGGCCCGCGACGAGGCGCCCTACACGGGCGTGACCGACCTGTCCCGGCGGGCGGGCCTGACCGCGGCGCAGCTCGAGGCGCTGGCCACCGCCGGCGCGTTCGACGCGTGGGGGCTGGACCGGCGGGAGGCCCTCTGGGCGGCGGGCTTCGCCGAGGGGTCCGAGCACCTGCCCGGCAGCACGCCCGCCCCGGCTGCGCCGACCCTCCCCGGGATGAGCGAGCCGGAGATCACCCTGGCCGACCTCTGGGCGACGGGGGTGTCCCCGGAGCACCACCCCGTCGAGCACCTCCGCGAGGAGCTGCGCCGCGCCGGGGTCCGGTCGGTCGCGGAGCTCGACACCGTCGAGTCCGGTCGCCGCGTCCTGGTCGGGGGTCTCGTCACCCACCGGCAGCGTCCCGGCACGGCGATGGGCGTCACCTTCCTCAACCTCGAGGACGAGACGGGCATGCTCAACGTCGTGTGCTCGGTCGGCCTCATGCGGGCGCAGCGGCAGGCGGCTCGCAACCGGGTCGCGGTCGTCGTCCGGGGCCGGCTGGAGCGCAACGAGGGCGTGACGAACCTCGTCGCCGACCGCGTGGAGGGCATCGACGTCGTCGTGCCGGGGGCAGGTGCGGTGCTGCAGGCGCGGGCCTCGTCGCGCGACTTCCGATGAAGGCCTCGCCTGGAGCGTTACCGAACCGTTCCAGCCCAGCGACCACCCAGCGCTGACACGTCACCGGACGCGACCTAGCCTGGGGGTCCGAGGCGTCTCGTGGCGGGGGAAGAGCATGACCGGACAGATCGACGGTGACCCGGACCTCGACGGCGCGCCCCTGCGCGTCCTCGTGGTGGACGACAACGAGGACGTCCGCCACCTGCTCTCCCTCATGCTCCAGCAGCTGGGGCATCGCGCCGACCACGCCACCGACGGCGCCGAGGCGCTGGAGCTGCTGTCGGCGACGGACTACGACGTGATGCTCCTCGACCTGTCCATGCCGGGCATGAGCGGCGAGGACGTGCTGCGCCGGCTCAGTGAGGAGCCGCCCGCTCCGGGCCTGCGCGTGGTCGTCGTCAGCGCCTACGCCGGTGCCCTGGTCGAGACCCTCCAGGAGCTGGGAGCGAGTGCGGTGCTCTCGAAGCCGCTCGACAAGGCGGAGCTGCGGAAGGTGCTCTCCGGAGCTTCCCCGACTGGCTGAGCCTGACGAGGAACGCTCACTCCCGGGCGTTGCGCGTCTCGCGGTCGTTCGCCTTCTGGATGGCCTCCACGAGCTCGCTCTTCGTCATCCGCCACCGCCCGGTGACGTCGAGCCGCTTCGCGATCTCGAGCAGGTGGGCCTTGGACGCGTTCGCGTCGACCCCACCGGCCGTCTCCCCTCCCCGGCGCGCCGCCGCCCCGGACCTCTCGGCCTGCGCGTCCGAGGGGCCCCTGGCGTCCTTGGCCTCCCAGTGGTCGCCCACCTTCTCGAAGGAGTGCTTGACGGCCGCGAAGGCGGTGCGGTGCGCGCGCTCGCCCTCGCCGTACTCCTCGACCGCCGCGTCGTGCGCCTTGACCCACGTGCGCTGCGCCTTCTCGGGTGAGCGCTCCAGTGTCGACGGCAGCTCGTCCTTGCCGGGCATGGTGACCTCCTCCACAGTCGTCGTCCGGTCTCGTCGGGTACCCCGACCGGCCCGCACCCATCCAGATGTCGGACCTGGGCTACGGTGCGTGCGCGGCCCCGAGCCTCACGATCGCCTGTGCCGCGCGCCGGCGCGCGCGGGAGCCGAGGCACATCCCGGGACGTGGCTCACCGAGCTCGTACCGCGCCAGCTCCTCGGCGCTGGGACGGCGTCCGAACGTGCGGATGAAGTGGTGCACCAGGGCCTGGTCCGACGGGCCGGCTGACGAGACCTGCGTCATCTCGACGCTCCTCGAGAGAGTGCTGCGACGCCTCGCCTCGACGTCATGGCCGCAGTACCCACGCTCTCGCAGGTGCATGCGCTGTCGGTGCCCCGGACTGCTGCGAGCGTTCGCCCCCCCTGGGGGCGTACGCTGAGGCACAGCCACGGTGGAAGAAGCCGCCGGCTGCACTCTCGGCGCCAGATGCACCGGCGTCCCGTCCTCAGGGGTCAGCATGACCGCAACGTCCGACTTCACCCGAGTCCTCGCGGACGCGGCGCGCACCATCAACCGGCCGCACACGGTGGCGGAGACCCTCGAGGCCATCGCGCAGACCGCGAGGGTCAGCGTGCCCGGTTTCGACCACGTCGGGATCTCCCTCGTGCACCGCGACGGCACCATCGAGACGATGGCCGCCACCGACGACCTCGTCTGGGCGCTCGACTCGGTGCAGTACGAGCTGGGCGAGGGACCGTGCGTCACCTCGATGCGTGAGGAGCCGGTGGTCGTGGTCGACCACGTGCGGCACAGCCAGCGCTGGCCGCGCTACGTCCCTCGTGCTGTCAAGCACGGGCTCAAGGCCCAGATGGCCATGCGCCTCTATGTCGACGACAACGGCACCATGGGCGGGCTCAACTTCTACTCCACCGAGCGCGAGGAGGTGTCGGAGCAGGCACCTCAGGTGGCGGAGGTGTTCGCGGCCCACGCGGCCGTCACCCTCGGACGCGTCCGAGAGCTCGACCAGCTGCAGGAGGCGGTCCGGTCCCGGCAGCAGATCGGGCAGGCCGTCGGGGTCCTGATGGAGCGCTACCAGCTCGACGAGGCGGCCGCCTTCAACTTCCTCGTCCGCGTGTCCAACCAGAACAACCTCAAGCTCCGCGACGTGGCGGCCGGTGTCGTGGCCGACGCCGTGAGCCGCCACGCGTCCTCCTGATCGCACCGCTCTTCCTGTGCGACACGGTTGAGCCGCCGGTCAGACCGCGGGCAGCAGCCCGAGCTGGGCCGCCTCCTCACGGAGCTCGTCGCGGACGCTCGGGTGCGCCGCACGTTCGATGAGGTTGCGGGCCTGGTCGCCCTGGGAGTGCCCGAACACCTCGGCGACACCCTGCTCCGTGACGACGGCACTCATCTGGAACGAGGTGACCGGCTCCTCCACCATCGGCACGATCGTCGACACGTCGGCCTTCGGGTGCCACGACCGGAGCGCGATCACGGCCTGACCGCCAGGACTGTGGAGCGCGCCCACGATGAAGTCGGTCTGACCTCCGAACCCGGAGTGGATCCGGGCCTGGATGCGCGAGGCGTTGGCCTGGCCGAACAGGTCGACCTGGAGGGCGGTGTTGACGCTGGTCATGGCCGGGTTGCGCGCGATCCGTCCGGGGTCGTTGGTCACCTCCGTGCGCGCCATCTGCACGCGCGGGTTGCCGTCCACCCACTCCAGCAGCTCCTCGGAGCCGAAGAGGAACGACGCGGTGATCGGCACGTCGGGGTCGAGGGCACCGGCGCGCTCGAGGGTCAGCACCGAGTCGGAGAACATCTCGGTCCAGATCCGCAGCCCACGCCGCCCGACCAGGCCGCCCATGGTGGCGTCGGGCACCGCGCCGATGCCGGCCTGCAGCGTGGACCCGTCCGCGACCCGCTCGGCGACCAGGGACCCGATCCGGGTGGACTCCTCGTCGACGGCAGCGCCCCCCGCGTGCGGCAGCACCTCGTCGGCCTCGACCACCACGTCGACCACGTCGACACCGAGCTCCGCGTCGCCGTGGGTCCACGGAACACGCGGGTTGACCTGTGCCACGACCAGCCCGCCGCGACGCCGTACGGCCTCGACGGCCGCGGGCAGCACGTTGACCTCGGTGCCCAGCGACACCTTGCCGCCGCGCGGTGGCGTCGTGTGGAGCAGGACGACATCGGGCGGCATGACCGAGGAGAACATCGTCGGCACGAGCGAGAGCCTCGAGGGGACGTAGGACAACCGGGGGCTGCGCCGCATGCCGGGTCCGACGAACGAGGTCTCGAGCACGACCCCCTCGCGGTCCGGGACGCCTGGCTGGGCGTTGAGCGCCCACAGCCGGTACGACGGCAGTGCGGCGTCGAGCAGCCCCAGTGTGTGCCAGGGCGTGGCGTGGTTGCCGCTGACGACGACGCGCGGATCGGCGGGCAGGCGGCTCAGGTGCTGGGCGAGGTCCACTGCTCCATCCCAGCAGACGGGCCCTGACGCACCCGAGGTGCGCAGGGCCGCCGACCTCAACCCCCGATGTAGGACATCACGTGCTTCACCCGGGTGTAGTCCTCCAGGCCGTACATCGACAGGTCCTTGCCGTAGCCGGAGTGCTTGAAGCCGCCGTGCGGCATCTCCGAGACGTACGGGATGTGGGTGTTGATCCACACCACGCCGAAGTCGAGCCGTCGTGACGCCCGCATCGCCCGGCCGTGGTCCTTGGTCCACACGCTCGACGCGAGGCCGTAGCGCGACCCGTTGGCGAAGCGGAGCGCCTCGTCCTCGCTGGTGAACGACTGGACGGTGATCACCGGCCCGAAGATCTCGTCCTGCACGAGGACGTCGTCCTGGCGGAGCCCGCCGACGACCGTCGGGGCGTAGAAGTAGCCCGTCTCCCCCACCGCCGCGCCGCCCGTGACGAGCTCGGCGTGGTCGGGCATCGCGTCCACCATGTCGGCGACGCGGGCGCGCTGGCCGGCGTTGTTCAGGGCGCCGTACGCCGCCTCGGGGTCGTCGGGCATCCCGGTCCGCGTCGCCCGCGCCTGCTCGGCGAGCGCGGCGACGAACTCGTCGTGGACCTCCCGGGCCACCAGGACCCGGGTCGCCGCGGTGCAGTCCTGGCCGGCGTTGAAGTAGCCGGCGGCGGCGATCCCCTCGGCCGCTGCCGCGAGGTCGGCGTCGTCGTGCACGATGACGGGCGCCTTGCCGCCCAGCTCGAGGTGCACCCGCTTGAGGTCCTGCGAGGCGGACGCGGCCACCTCCATCCCGGCGCGGACCGAGCCGGTGATCGCCACCATCTGCGGGGTCGGGTGGGAGACGAGGGCCCGGCCGGTGTCCCGGTCGCCGCAGATCACGTTGAGCACCCCCGGTGGGAGGAACTCCTGGGCGAGCTCCGCGAGCATCGTCGAGGTCGCCGGGGTGGTGTCCGAGGGCTTCAGCACGACGGTGTTGCCCGCCGCGAGCGCGGGCGCGATCTTCCACACCATCATCGGCAGGGGGTAGTTCCACGGCGTCACCTGCCCGACGACGCCGATGGGCTCCCGGCGGATGAACGACGTGTGGTCGGCGAGGTACTCCCCGGCGGACTTGCCGTCCAGCACCCGGCAGGCCCCCGCGAAGAACCGGAAGTGGTCGACGGTCGGCGGCATCTCCTCGCCGGCGGTCAGGTGCAGCGGCTTGCCCGTGTCGCGGCACTCGGCCGCGACGAACTCGTCCGCACGCGCCTCGAGCGCGTCCGCGATGCGCAGCAGGGCCAGCGACCGCTCCTGCGGGGTGGTCGAGCCCCAGCCCTCGAACGCGCGCTCGGCGGCGTCGTACGCCCGGTCGACGTCCTGCTCCCCCGACAGCGGGGCGCGGGCGTAGACCTCGCCCGTGCTGGGGTCGATGACGTCGTAGGTCTCGCCGGACGCCGCGTCCGTGCTCTGGCCGTCGACGAGGTTGCGGAGCTGGAGCTGGGTCATGGCCCTCACCCTAGAGCACCAACGGATTTCGTCGTGTGGACGTCGCCTACGACGGATTCCTGCGAGAACGGCCGTTGCGGACACGGAACAGGCACGCGGGACGACGGGGGTGACCGTCAGCGTCCCACCAGGCCGAGCGCGGCGTCGACGATGGCGGGGGCGTCGATCCCGTGCAGCGCGTAGGCCTCCTCCAGGCTGGTGGACTGCCCGAACTCGGTGACCCCGAGGCACCGGATCCGGTCGCCGCGGACCCCCGCGAGGAACGCCAGCGTGTGCGGGTGGCCGTCCTGGACCGTGAGCAGCGGTGCCGGCGCGTGGGCGGCACCATGGTGCACCGCCCGGTCCGCGGCACCGGCACCGCCTCCCGAGCACGGGCCGGGCGGTCGGAGGCGGCGTGCGCCACGAGGTCGTCGGAAAGCCGGACGGGCCCGCCACACGCCTGAGATAGTGAGCGCGCCCGACCCGTGGCCGGAGCCGACGCGCTCCCGTCGTGGCGCTGTGCGCCCCGCGGTCGCGGGCCTGCTCGCGGGCAGCCGTCCAGTCCGACACAGCAGAGAGCGAGAGAGTCGAACGTGAACGCCGGGACCATCGAGGCGGACCTCCGCCAGGCACTCGTGGGACCTGTCAGCGAGTTCGTCCTGCACTACCAGCCCGTCATCGACCTCGCCTCGGGAGAGGTGGTGGGTGTCGAGTCGCTCATCCGCTGGCAGCACCCCGTGCTGGGCCTCCTGGCCCCCGGCCACTTCATCCACCTCGCCGAGGACAACGGGCTGATGCTCCGGCTCGGGGACTGGGCGCTCGACCAGGCCGCGCGGGACGCGTCGAGGCTCACCCACCGCGGCCGCGCGCTCGACGTGGCGGTCAACTTCTCGGTGGTGCAGATCGACGACCAGGCCGTCTTCAAGCTGCGCCGGGTCCTGGAGGCCCACGACCTGGAGCCGGGGCGCCTGACGGTGGAGGTGACCGAGTCCGCGTTCGTCACGGACGAGGGCGTCACCGCCACGATCTACGCCGGCCTCTCCCGACTGGGGGTCAAGTTCGCGGTCGACGACTTCGGGACGAGCCTCAGCTCGCTCCTGCACCTGCGGCGCTACCCGATCCACGCCCTCAAGATCGACCGGCAGGTGGTGGCCGGCCTCGGCGCGCGACCCAACGACGAGGCGATCTGCGACAGCATCATCAGCCTCGCCTGTGCGGTGAACGCCTCGACCGTGGCCGAAGGGGTCGAGACGGCCGAGCAGTACGCCGTCCTCCGCGCCATGGGCTGCGTGCGCGGCCAGGGGTTCCTGTGGTCGCCGGCCGTCCCGATCGGCCAGCTCGACACCGCCTTCCGGCGCTGCGAGGCCGTCGCGGTGCCGCCCCCGGGGTCGCGGCTGCCGCGGGTCCCCGAGGGTGTGACCGCGGAGATCTCCAGCACCATCGCCCGCATGCACGCCGAGGGGGCGTCGAACCAGGCCATCGCCGACGAGCTCAACCGGACGGTGGGCCGGCACCCCTCCGGTGTCCGCTGGAGCGCCGGCGCCGTCGCGCGCGGCCTGCCGACGACGGGCGTGACGCGGCAGGTCGGGAGCACGGGCTAGTACTCCTGGGACGAGCGAACCGCCCCTCCGGGCCATGGGCGCGGCTCGGGACCTCGCGTACGATCGTCCTCAGAACCGCCCACGGACCCGAGACCGTGGGCGGTTCTTCTCGTTCCAGACCCGGATCGGCGGCACCGGTCTCGCGCGTCGCGCACACAGGAGCGACCGCCCTCGCCGAGAAGTCGTGTCCATCAGACCCATCCGGTGTGCCTGTGACTCCGAACACCCTTCGTCCCGGCGCCCCGCGCCCGGGTGCGTTCCACCGGTGGAGTCTCTGGTGGGACGCCGACCAGAGAGAAGTTCGATGACACGTTCACGATTCGCCAAGCAACGAGCCGTAGCACTGCTCGCCTCCGGCGGCCTGGTGGCCACCGCAGGCCTGGCAGGCCTCGGCCCGACCACCGCCACGGCCTCCAGCCACCGCGAGGCGCCGATGATCGCCGGCCTCCCCCAGTACGACAACACCGACGTCTACGCGTTCCGCAGTCCCGAGCGCCAGGGTTCTGTCACCCTCGTCGCCAACTGGCTCCCCTTCCAGGAGCCTGCGGGTGGGCCGAACTTCTACCCGTTCGCCAACGACGCACGCCACGACATCCACATCGACAACGACGCGGACGCCAAGGCCGACATCACCTTCCGCTGGACCTTCAAGGACCACTACCGGAACAAGAACACGTTCCTCTACAACACCGGTCCGGTCACCTCGCTGAAGGACAAGGACCTCAACTTCTACCAGACCTACCGCCTCGTGCGGATCAAGGGCAAGAAGACCAAGGTGCTCGTCAAGCGGGCCCGCGTCGCGCCGTCGAACGTCGGTCAGGCGTCCATGCCCGACTACGCCAAGCTGCGCAACCAGGCCACCCGCACGTTCGGCAAGGTCAAGTCCTTCACCGGCCAGGCCGAGGACCCGTTCTTCCTCGACCTGCGCGTCTTCGACCTCCTCTACGGCGGCGACCTCTCCGAGGTCGGCGACGACACCCTCCAGGGCTTCAACGTCAACTCCGTCGCGCTGCAGGTGCCGCGGAAGATGCTGACGAGGCAGGTCGCCGCACCGTCCCGTCTGCCTGACACCGGGGTCCGCAAGGCGACCCCCGACCCCGTCGTGGGCATCTGGTCGACCACCTCGCAGAAGTCCATCGGCGGCAAGCACGTCCAGGTCTCGCGCCTGGGCAACCCGCTCGTCAACGAGGTCGTCATCCCGCTCAAGCTCAAGGACGCGTTCAACGCCTCCAAGCCCACCCAGGACGTGGCGGCGCTGAAGTACGTCACCAACCCGGAGCTGCCGCGGCTCATCGAGGCCGTCTACGACATCCCGGCCCCGAAGACGCCCCGCAAGGACCTGGTCAGCGTCTTCCTCACCGGCGTCAAGGGCCTCAACATGCCCAAGGGCAAGATCACGCCCAGCGAGCAGCTGCGACTCAACCTCACCACCCCCGTGACCGCTGAGCCGAAGCGCCTCGGTGTCATCGACGGTGACGTGCAGGGCTTCCCGAACGGCCGTCGCCTCGGCGACGACGTCGTCGACATCGCGCTCCAGGTCGTCGAGGGCGAGCTCGTGGGCTCCCCGAACGACCTCGGTGACGGCGTCGACAACAACGACACCGCGTTCGGGGACAGCTTCCCCTACCTCGCCCTGCCCGTCCCGGGCAGCGAGGACGACCCGCACCCGACCGACAGCAACGGCAGCGCCAACCCGGCCGGCTTCATGCAGAGCGTCCTCCCGGGCCGCACGGCCTCGGCGGGTCTCGTCGGGATCGGTGCCCTCGCCATGCTCCTCGGTGCCGCCGGCATCGGTCGCAGGCGCAAGGCCTGATCACCAGGCCCCGATCAACCGCACCACCGCACCATCTGAACAGCAGCACCACTCCGGACCCGGCCACGCGTGATCGCGTGGCCGGGTTCCGGCTTCTCCGGGCAGGTCGAGCTGTCCGGGTCGGAGCACCCGCGACGAGGTGTCCCGTCAGCGCCCGCCGGCCTTCCGCCCGGCGCGACGGCGGTGCAGGATCGGCTCGGTGTAGCCGTTGGGCTGGTCGAGCCCCTCGAGGACGAGCGCTCGCGCGGCGGCGAAGGCATCCCCGTCGGGGTCCCCCTCGTCCTCCGTGGCGAGGGCGACGTACGAGGCGTCCCCGCTGTTCTGCTCGTCGACCACCGCCGCCATCCGGCGCAGGGTCTCCTCGACCTGCTCCGTGCTCACCACGCCGTGCAGCAGCCAGTTGGCGACGTGCTGCGAGGAGATCCGGCAGGTGGCCCGGTCCTCCATGAGCGGCTCCCCCGTGATGTCCGGGACCTTGGAGCAGCCGATCCCGGCGTCGACCCACCGGACGACGTACCCGAGCAGGCTCTGGAGGTTGTTGTCGATCTCGTCCTGGCGCTCGTCCTCGCTCCAGCTCGCCGGGTCGCCCAGCGGGATCTGCAGCAGCTCCCGGCGGTCGCGGCGACGGCCCGCGGCGCGCAGCTCCTCCTGGCGCGCGCGGACGTCGACCTGGTGGTAGTGGATCGCGTGCAGCGTCGCCGCCGTGGGTGAGGGCACCCACGCGCAGCTCGCCCCGGCCCGGGGGTGGGCGACCTTGGCCTCCAGCATGTCGGCGAGGCTGTCGGGCGCGGCCCACATCCCCTTGCCGATCTGGGCCCGCCCGAGCAGCCCGCACTCCAGGCCGATGTCGACGTTGAGGTCCTCGTAGGCCGCGATCCAGGTCTGGGCCTTCATCTCGTTCTTGCGCACCACGGGACCGGCGTGCATCGACGTGTGGATCTCGTCGCCGGTGCGGTCGAGGAAGCCGGTGTTGATGAACACCAGCCGGTCGCGCGCCTCCGCGATGCACGCCTTGAGGTTGAGCGACGTACGGCGCTCCTCGTCCATGATCCCGACCTTGATGGTGGCTTGCGGCAGGCCGAGCAGGTCCTCGACGCGGCTGAAGAGCTCGACCGCGAGCGCGACCTCGTCGGGTCCGTGCATCTTGGGCTTGACGACGTACATCGAGCCCGTGCGGGAGTTGGCCAGCGACGACTCGCCGCGCAGGTCCACGAGGCTGCCGAGCGCTGTCATCACGGCGTCGACGAGACCCTCGGGCACCTCCTGGCCCTCGCGGTCGAGGACGGCGTCCGTGGTCATCAGGTGGCCGACCTGGCGGATGAAGAGCAGCGCCCTGCCCGGGAGCGTCACGCTGCCGTCCGAGCTCGTGGTGTAGGTGCGGTCGGGGTTCATCGCCCGGGAGAACGTCTCGCCGCCCTTCGACACCTCGGCCGACAGTGTGCCCTGGTTGAGCCGGAGCCAGTTGCGGTAGCCGAGCACCTTGTCCTCGGCGTCCACCGCGGCGACCGAGTCCTCGAGGTCCATGATGGTGGAGACGGCCGACTCCAGGAGCAGGTCCTTCACGCCGGCCGCGTCGGTCGCCCCGACCGGGTGCTCGGGATCGACCTGGACCTCGACGTGCAGCCCGTGGTGCACGAGCAGCACCGCCTCGGGCCGGTCGGCGGGGCCTCGGTGACCGACCAGCTGCCCCGGGTCGGCCAGCCGCACCAGGTCACCCTCGACGACCACGGCCAGGCCGTCGGGGTCGACGGCGTACGACGTCGCGTCCGCGTGGGAGCCGGACGCGAGCGGGAAGTGCTCGTCGAGGAAGGCGCGGCCGCGCGCGATCACCTCCGCCCCGCGCCGGGCGTTGTAGCCGCGGCCCGGGACGAGGTCGCCCTCGTGCGGGATCACGTCGGTGCCGTAGAGCGCGTCGTACAACGAGCCCCACCGAGCGTTGACCGCGTTGGTGGCGAAGCGCGCGTTGAGCAGCGGCACGACGAGCTGGGGCCCGGCGATGGCGGCCACCTCCTCGTCGACGTCGACGGTGGTGACGGACACCTGGTCCGGCTCGTCGAGGAGGTAGCCGATCTCGCGCAGGAACGCCTCGTACGCCTCCGGGTCGGGCAGGCCCGGACGGGCTCGGTGCCACTCGTCGATCCGGGCCTGGAGCTCGTCGCGCCGGGCCAGCAGCTCGCGGTGGCGCGGGGCGAGGTCGTGGACGAGGGCGGCGAAGCCGTCCCAGAACCCGGCGGGGTCGATGCCCGAACCGGGCAGGGCCTCGTCCTCCACGAAGCGGTGCAGTGGCTCGGCGACGTCGAGGCCTGCTACGTGCGTGCGGGGGTCCATGTCCCTCATTCCTCTGTGCGGTGGTGCAGTCGGTCGTTCGGGTGGGTCGGCGCCGGCCCGGTGGGGCGCCGGTCGGGCAGCGCTCGGGCGCTCAGGTCGGCCCGCGCGCCTGGACGACCGGGGTCCCGACGCGACCGAGCTCGGCCGCGATGCGGGCCGCGGCGAGCTCCAGCACCGGCACGGCCCCCCTGACGACCTCGTCACCCATCCGGGGCAGCGGGCCCGACATCGACAGGGCCATCGGCTGCGGGGCGCCGGCGACCACGACGGCGACGCAGCGGACGCCGATCTCCTGCTCACCCTCGTCGAGCGCGTGGCCGCGGTCCCGCGTCTCGGCCAGGGCGGCGAGGAAGGCCGCGGGGTCGGTGAGCGTGTGCGCGGTGTAGCGGGCCATCCCGGTGCGCGCGAGCAGGGCGAGCACCTCGGCGTCGGGGCGGTGGGCCAGGATCGCCTTGCCGACGGCCGTCGAGTGGGGGAACGTCCGGCGCCCGACCTCGGTGAACATGCGCATGAAGTGGTGGGAGGGCTGCACCTGGGCGACGTAGACGATCTCGTCCCCCTCGAGCACCGCGAGGTTCACGGACTCGCCCAGGGCCGCCACCGCCTCCGTCATCGCCGGTCGCGCCCACGCGGCGATCCGCTTCGCGCTGGCGTCGGCCAGTCGCATCAGGCGCGGCCCGAGGGAGTACTGGCGCGACGGTTCCTGCCGGACGTAGCCGAGGTCGACGAGCGTGCGGAGGAGGCGGTGGATCGTGGCCAGGGGCATGCCGGCGCGGTCGGCGAGCTGGGAGACCCCCAGCGCCCCGCCCGCCTCGGCGATCGTCTCCAGGATCGTGAACGCCCGGTCGAGGGACTGGACGCCGCCGGCGCCGCGCGGAGCGGCCTCGTCGACCTCGCTCACCACGACCCCTCCGGCGGACGCGGCCGGCCGACGGGCACGCCGCCGATGAACACCGTCGCCACGTCGGCGGTGGTCCCCATCGCGAACGCCTTGGCCAGCGCGTCGCCGGGACCGTCCGCGTGCCGGAGCCCGATGTCGAGCGGGGTGCCGCTCTCGGGACGCAGCCACACCGCGTCGAGCTGCTTGCCGACCGAGAAGTCACCCACCTGCTCGGACATGCCGAGCACGTCAGCACCGGCCGAGGTGGCGAGGTGCAGCAGCCGCGCCGCGTCGAGACGGAGCCCCTCGCTGCCGAGCAGCTGCTGCACGAAGTAGGCCTGCAGGCCCTCCTTGAGCAGCGAGAAGCCGGTGCCGGCGCCGACGTCGGAGCCCAGCGCCACCCGAACGCCGTGCTCGACGTGCCGGCGCAGCGGGAACAGGCCGCTGCCCAGCGCTGCGTTGCTGGTCGGGCAGTGCGCCACGCCGGCCCCGTGCTCGGCCAGGAGGTCGAGCTCGCCGGCGGTGGCGTGCACGTTGTGTGCGTAGACGCTCCGCGCTCCGACCAGCCCGTGCCGGTGGTACGACGACAGGTAGTGGTCGCAGTCCTCGAACAGGTCGCACACCTCGGCGATCTCGGTGAGGTTCTCGTTGAGGTGGGAGGTGAACCAGGCGCCCTCCACCGCGTCCAGCAGCGCGGCGCTGGACTCGAGGAGGGCGTCGCTGCAGGAGAGGGAGAAGCGCGGGATCACGGCGTAGCGGTTGCGCCCGACGCCGTGCCACCGCTTCGCCAGCGTCAGCCCCTCGTCGTACGCCGTCTCCGGCACGGTCAGCAGCTCGGGCCGCAGGATGCGGTCGCTCACGACCAGCCCGCTGGTCATCCGCAGGCCCACCTCCGCGGCCCGGGCGAAGAGCACGTCCACGGCGGACGCGAAGTGGGCCCCGAACACCAGCGCCGTGGTCGTGCCCGCCGCCGTCAGCCCGGACAGGAACTCCCCCGCCACCTCGTCGGCGTACGACGGGTCCGCCAGCCGCGCCTCCTCCGGCAGGGCGCTGCGCTCGAGCCAGTCGAGCAGCGGCATCCCGAGCGCGCCGATCATCCGCACCTGCGGGAAGTGCACGTGCGTGTCGACGAAGCCCGGCAGCACCAGGCCGCCGCTCAGGTCGACGACCTCCTCGCCCGCGTGCGCCGAGCGGAGTCCGTCGGCGGTGCCGCGCTCGACCACCACGCCGTCGCGGACCAGCAGGGCGCCGTCGAGCACGCGCAGGTCGCCGCCGGCGAAGGGGTCCTCGGGGGTGTCGAGGAAGGTGCCGAGGAAGAGGGTCATCCGCCGGTCACCCGCGAGGGACGCGACGCGTCCCGGTGCTCGAACTCGCGGAGCAGCGCCGTGGCGACACCGAGCGCGATGACCGCCGGCTGCTTGCCGGTGAGGTCGGGCACGCCGATCGGCGTGGTCACCCGGGACAGGTCGGCCTCGGTGTGCCCCTCGGCGAGCAGCTTGCGCCGGAACCGGGCCCACTTGGCGCTGGAGCCGATGAGGCCGATCGGTCCGAGGTGGGGCGTGCGCAGCGCGGCGTCGAGGATGGCGGCGTCCTCGGCGTGGTCGTGGGTCATCACCAGGACGTGCGTGCCGGCGGGCAGGCCGCCGAGCACCAGCTCCGGCAGCACCGGGACGTGGTGCCGGTGCACCCGGGCCACCGCGTCGTCGAGGCAGCGCAGCGTCTCGTCGCCGAGCTGCTCGGGCCGCGAGTCGACCAGGTGCAGGTCGAGGTCATGACGCGCCAGGATCCGCGCGAGCTCGAGCCCGACGTGCCCGACGCCGAAGACGGCGACCGCCGGGACCACCGAGAGCGGCTCCAGCAGCACGGTCACCTCACCCCCGCAGCACTGGACACCGTGCTCGACGGGCGCCTTGTCGGAGAGGTCGGCGGTGAGGAGCACCGGCTCGTCACCGGCGGACAGCAGCATGGTCCTGGCCCGCTCGACCGCGACCGCCTCGAGGTTGCCGCCGCCGATCGACCCCCAGGCCGCGTCGGCGCCCACGACCATCTTCGCTCCCGCCTCCCGGGGGGCATGGCCGCGCACCGCGACGACGGTCACCAGGACACCGGGCTCGCGTCGGCTGCGGAGCCGCTCCAGCGCCGTGATCCACTGCATGCGCCAGCCCCCTCTACACGTCGCTCAGCTGCGGCTCGACGGTCTGCTCCGCCTCGGACTCCGGCAGCCGTACGGGCGCCTCGGGGTCGGCGGGCTCGGGCCGGTGCTCGGCCCCGCCGACGTCGACGCCGCCACCGACAGCACCGCGACGCGCGGCGTCGAGCGCCCACCACACGGCCTCAGGGGTCGCAGGCGACGCGAGGTCGATGCTGGCGTCAGGACCCCCGAACGCCGCGGCGGCCTGGCGCAGGGCCTCGCGCACCGAGAGCGCCAGCATCAGCGGCGGCTCCCCCACGGCCTTGGACCCGTAGATCGCGCCCTCCTCGTGGGCCCGCTCCATCAGCGACACCCGGAAGTCCGCAGGCATCTCCGAGAAGCTCGGCAGCTTGTAGGTGCTCGCGGACGCCGTCGTCACGCGGCCGCGGTGGGGACCGTCGCTCTCGTCCCAGCGCAGGTCCTCGAGGGTGAGCCAGCCGGCGCCCTGGACGAAGCCACCCTCCACCTGCCCCAGGTCGATGAGCGGGGAGAGACTGTCGCCCACGTCGTGGACGATGTCGACCCGCCGGACCGCGTAGGCCCCCGTGAAGCCGTCGACCTCGACCTCGGTGGCCGCGGCGCCGTAGGAGAAGTACTTGAACGGCGAGCCCCGCATCACTGTGGAGTCCCAGTGGAGGCCCTCGGTGCGGTAGTAGCCGGCAGCGAAGAGCTGCACCCGCTGGAAGTACGCCGTGCGCACCAGCTCGTCCCACGCGACCCGGGCCTCGTCCTGTCCCAGCGCGGTGGCCCAGCCGTCCACGATCCTGACGTCCGGAGCGGCGACGCCGAGCCCGGTGGCCGCGACCTGCTCGAGCCGCCCGCGGATCTGCTCGCAGGCGTCCTTGACCGCGCCGCCGTTGAGGTCGGTCCCCGAGGAGGCCGCGGTCGCCGACGTGTTGGGGACCTTGTCGGTCCTCGTCGGTGCGAGCCGGACCCGGTCCAGTGGTACGCCGAGCGTGCTGGCCGCGACCTGGAGCATCTTGGTGTGCAACCCCTGGCCCATCTCGGTGCCGCCGTGGTTGATCAGCACCGAGCCGTCCTTGTAGACGTGCACCAGTGCGCCGCCCTGGTTGAACGCGGTGAGGTTGAAGGAGATCCCGAACTTGACCGGGGTGACCGCGATCCCCCGCTTGGTGTGCGGGTGCTCGGCGTTGAACCGGTCGATCTCCTCCCGGCGCCGCTCGACCTCGCCGCTGTCGTGGACCTGCTCCCAGACGGCCCGCAGGCGTTCGGGGTGTCGCACCGGTTGGCCGTAGTGGGTGGCCTGGCCGTCGGCGTAGAAGTTGCGACGACGCAGCTCCCCGGCGTCGAGCCCGAGCAGCGGGGCACACCGGCCCAGGATGTCCTCGATCACGAGCATCCCCTGTGGCCCGCCGAACCCGCGGAAGGCGGTCTGCGAGGTCTTGTTCGTGCGCGCGACCCGGCCGGTGACGACGATGTTCGGGATCCAGTAGGCGTTGTCGACGTGGCACAGCGCGCGGGCCAGGACGGGCTCGGAGAGGTCGAGGCTCCAGCCGCCGTCGGAGGTCAGGGTCGCCTCCAGCGCCTGGATCCGCCCGTCGTCGTCGAAGCCCGCACGCCACTCCGCGTGGAAGCCGTGGCGCTTGCCGGTCATGGTGATGTCCTGCGTGCGGTTGAGGCGCAGCCGGACGGGGCGGCCGGTGAGGGTGGCGCCGAGCGCCGCGATCGCGGCGAGCCCGTGCGGCTGCATCTCCTTGCCGCCGAAGCCGCCCCCCATCCGCAGGCACTGCACCGTGACCTCCGAGCTCGCGAGCCCGAGGACGTGGGCGACGATCTCCTGGGTCTCGGTGGGGTGCTGGGTGGAGCTCTGGACGAAGACCTGGCCCGCCTCGTCGACGTGGGCCAGGGAGCAGTGGGTCTCGAGGTAGAAGTGCTCCTGGCCGGAGAACTCCAGCTCCCCGCTGAACACGTGGGCCGAGGCCGCGATCCCGGCGTCCAGGTCGCCCCGGCTGATGGTGGGCTGCGCGCCCTGGAACTCCTCGGCGGCGATGGCCTCGGCGAGCGTGACCAGTGCCGGCAGTGGCTCCAGCTCCAGGACGACCGCGGCGGCGCCGAGCCGCGCGGCCTCGAGGGTCTCCCCCAGCACCCAGCACACCGCGTGCCCGTGGAACCGCACCTCGTCGGGGAAGAGCGGCTCGTCGTGCTTGACGCCCGCGTCGTTGGTGCCCGGGACGTCGTCCGCGGTGAGGACACGGACGACCCCGGGGACGTCGTACGCCGGGCGGGTGTCGAGACGTGTGATCCGGGCCTTCGCCGCCGCCGCCTGGACCGGCCAGGCGTGCAGGCAGTCCTTGGTGCGGACCACGAGGTCGTCGGTGTAGAGGGCGCGTCCGGTGACGTGGAGGGCCGCGGACTCGTGGGCGACGGTCCGCCCGACCGGCGCGACGTCGGCCGGGACGTCCGGCCGCTGGGAGAGGTGGCTCATGCGTCGGCTCCTCCGGTCAGCGGGTGCTCGGCGTGCAGCTTGAGCAGGGACTGGCCGAGCATCTCGGAGCGGTACGCCGCGCTGGCCCGGTGGTCGTCGAGCGGCGTGCCCTCACCGGCCAGGACGTCGGCGGCCGCCCGGACCGTGCCGTCCGTCCAGGGCTTCCCGACGAGGGCGGCCTCGGTGTCGCGGGCACGCAGCGGGGTGGCGGCCACGCCGCCCAGACCGATGGCGGCACGGTCCACGACCCCGTCGACGACCTCGATCGCGAAGGCGACCGCGACGCTGGAGATGTCGTCGAAGCGGCGCTTGGCGATCTTGTGGAACGCCGTGAGGCCGGCGAGCGGTCGGGGCACCACGAGCTCCCTGATCAGCTCGCCCGGCTCCCGGACCGCCTGTCGGTAGCCGGTGAAGTAGTCGGCGAGCGGCACCGTGCGCTCGCCCGCCACCGACGTCAGGACCACGTCGGCCTCCAGGGCGAGCAGCGCGGGAGCCGCGTCGCCGATGGGCGAGCCGGTGCCGAGGTTGCCGCCCAGGGTCGCGCCGTTGCGGATCAGGCGGGAGGCGAACTGGGGGAACAGCTGGGCCAGCAGCGGGACCTCGCCGTCGAGCCGACGCTCGACCTCGGTGAGGGTGAGCGCCGCTCCGATCCGGACCTCGTCGTCGGCGACGCCGAGCCCGCGGAGCTCGGGCAGGCGGTCGATGGCCACCACGAGCGGGGCCCGCACGCCGCGCAGGTTGACGTCGACGCCCCAGTCGGTGGACCCGGCCACCAGGACCGCGTCGGGCCGGTCCCGGAGGATCCCCAGCGCCTCGGCCAGGTCGGCGGGGCGGACGAACTCGGCGCCCTCGGACGCGAGCCGGGTCGGGCGGCCCGTCGGGGGCGCCTGGTCGCAGCGCCGGGCCAGGGGGTCGTCCGCGGCGGGCTCGCCGAGGGCGTACGCCGCGTCGCGGATCGGCCGGTAGCCGGTGCAGCGGCACAGGTTGCCGCTGAGCGCGTGGAGGTCGAAGCCGTTGGGACCGTGCTCGTGCGTGAGGTCCGCGGACGGCGCGTTGGCGTCGAGTCCCTCGGCACCGGGCGCGTCGGGGACGGGATCGGGGACGCCGGAGCGCCCGGACCGGTAGAACTCCGCCGCCATGCTGCACACGAAGCCGGGCGTGCAGTAGCCGCACTGCGAGCCGCCGCGGACGGCCATCTCCTGCTGGACCGGGTGGAGCGCGGCGGGGGTGCCGAGGCCCTCGGCGGTGACCACCTCCTGGCCGTCGAGCGCCGCGGCGGGCACGAGGCAGGCGTTGAGGGAGACCCACTCGGTGGACCCGTCGCCGGTGGTGGACGGCCGGGCGACCATGATCGCGCAGGCACCGCACTCCCCCTCGGCGCAGCCCTCCTTGGCCCCGGTCAGGCCCTGGGAACGGAGCCAGTCGAGCGCGGTGGTGTGGGGCGGCGTCCCGGTGAGGACCCGGACGCTCCCGTTGACGTCCACCCCGGGCGTGGTGGTGCTGGTCCGCGAACCCATCGGTCACCGCTCCTCTCGCTGGGACCCGGATCACGCGGTCCTGGCCGTCCGGGGATCCTATGCAGGCGCGGGGCCCCGCCGGAAGACCGATCGGAAGATCGTTTCCGCTGGACGGAAACTCCACCTCCCCGCCTGGATCTAGTTCAGGGCGCAACGGTCGCGACAGAGGCCCTCTGGTGACCGTTCTGCCCTGAACTATCCGGGGAGGGGCCCGAGGAGGGGCCCGGGAAGACCCCAGAGCACGCCTTCAGCCGAGCACGCCGCCGAGCCGCGCGTGCCGGTTGACGTCCTTGTAGAGGAGGTAGCGGAACCGACCGGGTCCGCTGCTGTAGCAGGCCTGGGGACAGAACGCGCGCAGCCACATGAAGTCGCCGGCCTCGACCTCGACCCAGTCCTCGTTGAGGAGGTACATCGCCTTGCCCTCGAGGACGTAGAGGCCGTGCTCCATCACGTGGGTCTCGGGGAACGGGATGGTGCCGCCGGGCTCGAAGTTGACGATGTTGACGTGCATGTCGTGACGCAGGTCGGCCATGTCGACGAAGCGCGTCGTGCTCCACACCCCGTCGGTGCCGGGCATCACGACAGGCTCCACGTCCCGCTCGTTCGTGACGAACGGCGCGGGGACGTCGAGCCCCTCGACGTGCTCGTAGGTCTTGCGCAGCCAGTGGAAGGTCAGCGCCCCCTCCCCCGTCTGGCGCAGGCGCCAGTCGCAGCCGGGCGGGAGGTAGGCGTAGCCGCCCGCGTCCAGCGAGTGCTCCGCGCCCTCGATGGTCAGCCGTCCGGTGCCGCCGGTCACGAACAGCACGGCCTCCGCCCCGGGGTCGGCCTCCGGCCGGTCGGACCCACCTCCGGGCCCGACCTCCACGACGTACTGGCTGAAGGTCTCGGCGAACCCGGACAGGGGTCGCGCCAGCACCCACAGCCGGGTGCTGTCCCAGAACGGCAGGAAGCTCGCGACGATGTCGGTCATGGACCCGCGCGGGATCACGACGTACGCCTCGTTGAAGCGGGAGCGGTCCGTGGTCAGCCGGGTCTGCGGGGGCAGCCCGCCCGGCGGGACGTAGTAGCTGCTCATCGAGTGCCTCTCTGCAGGAGCCGGCCGGCGGGCGGGCTGTCGGTGGTCACCGGGACGCCGCGCAGCCAGGTGCGTCGTACGACGCCGGCGAGGCGGCGGCCGTCGTAGGCCGACACGGGGTTCTTGTGGGCGAGCCGGGACACGTCGACGTCCAGCTCCGCGTCGGGTGCGAGGACGACGAGGTCGGCGTCGGCGCCGACGGCGATCCGGCCCTTGTGGGCGAGGCCCACCCGGTCGGCGGGGGCGGTCGCCATCCAGGCGACCACCTCGGCCAGGGAGTGGCCGCGGGACCGGGCAGCGGTCCAGACGACGGGCAGCGACACCTGGATCGAGGCGATGCCGCCCCACGCCTGGCCGAAGTCGCCACCGGCCGGCCCGCCGGGAGCGCGCTTGAGCTCGGGGGTGCTCGGGGAGTGGTCGGAGACCACCATGTCGATGGTGCCCTCGGCCAGCCCGGCCCAGAGCCGGTCGCGGTTGCCGGCGTCCCGGATGGGCGGGCAGCACTTGAACTCGGTGGCGCCGTCCGGCACCTCGGCAGCCTCGAGCGCGAGGTAGTGGGGGCACGTCTCCACGCTGACGTCGGTGCCGGCCTCCCGCGCGGCCCGCAGGGCCGGGAGCGCGTCGGCGCTGCTGAGGTGCACGACGTGGGCCCGCGCCCCGGTCCGCCCGGCCTCGGCGACCACCAGCTCGATGGCGACCTGCTCGGCGGCCGGCGGGCGCGAGGCGAGGAAGCCGGCGTACGACGCTCCCGCCGCGCGGCTGTCGTCGATCTCGCGGGCGTCCTCGGCGTGCACGATCATCAGCGCCCCCAGGCGTGCCACCTCGCCCATCGCCGAGGCGAACGCGGGGGGCTCCAGGTGGCCGAACTCCGCGACGCCGGAGTCGATGAGGAAGCACTTGAACCCGAAGACGCCCGCCTCGTGGAGCTCGCGGAGGTCGGCGAGGTTGCCGGGGACGGCCCCGCCCCAGAACCCGACGTCCACCGCGACCTGCCCGCGCGCCGCCTCCTGCTTGGCCCGCAGCCCCTCGAGGGTCGTCGTCGGCGGCACCGAGTTGAGCGGCATGTCGAGGATCGTGGTGATGCCGCCGGCCGCCGCCGCCCGGGTGGCCGAGGCGAACCCCTCCCACTCCGTGCGGCCGGGCTCGTTGACGTGGACGTGGGTGTCGACGAGGCCGGGGACCAGCACCTCGTCGGCCCCGAGCTCGTGTGACTCGGCTGCGTCGACCGGCTCGTCGACGCCGAGGAGGGCGACCACCCGTCCGTCGCTCACCGCGACCGCACAGGCCGTCTCCGCCCCGTCCACGACGGCGCGCCGGGCACGCACGACCAGGTCGGCCCGCACGTCAGCTCCCCCGGTAGGTGGAGTAGGCGAACGGGCTGAGCAGCAGCGGGACGTGGTGGTGCGCGGCGGCGTCGGTCACCTCGAACACGACCTCGACCCAGGGGTAGAACGTCTCGGTCCCCGACCGCGCGAACCACGCGCCGGTCTCGAAGCGCATCCGGTAGCGACCGGTGTCGAGCACCAGCCCCTCGGTCAGCTCCGGGCACCGGCCGTCCGCGTTGGTCGAGCCCGAGCCGACGACCGTGCCGTCGGCGCGCTCCAGGCGGAGCTCGAGGCCCTGCGCCGGTCGGCCGTGGACGGCGTCGAGGACGTGCGTGGAGATGCTCATCCGGAGAGCTCGTCGGTGAGCCGGCGCCGGGTGATCATCGCCAGCTCGCCCCGGACGACGTCGAGCTCCCCCACCGCGTCGTTGTGGAGCCGCTCCTGCAGGAAGGCGAGCAGGTCCTCGGCGCTGCGGCCCGCGGCGGCCACCAGGTAGATCCGGCCGAACCTCTCCTCGTACGCCGCGTTGCCGGCCGCCATCTCTGCCTGCAGGGAGTCGCCGGCCGCCGCCATGCCGGCCTGCTCGCGCGCCGACCGGGCAGCCTGCTCCGGGTCGAGGCCGGCGGCCCGCTCCCCGATCCGCGGGTGCCCGGCGAGGGCGGCGTCCACCTCCTCCTCGGGCAGGGCGCGGATGATCTCGTCGGAGGCGGCGAGGAGGTCGGCGAGCTCGGCGTACGGACGTCGCTCGAGCAGCGTGGTGGCCCACAGGGGCGAGTCGGTCAACGACAGCAGCCGCGGGCGGAGCTCGTCGGCACTGCCGTCGTTGAAGCCGGAGAGGTCGGTCACGGGTTCTTCCTTTCCAGGGGTGCGGTGGGTCGGGGCGACGGCTCAGACGAAGCCGGGGACCGCCTGCCAGGCCAGGCCGGGGTCGGAGGAGCCCTCCCGCGAGACGGTCGCCTCGATCAGGCCGTAGGGCCGGTCGGCCGCGATGAACACCTCGCCGGCGTTCTCGAGCCCGAAGGGCGCCAGGTCCACGGGGAAGTGGTGCTTGTTGGGGGCCGAGAACCTCACCTCGGCCACCTCCGGCCGGGCCTCGATGACGTCCCGTCCCATGGCGTACAGCGTCTCCTGCAGCGCGCGGCTGTACGTCGTCGCGAAGGCGCTCATCATGATCGCCTTGACGTCCTCGTAGGTCGCGTCCCAGCCGACCCCGGACCCGGCTGTGAAGCCGGTGCCCTCGTAGCGCCAGCGCGCGGTCAGCGAGGTGGCCATGATCCGGTCGTCGGTCTCCTGGAGCGTCGTGTACTCGTCCACGAGGAACCCCTTGAACTCCGAGCCCGTGGACTTCAGCACGACGAGGTCCGTGAATCCGGAGACCACCCAGACCTGCTGCTCCGCCCCCCGGCCCTCGACCGTGACCACGCAGGTGCGGGTCTCGGTGCCCCGGCGCACGAAGGAGTGGTCGTGGCCGCTCCCGTCCACCTGGATCCGGTCCCACGCCTGCTCCTCGACGCCGATCCGTGCGCCGGTCGCGGGCGGGGCCGCGTCGAGGAAGTGGGTGCCGAGGGCGATCGCGTAGTCCTCCGGCGAGCTGACGCCGTGCTTCTTCGCGAACGCGAAGGCGGTGTTCTTCTGGGTGTCGGTCGGCAGCACGTTGCCCTGGTCGCCGGTCACGTGGGCGTCGGTGAAGTCCCCCCGCAGCGACGTCGAGACGTTGAGGTCCCGGATCTCATGGCGCGGGGTGTCGCGGTGGATCCGGACGACCCGGTTCTCCGCCTTGCCGTACTGGTTGGCTCCCAGCACGACCCTCGTCCCGCTTCTCGTCTCGTCGCTCATCACGCCTCTTCCTGGTCGAGGTCCGCTGGGACCTGGCGGTGCCCGCGCCGCGGCCGGGCCAGCTCGGACAACCTGGCGACCCCGACGCCGGTGTCCTCCTCGGCCTCCGCCGCGGTCACGGCGCCGCAGTCGAGGCCGCGCACGACGTGGTCGGCGAGGGCACGCACCGTCGCCGGCTCGTCCATCACGCTCGACCCGCTCTGCCGGTGGTAGTCACGCAGCCGTCGAGCGGCAGCGTCCAGGCCCTCCCGGTAGAAGGCGTACGTCGCGGCGAAGCGCGTCGGCAGCTGCGCGGGATGGAGGTCCCAGCCCTGGTAGTAGCCGCGCTCGAGCGAGCGCCGGACCAGCCGGGCGTGGAGCTCCCAGCCGCGCCGTACGGCCGCCTCGTCGCCGACCGGCAGGATGTTCGTCGAGCCGTCGGACAGCCGGACGCCGGTGCCGGCCGCGGCGGCCTGCATCACGAGCTTGGCGTGGTCGGCCACCGGGTGCTCCATCGACTGGTGGTGCGCGGAGATGCCGCAGAACGCCGAGTAGTCGTAGGTGCCGTAGTGCAGCCCGGTGACGCGACCGGCGCCGGCGTGGAGCATCCGCGCGACGAGCGCCGTGCCGTCGGGGCCGAGGATCGACTGCGGCGTCTCGATCTGCAGCTCGAACCGCAGGTGCCCGGCGCCGAGCCCGAGCCAGTCCTCCAGCCGCCCGGTGAGCTCGACCATGGCCTCGACCTGGTCGACGCTGGTCACCTTGGGCAACGTCACGACGAACCCGTCCAACGTCCCGCCGGCCTCCAGCACCTGCGCGGTGAACATCGTCAGCGTCCGCACCCCTCGGCGCCGCGTGGGCGCCTCCAGGCTCTTGAACCGGATGCCGCGGTAGGGCGGGGCGGTGCCCTCGGCCGTCGCGGTCGCGAGCGACGTCGCGGCGGCCAGCACGTCGGCGTCCTCGACCTCGTCGCCGCGGTCGCCGTACCCGTCCTCGAAGTCGATGCGCAGGTCCTCGATCGGCTCCGCGGCCAGCTTGGCGCGCACCCTGGACACGAGGTCGTCACCGCCGGCGATGCCGGCGAAGAGCTCGGCGTGCTCGTCGACGAGCGCCAGCGCGGTGCTGCCCCAGACGGGTGCCAGGTCGGGGCGGAAGCGGTCGGCCGGGACGTAGACGGTGTGCACGGGCTGCCGGCTGGCGGTGTCGCCGGGGTAGCCGTCGACGAGGGCCGCCTCGGCGTCGGCGAGCAGGTCGTCGAGGCGGTCGGCCAGCGCGGCGGCCGTGTCCGCGGCAGTGTCACCCATGCCGGGGAGCCTAGGCCCGCGCGCGCCGGTGCGCGACGAGCGCGGCCAGCGCCGTCGTGATGGGGACGGCCGCGATCAGGCCGAGGGTCGCCACGACGCTGCGCACGATCTCCTGCGCGACCACCTGGTCGGTCACCACGCCGCCGAGGGAGTCGTTGTTGGCGAGGATGAGGATCAGCAGCGGCAGCGAGGAGCCGGCGTAGGCCAGGATGATCGTGTTGATCACCGACGCGATGTGGGAGCGGCCGACGCGGCTGCCCGCCCGGTAGAGCTGGCCGAAGCCGTACGCCGGGTTGGCGCGCGACACCTCGGTGACCGTGGCCGCCTGGGTGACGGTGACGTCGTCGAGCACCCCGAGCGAGCCGATGACGATCCCGGCCAGGAGCAGGCCCTCCATGTTGACGCTCAGCGTGGTGCCCACGGACGAGGAGATGTCGTCGGTGATGCCGGAGAGGTGGAGCGCCGCGACCGACAGCGCCGACAGTGCGCCGGTGAGGCTGAGGCTGGCGAGGGTGCCGAGCACCGCGACCGTCGTGGACAGGGAGAAGCCGTGGGTCAGGTAGAGGACCGTCAGGACGATCGCGGACGACCCGACGATGGCCACGAGCAGCGGCGACTCCCCCGCCAGGATCGCCGGCACCACGAAGAAGAGCAGCAGCGCGAAGGTCACCGCCAGGCCGGCCAGCGCCGTCACCCCGCGCCACCGGCCGAACGCGACGATCGCCAGGACGAAGGCGGCGGCCAGCACCCACAGCTCGCTCGCGCGCTGGTGGTCCACGATCGACCAGACGTCACCCTCGGGCGTCTCGGAGACGATCAGGACGACCTCGTCGCCCTCGGCGACCGTGGGAGCGCCGAGGCCGTTCGGCAGGACCGTGTCCACCTCGACGCCGTCGTCGGGACCCTCGGTGAGGCGCACCCGCGCGGTCCCGCACCCGTTGACGTCGTCCGACAGCTCCTCGGGGCACTCCTCGCGCTCCACCCCGAGCACCGTGCCGTGGTGCTGCTCCGCTCCCGCCTGGTCCACCGACGCGAGCCCCGGGGGCCACAGCACGACCAGCAGCGCCAGCGTGACCAGGGCGACCGGGACCACGACGGCGAGGGCGAGACGCCGCATCCGCGCGCTCTCCGGCGCGGCGTGCCGCGCGTGGTGTCCGCCCACCGTCGTCCCTTCCGACATCGCCGCTCGGTGGCACCGAGCGCAGGCGGACGACACTAGTTGCTGGGCCGAGAGGGACGTCGCGTCGCCGGCGATGACGTGACGTCGTCGCTGCCCGGGCCGTACGCTCGGGAGGAGCCCAGGAGGTTGTTCCGTGGTCGAGACCGTGCCCGACGCTGACAAGTCGCTGGTGCGCGGGGACGCGCCCGCGTCGAGTCGGGTGCCGCTGTCCCGGGAGCGCATCATCGACGCGGCGCTGGAGTTCATCGACGAGAACGGCCTGCCGGGCCTGACGATGCGCCGGCTCGGGGAGCGTCTCGGGGTGGAGGCGATGGCCCTCTACCGCTACCTGCCCAGCAAGGAGGACCTCCTCGACGCGGTCGTGGACCACCTGGTCATGGGCGTGCGTGCGGACGAGCTGGTGCTCGACGCGCCGCAGGACGGGTGGCAGGACTTCCTCCAGCGGCTCGCCCACGGCGTACGACGCATGGCGCTCGCCCACCCCAAGGCGTTCCCCCTGGTGGTGGCACGACCCCCCGAGGCACCGTGGCTCCGTCCGCCCCTGCGCAGCCTGGAGTGGGTCGACACGTTCCTGGCCGGGCTCGTCGAGGAGGGCTTCAGCGACCGGGCGGCCGTCGCGGGGTACCGCGCCTACACGAGCTTCCTGCTCGGCCACCTCCTCCTCGAGGTGTCGACCCTCGGTGCCGACGTCGGACCGCTCGACGTCCTCGACGACGGCGAGGACGACAGCCACCGGCTCCGCGAGTTCCCGCTCGTCGCGCGGCTCCACGGACCGTTGTCGGAGGACCACTCCGCCGCAGAGTTCGAGGAGGCTCTCGAGTCCCTGCTCGACCGCATGGCGATCGTGCGCAACGAGGACTGAGCCGGGCTCCGCGCGCCGACTTGCTCCCGAGCGCTGCCCGTGGTTCGCTTTACGACGTAAAGCAGCCCCTGGGGAGGAGCACGACATGGAGCGGTCGGGCGTGGAGCAGCCGGCGAGCACTCCGGGATGGTCGGCCAGCACGTGGCGCTACCTCACCGACCCTCGCGTCACCTGGCGCGAGGCCCTGCAGGGCTCGGTCTTCCTCGCGAGCTCGCTCGTCGCCGCGGCCACCGTCCTGGCCTCGGCCAGGGTCCTGCGTCGCTCACGTCTGCGCGCGACGGCATGAGCACGACGGACGAACGGACGGTCGCGCGATGATCCGGGTGGCGCTCATCGACGAGGACCAGGTCGTCCGCCTCGGCGTGGCCGCGATGATGGCGGCCGGCGACACGGGCATCGCGGTCGTCGACCCGACGTCCACACCGCGCGTCGACATCGCCCTCTACGACCCCGCGGGCCGGCACCAGGCCGGTCCCCCGGGGCTCGCGGACGCCCGCATCGCCAAGGTGGCGGCGTACACCTGGAACTTCCAGCCGTGGCTCGCCGACGACCTGAGGCGCCGCGGGGTGTGCGGGTTCCTGTCCAAGCGACTCACCGGACCCCAGCTGGTCAAGTCGCTGAGGGTCATCCACTCCGGCACCTTCGTCCTCGCCCCGAGCGTCCGGCGCTCGGTGGAGGCGGGCAGTGACTGGCCGGGGCGCGGCTCCGGCCTCACGCTGCGCGAGTCGGAGGTGCTGGCCCTCATCACGCGCGGCCTCAGCAACCACGACATCGCCCAGCAGCTGCACGTCTCCCCCAACTCCGTCAAGTCCTACATCCGGTCCTGCTACCGCAAGATCGGCGCGGAGAGCCGGAGCCAGGCCGTGATCTGGGGCCTCTCGCACGCGATGGTCTAGGGAGACGGGTCCGGTCATAGGGTGCCGCCATGACCACGGCCCGCACCGTCCCGGTGACGACGGAGATGGACGGCGACGAGCTGGACGCCGAGGATGCCTGGCACCTGGCTCGGAACCACGGTCTCCGGACGGTCCTGGTCGGCTCCTTCGTCCGCTTCCGCTACGGCGACGGCTTCACCAACAGCCGGGCGCTGGCCCTGCAGACCTGCCTGGCCGTGGTGCCCTTCCTGCTGGCGGTGATGGGTCTGGCGGCCGACCTCGACGACGACCGGCCCGCCCGGGTCGTCGCCGCGACCGTCAATGCGGTCTCCCCGACGTCCGGCGACGACGACGCCTTCGTCTCGGCGCTCGCCGGCGGGTCGGACAACACCGGTGAGCTGGCGCTGGGCTTCGGCCTGTTCTTCGCCGTGCTGTCGATGACCACGGCGATGGCCCAGGTGGAGCGCGGGAGCAACCGCATCTACGGCATCCGCCGGGACCGGCCGGCACTGCACAAGTACGGCCGGGCCGCGGTCTTCACGGCCCTGCTCGCGGTGCCCACCGGGCTCGGCTTCCTGGTGCTCGTGGCAGGCGGAGCGTTCGGCGACGCGATGGTCGCGGAGTACGGCTGGTCCGACGGGATGCACCGGCTGTGGCAGTGGGGCCGGTGGCCCCTCGGCCTGGTGACCCTGGTCGTCACCATCGCCGTGCTCTTCGACCACGCTCCGCGCCGTCGGCAGCCGGCACTGTCGTGGCTCGCCCTCGGGTCGGCGATCACCGTCGTGCTGAGCATGGCCGCTGCTGCAGGGCTGGCGGCGTACGTCAACGTCAGCGGCTCCTTCAGCAGCACGTACGGTCCCCTCGCCGGCGTGTTCGCCCTGCTGCTGTGGAGCCTGCTGTCCTCGATCTCGCTCTTCTACGGCGTGGCGGTCTGCGCCCAGCTCGAGGCGCTGCGCGCCGGCCAGCCGGTGCCGGCGTACGACGACCCCGGGCGTCCCCACCACGAGCGCGTGAGCGACTGAGGACAAGGGCCGTGCGGCCCCGCCGACTCGGAGAGCCGACGGGGCACGGTCCGGCACGTACCCCACGTACGTGCGGACTCGCCGGTGACGATCCTCGTGGCCGTCCCCGGCGCGCCCCACAGCCTAGGGGGCGCACGCTCGGGCAGCCTCACCCGAGCGGCGGTGAAACCTCCACGTGTCGGTGACACCGAGCGGTGCGCTCAGCGCCGACGGATCCGGATCGGGCCCCTCGCGGTGCTCGGGTCGACGACCTGCCCGCCCTGGGTGACGACGACCTCGCCGCTGGCGACCAGCCGCTGCGCGGCCTGCCTCGCCGGCTCCATCAGGGGACGCCACCCCTCGTCGTCGTCCCCGCCCACGACCCGGGCGGCCTCGGACGGACAGATCGTGGACGTGCTGGCCCGCCGGGCCAGCAGGTCGAGGATCGCGAGCTCGAGACGCCGGTCGACGTCGTCGGGGTCAGTCGGCATGCTTCCAGTGTGCCTCGGAGGCCTGGGCGCTCGTTCCCGGCGACCTGCGCGACGTCAGCCGGCGATGCCGACCTGGTACCCCTTGAGCGCCTCCCCCGTCGCGGTGACCTCCATGGCCAGGGACGCGACGAGCTCGGCCGCCCGCTCGTCGTCCGAGGTCTCCGCCACGCCCTGGAGCTCGGCCGCCAGGCGCATCAGCCGCTGGGCGCCGAAGTTGGCGGCCGTGCCCTTCAGGGTGTGCGCCTGGGTGCGCAGCCGTCCGCGGTCGCCCGCTCGGAGGACGGCCTCCATCTGGTCGACCTGGTCGGCCGAGCTGCCCACGAAGCGGTCGATCATCTCCCGGAGGAACTCGTCGTCGTCGAGGTCGGCTCGCAGGTCGGCCAGCACGGAGTGGTCGAGGGACGACTCCGCCGCGGAGCCGTCGGAGTCCTCGGGCTCGTCCTCAGCGGCCGCGCGCCGGTCGGGGCGCCCCACGCGCCGGTCGGGCAGGTCCGGACGGGCGATCGGGGCGGCGGGCCGGCCGAGGAGGATCGCCAGCAGCTGAGCCGCCCGCAGGGGCTTGCTGAGGTAGGCGTCCATGCCGGCCTCCAGGCACCGGTCACGGTCCTCGGCCAGCGCGTTGGCGGTCAGCGCGACGACGTACGGCTGACGGTCCGCCGGAAGGTCCGCGCGGATCCGGCGGGTGGCCTCCAGCCCGTCCATCTCGGGCATCTGGACGTCCATCAGGACCACGTCGTAGCGGTGGCGCTGGACCGCCTCCACCGTCTCGAGCCCGTTGGATGCGACGTCCGGACGACACCCGAAGCGCTCGAGCACCCCGAGGGCGACCTTCTGGTTGACGACGTTGTCCTCGGCGACGAGGATCCGCAGCCGGGCGAGGTCCGCGCTGGTCCGGTCCTCGACGGTCGTCGGCCGCTCTGCGTGCGCGGTCCCCTGCACCGCCTCGAGCAGCGCCTCGGCCAGGGCGCCTGCCTTCACCGGCTTCGCGACCCGGGAGACGTGGGAGAGGTCCGGGGAGGGCTCGAGGCGACTGCCCAGCGAGGACAGCAGGACGACCGGGAGCCGCCGACCCTGCTGGGTGGTGCGGAGCAGGCCGGCGAGGGTCACCCCGTCCATCTCCGGCATCTGCACGTCGAGGACGACGAGGTCGAAGGGGCGGCCGCGGTGCACCCACTCGAGCGCCGTCTCGGGACTGGCGACGTCGGCCGGCACCATGCCCCAGGCCTCCAGCTGGCGGCTCAGGAGGCGCCGGCTGGTGTCGTTGTCGTCCACGACCAGGACACGCGCCCCCTCGAGCTCGTCCGCCCCTCGTCGCGGGGGCGGCGCGGCGGCCGGGCGGCGGGCGGGTCGCAGGGGGGCGGTGAAGAAGAACGTCGACCCCTTGCCGTCGCGGCTCTCGGCCCACACCCGTCCCCCCATGGCCTCGGCCAGCTGTCGGCTGATGGTCAGGCCGAGCCCGGTGCCACCCGCCGACCGGGTCGTCGAGGTGTCGGCCTGGGTGAAGGAGTCGAAGATCCGCTCCATGCGGTCGGCCGGGATGCCCACCCCGGTGTCGTGCACCTCGAAGTGGAGGTGACCGGACGCGGTCTCGAGCGTCACCTCGAGCAGCACCTCCCCCTCGGCGGTGAACTTCACGGCGTTCGTGAGGAGGTTGACCAGGACCTGGCGCACGCGGGTGAGGTCGCCCAGGACGACGTCCGGGCAGTCCGGAGCAACGGTGTGGAGGAGCTCGGGCCCCTTGGCGGCCGGCTGGGGGGCGACGAGGTCCACCGCGGACTCGACACAGTCGAGCAGGACGAACGGGACGGCCTCGAGATCGATCCGGCCGGCGTCGATCTTGGAGAAGTCGAGGATGTCGTTGACGAGCGACAGGAGGCTCTCCCCCGCGCCCCGGACGATCTCGAGCTGCTCCGCCTGCTCGGGGGTGAGCCTGGAGTCGAGCACGATGCCGGACATCCCGATGATGGCGTTGAGGGGCGTGCGGATCTCGTGGCTCATGGTGGCGAGGAACACCGATCGCGCCTCCCCGGCACGTCGCAGCTCCTCGTTGGCCTCGAGCAGCTCCTCGCCCTTCACCTCGAGCTCGGCGGCCAGGCGTCGCTGCTCGCGGAGGTCCCCGGCCACCAGGGCGAGGCGCCAGATCACCAGTCCGAACCCCACGGCTGCCATGAGGAGCAGCACCACGGACCGGCGCTCGCTCAACCCCTGCACGAGCAGGGGGACGGTGGCGGCGACGTAGAGCACGACCAGCCGCACCTTGCGGGCCACGCTGCGGCTCAGGTGCCACCTGTGAGGGTGCGGGGCGGCCTGCTGCCCCACCTGACCGTCGAGGAGCGCCGGCAGCGCGGGATGGGCCACCATCGCAGCCAGGCACGTGTAGGCGATCATCCACGTCACGAAGAGCGGGGTGCCGTACGCGAACGTCCCGGCGGCGCTCTGGATGCCGTAGACGACGTCGCCCGCGATCTGCATCGCCAGCCAGGTCAGCAGCAGGAGACCGGCGAAGCCCGTGCTGGCCAAGCGGTCGAGGACCAGGGGGGCACCGAGGCCGCACAGCACCAGGTTGAAGGCCGGGTAGAGCAGGGCGACGGCGGTCGCGAGGTTGGAGGCACCGGACTGCAGGTTGGGCACCACCACGCCCACCCACAGCAGCGCGGAGAGCGCGGTGGTGAGGATCAGCGCATCGATCACCGCGGCCCGGGCCTCGACGTCGCTGCCGACCGCCCCGGTGCGCAGGACGGACACCAGGAACGCGGCGAACACCGCGTAGGTGAGGAGGAACCCGAGGTCGAGCAGCGAGGGGAAGGGCAGCTCCCAGCCCAGGACGACCGGCCCGAGATACCAAGCGGCGAGGAGCAGGAGATACGCCACCTGGGCCGCCAGCAGGAGGAGCAGCGACCGCAGCACCGGCCCGGACGCCCCGCGGCAGCGGGCAACGGTCACCCCGACGCCCATCAGGAACGGGACGAACCAGACGCCCAGCTGCACGGCACTGTGCTGAGGAGTCCCCAGGTAGACCAGCACCGACGCGGCGCCCACCAGCAGGCAGAGCAGGGAGCCCGCTCGCCCTGCCGTTCGCTCCATGCTCAACATCCCTGACCTAGGCACGACACCGATGGCCGAGGCTACCTGCGCCGCTCGGTGTCGCGACGGACTTCCCGCTTTCCTGTGGAGGGGGTCGGCACGTCCACCCACACGGGAGGACGGCTCACCACCGGCGGGCTCCGGCACCCCAGGCCGCGAGGCCCGCGTCCGAGCTGTCGACGCGCCAGTCCGCCTCCTTGAGGAACGAGAACCAGGTGACCCCGCGGACCTCGGGGTGCGCGTCGAGCCAGGCCCATGCGTCCGTCGTCCAGGCCGCCTTGTCACCACCGGCGCCCTCAGGGGCGCCTGTCTCGCTGACGTGGATCGGACGCGTGGTCAGGGAGCGCAGCTCCGCTACCCCGGGGCCGAAGACCTCGCCGAAGGACTGCCACGTCGACCAGGGCTGCGTGGTCCCCCAGTTGTAGCCGTCCAGGCCCACGCGGTGGACGTAGGCGTCGCCGGGGTAGAGCGAGGACAGCGGCGTCGAGCCGGCGTACGGCACGTTGGCGGCCCAGGTCCAGGTCACGTTGCCGACCTTCGCCCGTCTGAAGACGTCCACGACGTGCCGCCAGGCGGCCGCGTGGTCGCCCGCGGCGTTGCCGTTCACGCCCTCCGCCCACGGGTACCAGTCGCCGTTCATCTCGTGGGCGAAGCGGATGACCAGGGGCTTCCCCCAGGCCTTGATCTGCTGGGCCCAGCGCCGCAGGTAGGCGTCGTGCCGGCCGGCGGCGATCGCGTCGAGGGCGTACGCCGGCTGGTCGAGGCCCGCGGCCGGGTCCCAGGGCTCCCAGGTCAGCTCGGGCACCGCCCCCGTCGCCGTGATGCGGGACGCGTCGGCAGCGGGGAAGTCGCCGCCACGCGACCACGCGACGTAGAAGGTGACCTGGTCGATCGCCGCTCCCGTGCGGCTGGAGACCGAGGCCGCCTCGGCGAGGTCCGTCGGGGCGCCGGCGACGGCCAGGCCGACCACCCGGGGCTCGACCGGCACGGTCCTGGCACGGGCCGCTGACGCGGGACCGGCCACGGCAGCGACCAGCTGGGCGGTCAGCACGAGCACGACCGCGAGGGCCGTCCCGGCGGTGGTGGTCGTACGGCGGGCGGCACAGGCGGCAGGGAGCACGGCGCGGAGGAGCGACACGGTCCGCCTCTCTCAACAGCACGGCAACAGAACGGTGACAGGCTAGGTCCGGCCCGCCGCTCACGGAGTCGAATGCCCGAACTCCCGCTGCCGGGGCCGCGCGTACCATGGCGCCGATCCCGATGACCCCGTCCGCACCCGAGCCCCGCGCCCGTCGCCTGCTGCTCGTGGTCGACGCGCCGTCGCTCCTGCACCGCCACCACCACGCCCGGTCCCACACCCGGCTGCTGGACCGCTCGGGACGGCCGGCCTGGGCCCTGCACGGCATGCTCCGCCAGATCCTCGAGGCGATCGACGCCTTCGCGCCCGACGCCGTCGTCTTCGGCCTGGACGACCGGGTCGCCTCGTTGCGACGCGAGCGCTACCCCGACTACAAGGCGGGCCGGAGCGAGAAGCACCCCGAGCTCGTCGACCAGCTCGAGCGCGCCGGCGCCCTGCTCGACGCCCTCGGTCTCGCCACCCACACCCCGCCCGGGCTCGAGGCCGACGACGTCAACGCCTCCGGAGCCACCTGGGCGGTGAGCCACGGCTGGGACTGCGTGATCATCACCTCCGACCGGGACGCCTTCGCCCACATCAGCGACCACACCCAGGTCCTCCGCCTCATCGACGGCGGCATCCACGGGTCCCCGCTGCTCAACCCGGCCCGCCTCCACGCGATGTACGGCGTCGCCGCCGCCAACTACCTCGCCTACGCGGCACTCCGCGGCGACGCCAGCGACAACCTGCCGGGGGTCCAGGGCATCGGTGAGCGGTCCGCCGCTGCGCTGCTCCACGTGGCGGGCTCGATGCGGGCGGCCTGGGCGGACGTCGACCACGACGACGGCCGCTCGCTCGCGGCCGCGCTCGACGACTGGGCGGTCGAGACCGGCTCCCGTCGTCTCGGGCACAGCGTCGTACGACGTCTGGCCGCGCCCGGCGCGCGCGAGCGCTACGAGTTCAACGTGGCGATGATGGCCGGCCGGGACGACCTCGAGCTCGGGCTGACACCCGACGTGCCAGGCACCCCGGGACTGCTGCCCCTCGACATCGGGAGGGTCGGCGAGGTCGTCGGCTTCCTCGGCGTCCAGGCCACCACCGACCTGGCGGTCCGGGTGCTCACGGGCGACCCCGCGTCCCGCAGGGGGACCGTGCCGGCCGGCTAGGCAGGCGGAGGAGTACCGTGCCCCCAGGCACCCCGCTTCCCGGGAAGCGTCCGGAGCCGAGGCCCCGTCGTCCGAGAAACGCGCCGACGGGGCCGCCCCACGTCCCAGCCCGCTCCTCGACAGGGAGGCGTCACGCGGACCGGGGCCCAGCCTCGCCACGTCGGACGCCCAGGTGCCACAGGCCGCGCACGAGCACGACAGCGGCGACGCCCGCGATCGCGCCCCAGCTGTCCGTCGCGCCGAGGCCGATCAGGGCGCCGGCGAGCAGGAGGTCGAGGAACACCGGGACCGCGGGGTCCCACCCTCGCGTCGCCACGCCCACGCAGACCGCGACGACGAGGCCGGCGGCAGTGAGGAGCGTGGCCAGCGCGCCGGCGAGGACGCCCACCTCCCACCCGGTCACGACGCGGGTCGCGTCCCGTCCGCAGCGTCCCCGACCCCTCGCCGCTCCCGCTGCCGGGCGGCGTGCTCCTCGACCTGCGCCGCCTCCTCCTTGATCTCCCGGGCCAGGAAGAAGTTCAGCGCCGTCCGGATCGCCGCGACGGCTGCGAGCTTCCCGAGCTCCTCGAAGGTCGGGGCGATCGCGGTCCGCAGGACGTCCGAGGCCAGCTGGAACTCCAGGCCGAGCGCGAGGAACCGCCCCAGCGACAGCCGTACGGAGGTGAAGCGCTCCGGGTCCCCCTTCGGGAGCAAGCGCAGGAAGCCCACCACCGCGACCACGGCACCGATGAAGATCACGACCGCTCCGGCCGCCTCCACCAGCCGGACGAGCAGGTCGACCCCCTCGTGCAGGCGCTCCTCCGAGAGGATCGCGGCGCTCGCGAGGTGCGGACCGAGGCCCTCGGCGGTCGGTACGTCGGGCATGACGCTCCCTTCGACACGCTCCCGTACCCGGAGGGTCCCGCTCCATGCGGACGCCGGCCGCGCGCTGACCTCGCGAGGGTCCGGTTGTGGTGCACGTCACGCTGCCCAGCCCCTCGCAACCGCTCCTAGTCCTTCCGGCTTGCGGCCCGCAGGCAATTGCCCAGTCCGTTGCGAACGTGTGTGTGGATTGTGGCCAACCCCTACGGCACCGCGCAGTTGGGTAGGTGCAGGCCGGAGACAGGGGTCCGGCCACTCGACTCGACTTGGGAGAAGCATGTCCGTGCAACACCGTCCCGGCACCACTGCTGCCGCCGGCCGCTCAGCCGCCCGTTTCCTGATCGCGCTCGCCGTGGCTCTCGTCGGGGTGGTCGGCCTCGCCGGCCCCGCCTCGGCGCACCACCCGGAGATCACCGCGTCCATGGACTGCAACGGCCGGGTGAGCTTCACCGCTCGCGCCTGGTCGACGTCCGACCCGGCCTCGCGCGCCAACCCCGACATCAGGGTCCACCGCTCGACCGACGGCGGCGCCACCTACGGCGTGCTGATCGCCCAGGGCGCGTTCTCGTCGAGCAACGGCTACGCCTTCAGCGGCTCGTTCACAGCCTCGGTCAACGACACGGTGAGGCTGCGCGTCAAGGCCTACGCCAACTGGGCCAACGGTGCTGCTCCCGGTGAGCCCCGCTACGTGACGGTCGCTCCGCCGACCAACTGCACGGTGACCTCGCCGACCGCGGGCTCGATCGACCACACCTGCTCCAGCTGGTCGGTGAACCTGGACAACCGCGCCAGCAACGTCGCGGTGCCCTACACCATCACCGTCAACGGCACCTCCCAGACGGTCACCGTCCCGGCGGGCTCCCAGGTGACCCACACCGCCCCCGTCACCGAGGACACCACCTACGCCATCAGCGTCCGGGCCAACAACACCGTCCTGGCCTCCTCGACGTTCACGGTCAACTGCGTGACCACGGCCCCGACCGCGGGCGCGATCGCCTACGACTGCTCCACCTGGTCCGTGCTGCTGGACAACCGCGCCAGCAACGTCGCGGTGCCCTACACCGTCACCGTCAACGGGGTCAGCCAGCAGGTCCTGGTCCCCGCGGGTGCCTCGCAGACGAAGACCGGTCCCGTCGTCGAGGACTCGACGAACACGGTGACCGTGGCCGCGAACGGGGCTGTCCTGCAGTCCCACACGTTCACGGTCAACTGCGTCACCCCGACCCCGACCCCGACCCCGACCCCGACGCCGGCCCCGGCGCCCGGTCCGATCGAGGTGCTCCCGAACGCGGCCGGCAAGGCCGTGGGCACGCTGCGGGTGAGCTGCCAGGGCACCGTCCGGGTCACCATGCGGAACCGTTCGGACGAGCGCGCCGTCTACACCGTGCGGATCGCCCAGAAGAAGCACACGGTCCGCGTCGCGGCGGGCAGGTCCCGCACCTGGGTCACGTCGGCCGCTCCGCGCCAGCGCGCCCAGCTGCTGCTCGGCGGCAAGCTGCTCGCATCCAAGCGACTGCCGCGCGCCTGCGCCGCCCCGGAGGTGCTGCCGGAGACCGGCCAGCGAGGCTGACCGACCACAGCCGGAGGCCGCGCCGCCCGACGCCTCGTGCGTCGGCCGGCGCGGCCTCGGTCGTTCCGGGGGCGCGCAGGTCCCCGCTCAGGCGTCCGCCAGCGCCCCGTCCCGCTCGTCCAGGCCGTCGACGTAGCGTCCGTCGGGGGTGACGGGGTTGTCCTCGTTGATGGCCTCGACGGCCTCGGTGAGCCCCACCTGGAGGTGCGGGCGGCGCCGGTCGAGGTGGATGCCGGCGATCATGCAGCGCACCGACCCTCCGGCGAGCTCGATCGTGGGGATGTCGACCGCGACGATCTGGGAGTGCTCCTCGATCGTCGCCACCTGCTCGGGCGTCAGGCTCCGCCGCGCCCGCGCCGACATCGCCATGACGTAGCCCTTCCTGCCGTCGGGGGTCCGGCCGCAGAGCTCGACGGCGTTGCCGGCGAACTCGCGGACCTGCTGCTCGGTCAGCTCGATGACGGTCCGCCCGTTGACCGAGAGACGCTCACGCACCTGCTCGCGCCGGATCGCGTCGGGGATCATCTCGAGGGCGATCAGCGCCACCTCGGTGCCCACGCAGGCGATGACGTTCGTGTGGTAGACCGGCACGCCGCTGGAGTCGACGGCATCGAAGGCCATCGGCTCGTAGTTGAAGTCGGCACAGAACCGCTCCAGCACCGCGGTGTCGGCGCGGTGGCTGCGCGCGGTGTAGGCGACGCGGGAGATGTGGTCGAGGACCATCGCCCCCGTGCCCTCGAGGAAGACCCCGTCGGGCTCGAGGCCCGAGTAGTCGACGATCGTCTGCACGCGGTACTCCGACTTGAGCATCTCCAGGACGTCGGTCCGCCGCTCGTGGCGCCGGTTGGAGGCGTACATCGGGTAGACAGCGACGTACCCGCCCGCGTGGGTGGAGAGCCAGTTGTTGGGGAACACGCTGTCGGGGCGGGTGTGGTCGTCGTCCTCGAACACGTGGACGCGCACCCCGGCGGCGCGCAAGGCATCAGCCAGCGCGTCCATCTCCGCCACCGCCTGGGCGGAGGTCGTCTCGTCGGACTGTCCCTCGGGCGCGTCGGTCTGGAACGCGTTGTCGGCCGCGGTGGCGGGGTTGGGGACGAAGCTGGTGGCGCGCACCAGGATCACTGCGTTGGGGGCTTGGGCACTCACGAGCGGAATCTAATCCATCCGGCCCCGCTCCTCCGAACTCTCCGCCGAAGCCCGCCGTCCCTCCCCTGCGGTCCGCGCGCCGGGTCAGACGGACTTCTTGAACCAGTACGTCGTCTGCGGCCCGGGGATGACCTGGACGAGCTCCCAGCCGCCCCTGCTGAGGTCGCTCAGCAGGTCCTCCCACGACTCGGAGCCGGCGACCAGGGCCTCCGGGTCGGCGTTGTACCCGCCCACCTCCACGTTGCCGTTGTCGTCGACGGTGATCTCGAGGTGCGCCCAGGCAGTCATGCCGTCGATCCTGTCACGGCGACGGTGACCCGCAGGGGGGCGACCCCGCCCTCACGGACGGACGACCTCCGCGAACCAGGCCGCCACCTGGGCCGGGTCGGCCCGCAGGGCATCGGCGTAGCAGGCGAGCTCGTTCACGACCGTCCCCGGGTCGTCGGTCTGCCGCCAGAGCGGGGACAGCTGGACCCCCGTGCGCTCGACGAGACCGACGAGCCGTTCGTTCACGTCGACCGCCCGACCGTCGGCGTACACCTCGAACGTGCAGGTGTGGGGCACCTCGGGGTGCACCCGGAAGCCGTGGGCGGTGAGCGCCTGCGCGATCGCGCGGGCGCCGGCGAGGTACTCCCCCATCCGCGGCAGCTCGGTGCGGAGGCCGACCAGCGCGCCGAGGGCGTACGGCGTCATCGTGAAGACGGTCCCACCCATCCTCGTGCGCCAGAGCCGGACCTCGTCCACGACGTCCTGGTCGGCGGCCACGCAGGCACCCGCCATCGCGCCCAGTCCCTTGTAGAACGAGACGTAGACGCTGTCGAAGAGCGCTGCCACCTCGTCGAGAGGGCGCCCGTAGGAGGGCTGCGACTCCCACAACCGCGCGCCGTCGAGGTGGAGCGGGACACCCCGGGCGCGCGCTGAGCCCGACAGCCCGCTGAGCTCCTCCCAGCTCGGGAGCAGGCAGCCGGCGTCGCGCAGCGGCAGCTCGACCAGCGCCGCGCCGAGATGTCCCGGTAGTTGCTCCAGGTCCTCTGCACCCGGCAGGCGACGCCCCTCGGTGAGGTGCTCGAGACGCAGCCCGTGGACCAGCCGCGGGCCGTCCTCCTCGTGGTGCAGGAGGTGGGACAGCTGGGGCAGCGCGACCCGGCGGCTGCCCCGGCGGTCGCACCAGACCCGCAGCACCGCCTGCTGCGCCATGACGCCGCTGGGGACGAACACGGCCGACTCCTTGCCGAGGAGCTCGGCCACCTCGCGCTCGAGTCGGGCGACCGCACCGGTCTGTCCGTAGCGGTCCCACTCCTCGACGCCCAGGTCGCGGCAGGCCTGCGCCAGCGCGGTGAAGGTGTCCACCGGGGTCGTCCGGCGCCAGAAGACCCACTGCGTGGACGCCGTCACCGCCCTGCGGTAGCGCTCCGCCACGTCATCCTCGTCCGTCATGAGGGACATCATGGCGTCCCGGCGTGGGCACCGAGCGGCACGGGGCGGGGCGACCGCGGCGCGCCGGTCAGCTCGCCCCGAGCCGGTCGGCGAGCGCCGGCACCCGCCGTACGACGAGCCGGTCCAGCAGCAGCACCGCCAGCAGCGTCAGGCCGAAGAACGGGAGGAGCACCCCCAGCACCACCAGGCCGAGCAGGAGCCACGGTGAGGCCGCCACCGGCATCCGTCCCCTGGGCGCGTCCAGTCCCGCGCCACGACGCCGCCGGCGCCACCACATCAGCGGTCCGGTGACACAGGAGAGGATGATGAGCACGCACATCGCCGCGGCCGCCCAGAACGAGACCAGCCCGAGGGAGCGACCCTCGTGCATCCCGATCCCCTGCGCCACGACCTTGGCGAGCAGCGGGTAGTCGTCGTAGCCGTACGTCGACACGACCTGGCCGCCGAAGCGGTCCACGTGGACGGTCTGCTCGTCCGACGGCGCGTCGAAGGCGTAGCCGATCGCCGAGAAGACCCCGTCCTCGCCGTCCGGCAGCGCGACCGTCATCGGGTGCCGGAGGCCCTCCTCTGCCGCGACGGTGATCGCCGTGTCGACGGTGGCCACGTTCTGCTCGTGGTCGCCGCCGTCCTCCTGCCCGTCCGAGGTCGGCACCTCGGTCTTGCCGGAGGCCCACGGCACGGCGTGGCTGTGCGGGAGCGACTCGTCCAGCGTGGACGCGGGGTCCGACTCGGCGCCGTGGTCCAGGCTCCACATGGACGTGCCGCTGCGGGTGGCGACCTCCTGCACCTGGGCACCCCAGAACCCCGTCCAGGGGAGGCCGGAGACGAGGAGGGCCACCAGGCCCAGCCCCGCCACCGCGCCGAAGCGGGCGTGCCAGGACCGCAGCGACCGGGGCCTCCTGCTCCGAGCCCGGCGCCCGCGCCAGAAGAGGTAGTAGCCGAGCAGCGCGGTGACCAGTGCCCAGCAGGCGCCGAGCTCCATCAGCCGGTCGCCCCAGACGCCGGACATCAGGTCGGCGTGCAGCCGGACGGCGTACCCGCTGACCGTGGTGTCGGGGTTCTGCGAGCCCAGCACCTCCCCGGCCCAGGGGTCGACGTAGATCTCGCGCGCCGACCCGTCGGGCATCTCGGCGGTGACCACGGTGGGGCGCTCGGCCGACCGTGGCTCGGCCAGCGCGAGCAGGGTGGCGTCGGGGTAGGCCTCGCCGGCAGCACCCAGCTGGACGTCGTAGGGCTGCTGGAAGTCGGCGCCCGCCGGCTTCTCCACCGTCAGGAGGTCGGGGTTCAGCAGCGGTTCGAGCTGGAAGCGGAACAGGTAGATCAGTCCCGTGGTGGCCAGCACCAGCAGCACGGGGACGACGACGATGCTGGCGAAGAAGTGCCAGCGCCAGACGGCGCGGAACCAGCCGCCGGACGACGTCCGGGTGTGGTCGCGCGGGGGGCGGGCGCGTGTGGGCACGCGCTGGTCGAGATCGGTCATGTCTCTCCTCGAGGGTCCCGGCAGGGCCGGGCAGGACGGGATGCGCCGACGACCCGCCGGGTGCGCGTGGCACCGCCCGGCGGGGTGGCGAGGGGTCTCTCAGGCAGCGAGGAGGGACGGGGGGCCGCGGCGTACGACGCTCCCGGCCGTGACGCGGGACATCAGCCGGGGGGCGACCGCCACCGCGGCGGCCGGCCGCCGGGGGGCGGGGCTGGGGCGGACCACGCCGAGCACCAGGGCGAGCGCACGCCACGCCAGGGTCAGGAGCGTCCACACGGCGCGCTCACCGGCCGCGAGCCAGGCGCCGACGAGGGCGGCGGCCGCCAGGTGGGCGAGCAGCATGGGGAGGCCGGCCGACGCGAGGTCCTCGACCAGGTGGACGACCGGCTCCAGGATCGTGGGACCGCTGTCCGCGTGGGCACCACCCTCGTGGTGCGGGGACGTCGCGTGGCCGTCGGCCGGGTGCGCCGACCGTGCAGCGTCTCCGCGGTGGCCGGCCGCCAGGCTGAGCGCCACGTGGGCGGCCGCCTGCCCACCCACGGTGAGCAGGAGCACCCGCGCGGCCGAGGCGGGCCGGGCGAGGAGTGGCTGCACCGCGACGGTCATCGCCGCGGCGACGAGCAGCAGCACGGGCGCCGAGGGCAGCCGCCCGTCCGCTCCGACATGGGCCCAGACGGCGACGAGGACCGCGACGGTCGCCAGAGCGGCAGCGCGCGTCCACCGCAGCCAGGCGTCCGCGGCGATGTCCACGTCCGGGATCCTCCCACGACGGTGCTCACCCGCCCAGGGGCCAGCGCTGCTGCACGTGGCACCGGCCCGACTCCCACCACGCGAGCTGGAGCTCGTCGAGACGGCAGGTCACCGGGAGGACCCCGGCGAGCAGACGCCGGGTGCTGCCCAGGGACACCTCGGCGGAGGCGGCGTCGAGGGTGACGTGCGGCACCACGTCGCGCCCGAACACGCCGTCGTACGGCGGGTGCTCGGGGAACGCCTCCACCAGCGCCGCGGTGAGGGCCCGCAGCCCGGAGTCGGGCTCGGGCAGGAGGTGGATGATCCCTCCGGCGAACTGCGCGAGGCGCTCGAGGCGGACGGTCATCGGGGGCGTCCGGCCGGCGATGCCGGCCACCGTGTCGAGGGCCTCGGCCGACGGCGTGGGATGGAAGGGCCCGAGCGCGGTGACGTGGGCGTGCGCGAAGCGGGGGTCGTCCGAGACGAACGACGCGTCGTAGTGGCGCGTCCTGTCCACGACCCACTCCTCGAGGGGGGGCACCGGCAGCTGCAGGACGGTGTGGCCGGGCACGGTCGCCAGCCTGGCAGGCCCGCCTCCCACGTGCGTCACTAGGCTCCCGGCCATGTCCACCGCCCCTCGTCCTGCCCCGCGTCCTGCCCCGGGACCCGTCCCCCCGCCTTCCGCGGAGGTCACGACCCGGGCACGCGAGCGGCTCGCCGGGCTGGCCACCCCGCCCGGCGCCCTCGGTCGCCTCGGGGAGCTCGGGGCCTGGCTCGCCGGCGCTCAGGGCGTCGTGCCTCCGCGTCCCCTCGACGACGTGCGTCTCGTGGTGTTCGCCGGCGACCACGGCGTGGCCCAGCACGGCGTCTCCGCCTACCCCCCGGCGGTCACCGAGGCGATGGTCCGCACCGTCGTCGCCGGCCGCGCCGGTGTCAGCGCGCTGGCCGCCGCCTCCGGTGTGGCCGTCCGGGTGCTCGACATCGGCGTGCACGCGGACCTCCGGGACCTGCCGCCGGAGGTGACGGCGCGCAAGGTGCGCCGCTCGTCCGGGGCGCTGCACCTCACCGACGCGCTGGCTCCGGACGAGGCCCTGCGGTCGCTGCAGGTCGGCGCGGACGTCGCCGCGGAGGAGATCGCCGCGGGCGCCCAGCTGCTGCTGAGCGGAGACCTCGGCATCGGCAACACCACCCCCGCAGCGGCGCTGGTGGCGGCGGCGCTCGGGCTGGCGGCCGAGGAGGTCGTCGGGCGTGGCACCGGGATCGACGACGCCGCATGGACGCGCAAGTGCGAGGTCGTGGCCCAGGGGCTGGTGCGCGCCGGCGACCGGGTGGAGGACCCGGTGGAGACCCTGGTCGCCCTGGGGAGCGCCGACCTGGCAGCGACCACCGGCTTCATGGTCGCCGCCGCCCGGGCCGGCGTCCCCGTCCTGCTCGACGGTTTGATGTCGGTGGCGTGTGCCCTGACCGCCGAGCGCCTCGCTCCGGGCTGTCGCGCCTGGTTCGTCGCGGGGCACCGGTCCACGGAGCCGGCCCAGGCCCACGCCCTGAAGGCGCTCGGCCTCGAGCCGCTGCTCGACCTCGGGATGCGGCTCGGGGAGGGCTCGGGCGCGGTCGCAGCCGTCCCGCTGCTGCGCTCGGGCGTGGCCCTGCTCCGCGACGTCGCGCTGCTCTCGGACGTGCTGGACGCGTGAGGGCCGTCCCCCTGCGCGACGGCCTCCTGCTGGCCGTCGGCACGCTCACCGTGCTGCGGGTCCCGGCGCCCCGCCGGGTCGACCGCGCCACCGCCGGGGTGGCGATGACCCTCGCCGCGGTGGCGGTGCTCCCGCTGGCTCTCGTCACCGCGGGCGTGGTGCTGCTCGGCGACCTCGCCGGCCTGCCGCCGCTGGTCGTCGGCCTGCTCGTCGTCGGAGCGCTGGCCCTCGGCACGCGCGCCCTGCACTGGGACGGGCTCGCCGACACCGCCGACGGGCTGACCGCGTCGTACGACCGCGAGCGCTCCCTCGCGGTGATGCGCACCGGCGACGTCGGTCCTGCGGGCACCGTCGCGATCGTCACCGTCGCCGGCCTGCAGGTGGCCGCGCTGGCGGCCGTGGCGGGGCGGGAGGACGGCTGGCTCGCGGTGGGGCTGCTCGTCTGCGCCTCCCGCTCGACGCTCGCCCTCACCTGCGCCCGGGGCGTGCCGGCGGCGCGGCCGGACGGCCTCGGCGCGGTCCACGCGGAGTCCGTGCCCGTGCCGGCCGTCGTGGCCGTTCTGGCGGCCGGAGCGGCCCTGTCGATGCTCGCAGCCGGCCTGTCCGGCGCGCCGTGGCCGGGACTCGCCGGGGCCCTGGTGGCCGCGACGCTGGTCCTGGCGCTCGTCCGGCGGTGCGTACGACGCCTCGGTGGCGTCACCGGGGACGTGCTCGGTGCCTGTGTGGAGCTGAGCTTCGCCGTGCTGCTGGTGGCGGTGTCCTCGACCTGACAGCACGACCTGGCAGCGCACCCTCGCAGCACGACCTGACACCATGGCCCCCGTGCGCATCCTGGTCACCGGTGGCGTCCGCTCGGGGAAGTCGCGGCACGCGGAGGCGCTGGTCGCCTCGTGGCCGGCCGCGGCCGACGGCGCCTGCTACGTCGCCGCGGGCCCGACCCCGGACGTGGAGTCCGATCCCGACTGGGCGGAGCGGATCGCCGTCCACCGGTCGCGCCGACCGGCGAGCTGGACGACGCTGGAGACCAGGGACCTCCCCGGCGTCCTGGCCGACGCCGACCGCCCGCTCCTCGTGGACTGCCTCGGCACCTGGCTGACGGGGCTGGTGGACGACGCCGGGGCCTGGGAGGCACCGGGCGCGGAGCTGTCCACGCTGCTCGACGACGCGCTCGCCGCGCTCCTCCCCGCACTGGCGGACTGCGCCCAGGGGGTGGCGCTGGTGACCAACGAGGTGGGCCTCGGGGTGGTCCCGGAGCACCGCTCGGGACGGCTCTTCCGTGACCTCCTCGGCACGCTCAACCAACGGGTCGCCGAGGTCTGCGACGAGGTCCACCTGGTGGTGGCCGGTCGCGTGCTGCGTCTCTGAGCCGGAGGACGGCTCGCTCAGGACAGCAGCACGAGCGAGGCGAGCGCCACCAGCCAGGACACGAACGACCCGACCAGGAAGTACTCCGTCAGCTGGTGGATCCGGACCCGCTCCCCGGGGGAGGAGAGCTCGGGCCAGCGCAGGAGGCCCTTCGCGGCGACGACGATGCTGGCGGCGGTGAGCTCCCCCGCCAGGCCGAGACCGAGGATGAAGACCCGCTCGAGGGGCCCGAGCAGCCGGCCGCCCTTGAGCGGGGTCGGGGGAAGGGAGCCGTCGGCCGCGGGGTTGAGGGTGCCGGTCGCCTTGAGGACCAGCCGCACGATGACGTTGCCGCTGGAGAGCTGGAGCGCGAAGGCGCCGGCCGCCAGCAGGAAGCGGTCGGCGCTGAGGCCCTCCAGGACCGGCAGGGTGACCCCGTCGAGCCAGTCGGCCAGCAGTCCGTCGGCCGCCGGCGCGGCGCCGGAGGTGCCGACCCCCAGGACCAGCGCGAAGAGCAGGACGACGAGCGGCAGCCACGCCGGCCCCCGCCCGAAGCCCCGGGTGACGCTCTGCCCCCAGGCGAGGACGACCAGCACGATCACCGCGAGGGCGGCGAGGTCGCGCGGGCCCGTCAGCCCGGCCAGCAGCGCGATGCCCACCGCAGCGACAGCGCCGGTGCACTCCGGCACCCAACGGGCCGGGCGCACCGAGTGGGCCAGGTCGGTCAGCGCCATCCCCAGCAGCAGTACTCCCAGCCAGCTCATCCGAGACCCCCCAGCAGCTCGTCCGCCGCCACCAGCACGGCCAGACCGTCCGACCGCACCCTCTGCGAGACCGCAGAGGGGGTGATCCCCAGGTCTCCTGCGAGATCCTTCTGCGTCCTCCCCGCCAGCAGACCACGCAGCACCGACAGCGAGCGCGGCGACAGCCGGCTGACGAGGTGGTCCCGGGTGATCAGGGCCGCGTTCACGGCGGCGGGGTCGGAGGCGACGACGCCCTCCGGCCCGGCGTCCGCGGGCTCCGTCCCGGGCGCGACGACGTACCGCGTGCGGAGTCCCTGCAGCGCGGACCTGTCGGCGTCGGCCTCCACCCGCTCGATGGCCGCCCTGGCGGCCCACCACCCCGGGCCGTCCTCGACCCGCGGCTGCTCCTGGAGCACCACGACGCGACCGAACCCGACCCCACAGCGTGCGTCGGCGTCGGGCAGGAGGCCCAGCCGGACACGCAGGGTCGCGCTCAGGGCGGCGCCGAGGCTGCTGAACGTCCCCTGGAACTCGTCACCGGCCGTGACCTGCAGCGGGACCAGGACCCCGCCGGTCGCGGCGAGCTCCTCGCCCACCTCGGTCAGCACGCGGACGAGCCGCTCGTGGGTGCGGATCCGGTCGGTGGAACGCCGCGAGGCGACGAGGTCGCCGATCACCACCCATGAAGGACTGCCCTGCACTTCGGTCATATGAAGAAGATACCTGAATTCTGCTGACAGTGAGCAGATCGCTTCACTGCCAGAACACCCGCTCGACCACGGAGTGGGCGCGCCGGGTGGTCCGCAGGTAGTCGTTGACCAGCTGGTCCGACGCGCCCTCGGGGTAGCCGAGCACCCGAGCCACGGCCGCCCGCTCACGGGCGTCCCGGGGCAGGTGGTCGGCCGGCCTGCCGCGCACCAGGGTCACCGCGTTGCGGACGCGGCTCACCAGCCGCCAGGCCTCCGCCAGCGTGCGCGCGTCCTCGTCGCGGACCAGGTCGGCCGCAGCGGCCGCCTCCAGCGCCGGGAGCGTCTGGGGCGTCCGGAGTGCGGCGACCCTGCCGGCATGCCTCATCTGGAGCAGCTGGACCGTCCACTCGACGTCGGCGAGCCCACCCCGGCCGAGCTTGAGGTGCGTGTGCGGGTCGGCGCCCCGCGGCAGCCTCTCGTGGTCGACCCGCGCCTTGATCCGGCGGATCTCGACCACGTCGTCGTGCCCCAGTCCCTCCGCAGGGAACCGCAGCGGGTCGATCAGCGCCGTGAAGCGGTCGCGCAGCGCCTGGTCCCCCACCACCGGGTCGGCCCTCAGGAGCGCCTGGGACTCCCAGACGTGCGACCAGCGCGCGTAGTAGGCCGCGTACGACTCCAGCGTCCGCACGAGGGGCCCGCCCTTGCCCTCCGGGCGCAGGTCGGCGTCGACCTCGAGGGGCGGGTCGGTCGCCGGCACCGCCAGCAGCCGGCGGACCTCGCCGACCACCGCCTGGGCGAACGACGCGGCCGCCTGGGGGTCGCCGCCCTCGACCGGGTCGTGCACGAACATGACGTCGGCGTCGCTGCCGTACGACAGCTCGAAGCCGCCGTACCGCCCCATCGCGACGACCGCGATGCGCGTGGGCGCCTCCGCGAGGCCGCGCTGGACGAGCAGCGACCGGGTCGCGACCTCCAGGGTCGCCTCCAGCGTCGCGTCCGTCAGCCGGGAGAGCCCCTGGCCCACCACCGCCACGTCGGTCCCGTCCACCAGCTCACCACAGGCGATGCGCAGCAGCTCGCGCCGCCGTACCCCTCGCACGGCGCGCACCGCGTCCTCGGGTGCCTCGTGCCGGCCCGCCACGGACCGCATCTCCGAGAGCACCGCCTCGGCGCTCAGCGGGGCGAGCGGCTCCCCCAGCATCCGCACGCCCTGGGGCTCGCGCTCCAGCAGGTCGGTGGCGTAGCGCGACGTGCCCAGGACGAAGGCCAGCCGCTGCGCGACCTCGCCCTCGTCGCGCAGCATCGTGAGGTACCACGGGCTGCGACCGAGGCTCTCGCTGATCCGGCGGAACCCGAAGAGGCCGGCGTCGGGGTCCGGCGCGTCGGCGAACCACTCGAGCAGCACGGGGAGCAGGGTCCGCTGGATGTCGGAGGTGCGGGACACCCCGGCGGTGAGCGCCTCGAGGTGTCGCAGCGCCGCCGTGGGGTCGGCGTACCCGAGGGCCGACAGCCGGTGGCCCGCCGCCTCCATGGACAGCCGTGCCTCGTCGCCCGCCAGCCGCGCGACGGCCCCGAGGAGGGGGCGGTAGAAGAGCTTCTCGTGGAGCCGCCGCACCTCGCGGCGGTGGTGCCGCCACTCACGGTCCAGGGACGCGACCGGGTCGTTCAGCAGGCCGAGGGACCGGCCCAGGCGGCGGAGCGACGCCTCGTCCTCGGGGACCACGTGGCTGCGACGGAGCGCGAAGAGCTGGATGCGGTGCTCGAGCGTGCGGAGGAACGCGTACGCCGCGCTGAGCCGCTCGCCGTCCTCGCGACCGACGTAGCCGCCGCGGGTGAGGTCGGCGAGGGCGCTGAGGGTCGCCCCGCTGCGGATCGAGGGGTCCGACCGGCCGTGCACGAGCTGGAGGAGCTGGACGGCGAACTCGACGTCGCGCAGTCCCCCGGAGCCGAGCTTCAGCTGCCGCTCCGCCTCCCGGGGCGGGATGTGCTCGAGCACCCGTCGCCGCATCGCCTGGACGTCGCCCACGAAGCCGTCGCGTCCCGCGGCGCTCCACACCATCGGAGCGATCATCTCGACGTAGCGCCGGCCCAGGTCGGCGTCGCCCGCCACCGGTCGCGCCTTGAGCAGCGCCTGGAACTCCCAGGTCTTGGCCCACTTCTCGTAGTAGCCCTGGTGACTCGCCAGGGTGCGGACCAGCGGGCCGTGCGCGCCCTCGGGACGCAGGTTGGCGTCGACCGGCCAGATCGTGCCCTCGCGCGTCTGGTCCGAGCAGACCTGCATGAGCTGGGCGGCCAGCTGCGAGGCCGCCCGGAGCGCCGCGGCGTCGTCGACGTCCTCGTCGGCCGGCTCGTGGACGAAGATCACGTCGACGTCGGACAGGTAGTTGAGCTCGTGTCCGCCGCACTTGCCCATGGCGACCACCGCGAGGCGCGCCAGCGACGCCGTCTCGCCGACACGCGCCCGCGCCACCGCGAGAGCGGCCTCGAGCGTGCCGCCCGCGAGGTCCGACAGCTCGGCCGCCGTGTCGTCGAGCCCGAGGTCGTCGGCCAGGTCGCGCGCGGCCAGCCGCAGGAGCACGCGCCGGTACTCCACCCGCAGCGCGTCGACCGCCTCGCCGTCGGGCAGGGTGGCGACGGGCTCCGGGTCGGTCGGCTCGGCGCCCACCGCTGCCAGCAGGCCGTCGCGCACGGCGTACGCCGCCGGCCGTGTCGAGCCCAGGGCCGGGTCCGTCAGCTCGCGCCAGTGCTCGGGGTGCCGGGCGAGGTGCTGCCCCAGGGCCTGGCTGGCACCGAGCACGAGCACCAGGCGCCGGGCGCTGGCCTCGTCGCGGGCGAGCTCCGCGAGCATCCCGGGCCCCTGCTCGCCGAGGGCCTCGACCAGCCGCACCAGGGCAGAGAGGGCCAGGTCGGGATCGGCAGCCCGCCCCAGGACCGCCAGCAGCTGCTCGCCGTGGTCGCCCAGCCGTCCCAGGTGCTCGAGGGCCCCCTCGGCGTCGAGGAACCCGAGTCGGACGAGACGTCCGGTGGCGGCACTCATGGCGTGGGCCGCGGCCCGACCGACCGCTCGGCGATGCGGGCGAACCGCTCGCCCAGGGGGCGCCACTGCCGTTCGAGCTCCTCCTCGGCCGCCCGGATCCGGTCGATCATCGCGTCCTGGTCCAGCCCGCGGGCGAGGTGGTCGTCCCGGTCGACCTCGGCCCACTGCCGGCAGGTGGCCGCGTCGACCTCCGGATGCGCCTGGATGCCCCAGGCCGCGGCGGCGAACCTGGCGGCCTGAACGGACCCGTCCACGGTCCGGGCGAGCGTCGTCGACCCCGGCGGCGGCGCCACCACCACGTCACCGTTCCAGTGCACGACCCGGTCGGCGTGGACCATGCCACCGAAGAGGGGGTCGTCGGCGACCGCGGCCTCCCAGACGACCGGCTCCACCCCGACCGTCAGGCCGGCGGGGTTCTTCCCGACGACACCCCCGAGGGCCGCGGCCACGAGCTGGTGGCCCAGGCAGATCCCGAGGACGGGCGTGCCGGCGGCCACGGTGGCGTGGACGTGCTTCTTGAGCGGGCCGAGCCACGGGACCGTCGCGTCGTCGTTCGCCCCCATGTCGCCGCCGAGCACCAGCAGGGCGTCGTACGTCGCCGGCTCCGGCAGCTCGTCGCCGAGGTAGGGCCGGACGACGTCGAGGCTCGCTCCCGCCTCGACGAGCCAGTCGCCCACCAGGCCTGCCGGGCAGTTCTGCTGGTGCTCGACCACCACGATCCGTGCGCTCACCCCCGCGGCCCGCCGATCACAGGACCGGCAGCATCCGGTCGCGCTCGAAGGCGGACACCTGCGTGCGGTACTCCTCCCACTCCACGCGCTTGTTGCGGAGGAAGAAGTCGAAGACGTGCTCGCCGAGCGTCTCGGCCAGCAGCTCGGAGTCCTCGGCGATGCCGATCGCGTCCCACAGGCTCTTGGGCAGCGGCTGGATGCCCAGCGCCTTGCGCTCCCGCTCGGTGAGGCTCCAGACGTCGTCCTCGGCCTCCCGCGGCAGCTCGTAGCCCTCCTCGATCCCCTTCATGCCCGCCGCGAGCACGACGGCGAAGGCGAGGTAGGGGTTGCAGGCGGCGTCGATGGTGCGCAGCTCGACGCGGGTCGACTGGCCCTTGTTGGGCTTGTACATCGGCACCCGCACCATCGCGGAGCGGTTGTTGTGACCCCAGCAGATGTACGACGGCGCCTCGCCGCCGCCGAGCAGCCGCTTGTAGGAGTTGACCCACTGGTTGGTCACCACCGAGATCTCGCTGGCGTGCCGCAGCACGCCGGCGATGAACTGGCGTCCGGTCCTCGAGAGCTGGTACTCCGCGCCCGCCTCGAAGAAGGCGTTGCGGTCCCCCTCGAAGAGGGACACGTGGGTGTGCATGCCCGACCCCGGGTGCGTCGTGAACGGCTTCGGCATGAAGCTCGCCCAGATGTCCTGGCCGAGCGCCACCTCCCGCACCACCGTCCGGAAGGTCATGATGTTGTCCGCCGTCGTCAGCGCGTCGGCGTACCTCAGGTCGATCTCCTGCTGGCCCGGCCCACCCTCGTGGTGGCTGAACTCCACCGAGATCCCCATCGCCTCGAGCATGGTGATCGCCTCGCGGCGGAAGTCGGAGCCGCGCGACTGGGCGGTGTGGTCGAAGTAGCCGCTGCGGTCGACCGGCTGCGGCTCGTCGCCCTTCCCGGGCATGTCCTTGAACAGGTAGAACTCGATCTCGGGGTGGGTGTAGAACGTGAACCCCTTCTCCGCCGCGACGCCGAGGGTCCGCTTGAGGACGTGGCGCGGGTCGGCGTACGACGGACTGCCGTCCGGCATGACGATGTCGCAGAACATGCGCGCCGTCGCCGGTCCCTCGCCGCCCCCGCGCCACGGCAGGATCTGGAACGTCGAGGCGTCGGGGTGGGCCAGCATGTCGGACTCGTAGACCCGCGCGAAGCCCTCGATCGCGGACCCGTCGAAGCCGATGCCCTCGTCGAAGGCGTTCTCGAGCTCCGCCGGCGCGACGCTCACGCTCTTGAGGAAGCCGAGGACGTCGGTGAACCACAGCCGGACGAACCTGACGTCGCGCTCCTCGAGAGCGCGGAGGACGAAGTCTTCCTGCTTACCCATGCCCGCAGCCTAGGGGCAGCGGCTCACCGGCAGATGTTCACGTCCTGCGAGCCGAGGACACCCTCGGGTGCCACGCGCATCGGGTCGAGCCAGCTCTGGGTGACCGGCACGAAGGCGATGCTCCCCGGCACCCGCTCCCGGACCCCGTCGACCTCGACCTCCTCCACGACCAGGGGCACGGTGAGACGTCGCGCCCGGGTGCCCTCCCAGCACGCCGCAGCCCGGCGCCTGGTCACCGCGTCCTCGAGGGTGACGGTGTCACCGACGTGCCTGCCGTTGTAGCGCCACGCGACGGTGGTCACGTAGCCGGTGTGTCCCTCCCAGGGGGCCCGGACCGCGACGGACATCCCCCAGGTGCGCCGTGTGGCGATGCGGAAGGTGACCTCGCCGCCCTCGACAGTCCGCGTCCTGGACTGCCACACGTGGACGGCGTCGGCGTCCAGCGTGCGGCGACCGTTGGCGAGGGAGACCTCGCAGCCCTCGCAGTCGGCGACGGTGAAGGTCAGCCTCGTGCGAGCCGGGGCGGTGCGCTCGGCAGCTGGCGTGCTGGTGCTGGCGGTCGTCCCCGTGGCGCGCTGGACCGCGGCGGCGGGCGCCATCGAGGTGGCGAGCAGGAGGCAGCCCACCAGGGCGGCAGTACGTCGTGCAGTCATGACTCGAACTCTCCTCGGTGCTGGATGCGTTGTCACCAGGACGCGCCATCCGGCACGAAGGTTGCATCAGTCCCGAGGCACGTCCCGCTCGATCTCGGCGAGCCAGGCCGTCGGCCTCGCGTCGCTCGGCATCCGCCAGTCGCCGCGCGGGCTCATCGTCCCGCCGGCGCTCACCTTGGGGCCGTTCGGCAGCGCGGACCGCTTGAACTGGTTGGCGAAGAATCGCTTCACGAACACCTCGAGCCAGTGACGGACGGCGGGCAGGTCGTAGGCCACCCGCGCGTCCTCGGGATATCCCGGCGGCCACTCCCCCTCGTCGGCGTCGCGCCACGCGTGCCAGGCCATGAACGCGATCCGGCGCGGCCGCAGCCCGTGGCGGACGACCTGGAAGAGCGTGAAGTCCTGCAGGTTGTAGGGCCCGACCGAGTCCTCGGTCGCCTGCGGCTTCACCCCGTCCTCGATCGGGATCAGCTCGGGGGTGATCTCCTGCGTGAGGATCTCGCGCAGGACCGAGTTGACGGACTCGTCGAGCTCGCCGTTGCCGATCACCCACCGGATGAGGTGCTGCACGAGGGTCTTCGGGACGCCCGCGTTGACGGTGTAGTGCGACATCTGGTCGCCCACGCCGTACGTGCACCACCCGAGCGCGAGCTCGGACAGGTCCCCCGTGCCCACGACGATCCCGCCGCGCTGGTTGGCGAGGCGGAAGAGGTAGTCGTAGCGCAGGCCTGCCTGGACGTTCTCGAAGGTGACGTCGTAGACCTTCTCGCCGCGGCCGAACGGGTGCCCCAGGTCCTCGAGCATCTGCTGCGCGGCCGGGCGGATGTCGATCTCCTCGAACGTGACCCCGAGCGCCTCCGCCAGCCGGGTGGCGTAGCCCTTGGTGCGCTCGCCCGTGGCGAAGCCGGGCATCGTGAACCCGAGGACGTCGCTGCGCGGGCGCCCGAGCCGGTCCATCGCCTTGCACGCGACGATCAGGGCGTGGGTCGAGTCGAGCCCTCCGCTCACCCCGATGACCGGCTTCACCGACCCGATCGACTCGATGCGCCGCTCCAGCCCGGAGACCTGGATGTTGTAGGCCTCGTAGCAGTCCAGCGCGAGGCGCGCCGGGTCGTCGGGGACGAACGGGAACCGGTCGACCTTGCGCATCAGCCCGATGTCGCCGGCCGGCGGCGACAGCTCCCACTCCACCGTCCGGAACCGCTGGGTCCGCTCGCCGTGCGTGCGCCGGTTGTCGTCGAAGCTGCCCATGTGGAGGCGCTCCTGGCGCAGCCGGTCGAGGTCGACGTCGACGACCGTGCGTCGTGCGCCGTCCGGGAACCGCTCGGTCTCACCGAGCAGCTCGCCGACCTCGTAGACCATCGTCTGGCCGTCCCACGAGAGGTCGGTCGTCGACTCGCCCTGCCCCGCAGCGGCATAGACGTACGCCGCCAGGCAGCGCTGGCTCGCCGCCCGCACGAGCATCCTGCGGTCCTCGGCGCGCCCGACGGTGATCGGCGAGCCGCTGAGGTTGGCCAGGACCGTGGCGCCCGCCAGCGCGGCCTCGGCGCTGGGCGGCACGGGGACCCACATGTCCTCGCAGACCTCGACGTGGAGGTCGAGCCCCGGCACGTCGAGGCACCGGAAGACGAGATCGGGACCGAACCGCACGTCCTGCCCGGCGACGGTGATCCACTCGAGCTCGCGGTCGTCGCCGGGAGCGAACCAGCGTCGCTCGTAGAACTCCCGGTAGTTGGGCAGGTACGACTTCGGCGCCACGCCGAGGACCTCGCCGCGGTGGATGACGACGGCACAGTTGTAGACCCGGTTGCCCTGGACCAGCGGAGCGCCGACGACGAGAGCGGTCATCAGGTCCGCACTGCCGGTCACCAGCTCCGCGAGGGCCTCCTCGACCCCGAACAGCAGGGTGTCCTGGAGGAACAGGTCCTCGGCGGAGTAGCCCGTGAGGCCGAGCTCGGGAAAGACCGCGACCGCCACGCTGTCCTCGTGGCACAGCCGCGCCTGCTCGAGGATCGCCGCCGCGTTCGCGGCCGGGTCCGCCAGGTGCAGCGGCAGGGTGCAGGCCGCGATCCGGGCGTAGCCCTGGGCGTAGGCGGAGTAGAAGTCCACGCGGGTCACTCTAGGGGCGCTCCTCCACACGCTGGACCCAGCGGGTTTCAGAACCCGGCCCGGGCGGAAGAACCCCTTCATGACCGATCCCACGAGCGACCCGGCGCTGACGGACCCGATGTACGGCGAGCTGCGCCGCAGGCATCCCGACGTCGACCTCGTCGTGCTTCCCTCCGCGACACCCGACGACCATCCCCCGCTCGCGGGTCCGGGCCAGGTGCGCGCGCTGCGGTCCCACGTCGATGCGGTGCTGACCGCGCTGTCCGGTCAGC